>JAHBWQ010000213.1 GCA_019636915.1 Nitrospira sp. | reverse complement strand
TTTCTCGTCCTCCCCGAGTTACTGGTCGTCACCGCCGCTTGTATTGTGCTCGTCCTCGACCCGGTGCTTCGCGCATCCGATAAGGATAGCTTGGTATGGCTCAGCCTGGGAACGATTGCCATTTGTATGGGTCTCACGGCCTCCCAAATGGGAACAGCCACCTCGATCTTTAGCGGTCTTGTCATCATCGACGCCTATGGCGCTTTCTGGAAACTGCTCTTGTACTTCGTCACAGGACTGACAATCTTACTCTCCCACTCCTACTTAAAGGAGGAGCGGCTGTATTTTGGTGAGTACTATGGCTTCATTCTGCTCTCGCTGTCCGGCATGATGGTCATGGTCTCCGCCGCCGACTTGTTGACGATCTATCTCGGGACGGAATTGATGTCGCTCTCCCTCTACGTTATGGCTGGTCTCAAACGGGAAGAACCTCGCTCGCTTGAAGCCTCGGCAAAATACTTTGTATTGGGTGCCTTTTCCTCCGGGATCCTCCTCTATGGCATCTCGCTACTCTATGGAGCGACCGGCAGCACAAAACTCCCAGCGATTGCCTCGGCTATTACAACCCAGGGGTTCACTGACCCACTGCTGCTGTTTTCAACAATCCTGTTGGCAGTGGGATTCGGATTCAAACTGGCCGTCGTCCCGTTTCATATGTGGACACCGGACGTCTATCAGGGCGCCCCGACTTCCGTCACGGCGTTCATGGCCGTGGCATCCAAAGCCGCCAGTTTCGGCGCGTTTCTCCGTGTATTTGTGGAAGGGTTGGGCGGGCTCAAAGCCAACTGGGCTGCGATCTTTCTCTTACTCTGTCTTGCCACTCTCGTCGTGGGGAACGTCGTCGCCCTGGTCCAGACGAATATCAAGCGGATGCTGGCCTATTCGAGCATTGCGCATGCCGGCTATGCGCTCATTGGTGTGGTCGCCGCCGGACGCGTGGAGCACTCGTCGGGTATCGCGAGCGTTCTGCTCTATATCGCCTTGTACACATTCATGACATTCGGTGCATTCGCCATTGTCGCAATGCTCCGAAAAGGGACGATTGAGGGTGAGGAGATCGAGGATTTCACCGGCCTGGCCAAACGCCATCCTCTCGCGGCGCTTCTCATGCTGGTCTTCATGATTTCGCTGGCTGGCCTTCCACCGACCGCGGGCTTTATCGGAAAATTATACGTCTTCAGATCCGCCGTTGAAGCCGGCATGGCCTGGCTGGCGGTCATTGCCCTCATATTTGCTGCAATCTCAGCGTATTACTATCTCCGGGTCGTCATGGTCATGTATATGCGGGAACCTCGTGATGGAACGGATCCTGTTCCTCGGTTGGTCATGTCTCCAGCCCTTTCCATTGTTCTAGCCTGCGCCGTCGCCGGAGTGGTGATTTTCGGCATCTACCCCAACCCACTCGTCAATCTCGCTCTGCATGCCGTATTGACGCTGAAGTAAGACCGTCCGTATTCCGGCTGTTTGCCGGCAGGACCTTATGCATGTCCTCCGATTTCTGGGTGAGGCGGTCACATCGTTTTTGCGCCACGGGTGCCCAAGCCTCGCTGCGGCGTTGGCGTTTTTCTCGCTGCTCTCATTGTTTCCCTTGGTTTTCCTCCTCCTCTATGGAGTTAGTTTCCTGGTGAGCCAGAACGTGATCGGGGAGCAGTTCTTGCTCAGTTTCCTGAAGGGTTTTCTTCCATCGTTGGGTGAGCGGTTGGCGCAAGAACTTCATCGGATCAGTTCTTTGGACAGTGTTCGCTGGATTGTGCTGCTGTCTTTTTTCTGGTTTGGCGGACTCGTTTTCTATGAGCTCGACTATGCACTCAATGTCGTGTTTCAAAGCACGCAAAAGCGTCACCCGCTCATTTCCACGGCAATTTCCATTGCGTTACTGGGATCCACCGGCCTCCTGCTGTTCCTTTCTTACGTGGCCACCCAAACCATTACCTTGTTGACGGCCTACGCACCTCGGCTCTGGGGGTTGGACCTTGTCGCCTTAGCCGCGCACGATTTTCATCTCACCTATACGCTCCCCTTTGCGCTCGCATTCTTGACGGTCAGCCTGCTCTATCGTCTTGTGCCCCGACGTCGTCCGCGATGGCGAGACGCCATGGCCGGCGCCTTGACGTTCGGCCTGCTGTGGGTTGCCGCCAAGCTCTTGTTTATCAATTATGGGGATTTTGCGACGGTCTACGCGCGGCTCTATGGATCTTTGCTCGAGGTCGTGCTCTTATTACTCTGGGTCTATTATTCCGCTGGACTGCTCCTCTTCGGTGGCATAGTCGCGCACAACCTCAGGCAGATGCCTTGGCCATCGCCTCCGACACCGGTTGACGGCCGTTAGCGGAACTATTGCGACGACAATAATGAAAGTACCTACCGAGAATCACCGGCTGGACGCCCCGCGCAGCTGCAGAAAATGAACGATGGCCGAATGCGTGACAAGCCCGACAATTTCTCCATTGTGCACGACGATGAGTTGATCCCACCCCTCACGAGCCATGCACCCCATTGCCTGAACCGCAGGAACATCGGGCGTAACGACCATCGAGTCCGAGAAGGGCCGCATCACCTGATCCACCCGACGCCAGGACCACATGGCCACCGGTACCGCCTGAATGTCAGCCACGGTCACCAGTCCGATCAGACGCCGATCGTCCACGACAGGAAATCCCCCGTAGCCATAGGCCTGAAAATACCGGTTCACGGCCTCATCGAGCGTCGTGTGGGAAGGAATCGACACTACTGTGGTCACCATCATGTCTTGAATCTTTACCGCCGAGATCGTGTGCCGCAATGCCGCTTGGCGCCGGCTCGCCAGCGCCGCGACGTAAAGAAAGATTCCTATCAGGGCCAGCCATCCCCCCGTCCAGACCATCGACGAATCCAGTTCACCCGTTGCCGCTTGGCGGATTCGCAGCAGCCCCCACAGGACAAAGATCAGCCCAAACCCAAGACCCGCCACTGCGGCTTGTTTTGTCGCCCGATAATAATCTTTCCCCCAGGCCCACAAGCCGGCTCGTAGGATTCGCCCTCCATCCAGAGGAAACCCGGGAATCAGGTTGAACATCCCGAGCTGAAGATTCCCCAGGCCCAACAAGAGTCCGAGCATCGCCACCCCGCGAAGTGCCTGGTCCTGTTGAATCGCCTCGACCAGAGCGACAAGGGCCAAACAGCTTCCACTGATCACAAAACTGACGACCGGTCCGGCGATCGCAATGAGAAATTCTGCCTTGGGTGACGGGGCTTCCTGGCGCATGTGCGCCACACCACCAAAGAGAAACAGTGTGATCTGCTCTATCGGAATACGATAGTACAGCGCCACATAGGAATGGCCCAGCTCATGCAGGAGAACGGACAGAAAGAGGAGCACCGCCGCAACGGCACCCATCACCCAATAGCGTCCAGGGCTAAGCCCCGGCAGACTCTCTGGTAGATAGTCAGTCGAAAGGGTCCACGTGGCGAGGAGAAAAACCAGGAACCAGGACGGATGGATTCGAATGGGAATACCCAGGGCACGTCCGATTTCCCACGAACGTATCTGCATAGAGGACACGGTAACAGCGGAATGGGGAAGGGGTCAATCTTCTCTGTGTGTTCATGTATACTAGCCCTCATGAAACGACGTCCTCTACGTGCCCTGCTGGGCTTTCTCTCCCTGATGGCTCTAGAGCTTATGCCATCGCCCTCCATCTTTGCCCAAGTCATCACTACGGGTTCACCGACCTGTCCAGGTGTGGCCCTGACGTTTGATCTCTGCCCGGTGCGCAAGGGATCCGGCTATGATCAACCTTTGATGGACTATCTGATCACACACCGTATCCCGGCCACTTTTTTCATGTCCGGCAAGTGGATGGTCAAACATGACACGGAAGTCGACCATCTCCTGAGTCTGGAGTTTTTTGAAGTTGGGACCCATGGTGAGGTACACGCGCACCTTCCCATGCACGACGCCGAGGAACAACGTACCGAGATCCTCGGCCCCGTCAAATTGCTGCAGGAGCGCTACAACCATGACGCCACCCTCTTTCGTCCACCATATGGGGAATATAATGATGTCACGGTGGCCGTGGTGAACATGTTGGGCTTGCAGTTTATCCAATGGAATATCGAATCCGGCGATCCGGATCCGACATTGTCCGCGGAGCAAATTTTGACCAGAGTTGCCAAGCGCACAAAGCCCGGCAGCATCATCGTGTTTCATGCCAACGGCAAGGGCAAACAGACTCGACGGGTCATCGAACACCTCACACGTGAGATCCTCCCTGCCAAAAAACTTCGTCCGATGACCGTAAGCGAACTATTGGAGTGTCAATCCTCGACTCCATGACAACCTCAGCCATCAGAACCATGGTGCCGGATGATCGAAAATCAGTCATCCAACTATTGAGTGATTCTGAACCCTGGAATACCCTTCGGTATGGGGCAGATGACTGGAGTCGTATTTTCTGTCCTCTGCCTCTGGGGCGAGATTGCTACATCGCTGAACGTGACGGACAGGTGGCAGGCGTTGCGATCGTGAAACAGAAATTTCTCTTGGGCGACTATCTTGAGCTCCTGGGGGTGGCCGTATGGGCTCGTCAGAAGGGAGTCGGCGGTCAGCTGTTGCGGCACATAGAGGAGTTGGTCTTTAAGAGAACCAAGAACCTCTTTGCCTGTGTATCGGATTTCAACGAACCCGCCAGGGCTTTCTACAAGAAACAGGGCTACCAAGAAATCGGCCCCATGCCAAACTTTCTTATCCCTGGATGCGCAGAGATCCTCCTCCGCAAGACGGCGGGACCAGCGAGAGGAAAAGGTCAGTAGGTATTGGTCATCGGCCAATGCTAAATTTAACGCAGCACAGGCTCCTCTCGTGACGAGTGACCAATGACCGATTTGCGAGTCAAGAAGCTGCTCCACACCCGCATGCGGGTGAGTGATCTGGACGAGACCATCCGGTTCTATACGACCGTGTTGGGTCTTGAAGTGATTGAGCGGAAAACATCGCCTCGCGGGTCGCATCTGGCCTTCCTGAAAGTGCCCAACAGCGACGAACTGATCGAGCTGACCAGTTTTCCTCCAAGCGGCCCGGTGAAGGTCCAGGAAGATCTTGTGCACCTGGCCTTTCAAGTGGACAGTCTCGAGCAGACGATCGCCTCACTTACTGCCCAGGGGATAAAAATCACCGATGGCCCAACCAAGACTTCCTCCGGCAGCCGCTTCATCTTTATCGACGCTCCAGACGGCTATGAAATCGAGCTGATCGAACGACCGGTTGGAATGAAGATCGTATAGCCCACAGAACCCGTGAAATGGTCCATCTTTCTCCCACATTGACGACACGACTCTCCAGGCAGTACCCTCTTCGCTTCGAATAACGCATGACGCTTGAAATATCTGGAGGAGCGCAGGGATGAAAAACGGATTTTTCCGCGGACACGGGTTGGGCAACGATTATGTCGTGATGGATCCCAAGGAACTGACGTTCAAGCTGACACCCAAGACCATCAAAGCGATTTGCGATCGCAACTGGGGACTCGGCAGTGACGGGATTTTAGCCTTGGTCCCCTCAAAGAAGGCTGATTTTGGGCTCCGTATTTTCAACCCGGACGGTAGCGAAGCGGAAAAGTCAGGGAATGGGCTGCGCATTTTCGCCCGATACCTCCATGCGACTGGGAAGACCAAAAAGAAACACTTCACAGTCGACACGAAGGGCGGAGTGGTCACAATCACCCTACACGTGGATCGCCATGGCGACGCCAGTGCCGCAACAGTCGAAATGGGCCAGGCCACCTTCAACCCGGCGGCACTTCCCTGCACGCTCGATGTACCAGAGCTGATTCAGCAGCCGATTACGGCAGCGGAGCGAAGTCTGACGTTCACCGGCGTGAGCGTTGGGAATCCCCATTGCGTGGTCTTTAAGCCAGCGGGACAATCTTGGGCACGTGAAGAGCTCTTAACACTTGGGCCGACCTTGGAGAACCATAGCCTCTTTCCCAAACGGACCAATGTGCAGCTCGCAGTTCCTACTGGACCAAAAGAAATCTTCATTCTGATTTGGGAGCGAGGGGCCGGAGAGACGCAAGCTTCGGGTTCTTCATCCTGCGCGGCAGCCAGCGCCGCAGTACGACTGGGACTGGTCAAGAGCCCCGTGACGGTAAAGATGCCGGGAGGCACACTGAATATCGACGTCGATTCGAACTTCGGCCTCACGATGAAAGGGCCCGTGGCTGAAGTGGCTCGGGGTACATTCAGTCCATCGTTTATCCGTTCGCTGAAGTAGCACGCACTCAGCAAACAACTGTCAGCCAGCAGGCTGATTGGAAGTCTCTGGATTGCTCGGTATCCTTTCACGCCGTACAATGTCCAGTGTCACCCCACTGTGGCTCTTACCTGAAGGCTCATAGCTGATGGCCGCCTCATCGGATTTCCAATCCAAACTTGCCCATCTGCCGGAGAGTCCCGGCGTGTACCTGTTCAAGAACGAGCAGCGAGACATCATTTACATCGGGAAAGCTGCGGTACTCGCCGACCGGGTTCGATCGTATTTCCAGAAGAGTGCTGACCACAGCCCTAAGACCAGCCTTCTCGTCGATCAAGTGGCTGATCTGGAAACGATGGTCACCCGATCGGAGCTCGAAGCCCTGATTCTCGAGAGCAACCTGGTGAAGCGGCACAAACCCCGCTTCAACGTCGTGTTGCGGGACGACAAACAGTATCCATACGTGCGGTTGCCGATTAAAGATGATTTTCCACGCCTATCGATCGTCCGCCGTGTACAAAAAGATGGGGCCCTCTACTATGGGCCTTACACACCAGCCAACGCCCTGCGAGAGACCTTGAAAGTTATCAAACACGTCTTCCCGCTCGCGACCTGCACCATCGATATCAACGGAACGGCCGATCGCGCCTGCATCGAGTTCGAAATCAAACGGTGCATGGCACCCTGTACCGGAAACCAGTCAAAAGCTGACTACCACCAGATCGTCAAACAAGTCCGTCAGTTTCTTGAAGGGCGAGACCACGAGTTGCTGGATGATCTTCGGACACGCATGGAGGCCGCAGCGGAACGGGAGGAATTCGAGGAAGCCGCACGACTCCGCGATCGCCTCTTTAAGATCGAACGGATGCTGGAAAAACAACGGATCACGCAAATCTCCGCCGCTGATCAAGATGTGATCGGCCTCTCCAGGCAAGGCGCAGCCGTCGATCTCCAGATTCTGTTCGTGCGCGGCGGCTTATTGATCGGACGGAA
>JAHBWQ010000212.1 GCA_019636915.1 Nitrospira sp. | reverse complement strand
CAAAGCGCAGATAATCATCCATCGTCGGGTTAGACCAAGCCAAACCGACTGCTCCGGCAAGTACTAGAACTATCATACTCAATCGAGGAAGACTCATAACCTGCTTAAATCCCTTGCATCGTCAGGAAAGTGAAGGCGACCGCTCTGATTTGACAAACAATTGTCGGGCCAATTAGCTTAGCCCAGATTCAGTTCACACAGTCTTATCGAGTCTGGAGGAGCTTATGTTCGTCTGGAGCAAAAAACTTGTCGGAGGCCTGTTAGGTGCATTCGTTTTGCTGTTAGGAGTCTTCCTCCTCCAAGGTCCGTCTGAAACCACCAGCGTCCTCAAGACTCACACCACCCAATGGATCATCTTGAACTATGCCTGCCTACTGGTCTGGCTGTTTGTCTGGATGATCGACCAGGGGCGCGTCCGCGGCAAGAACGTCTGGCTCTGGCTGGTGCCCTTTATCCTCGCCCCGCTGCCAACCCTCATGATCTTCGTCCTCTTCCTCCAGCGACGACTGTCTTAATCAGTCAATAATCGGTGAGGCAGCAGGTTGCATGACAGAGGTCTGTGCAGCAGTTTTCTGATCCGGCTCAATGGAACGCCGGATTCGCCACACGGCCCAGAGGCCCGGCAAGGCTGCTACTGCCGTCAAGACAAAAAATTGTGTCCATCCGACCAGAGCGACGATATCTGCTGAGGGACGACCGACAAACACTCGTCCCAACGCCTCAAGCGAAGAGAGCAGTGCAAACTGCGTCGCCGTGTAGCGCGCATCGCAGAGCGACATGACCAACGCGACGAATGCTGCCGTCCCCATCCCACCCGTCACATTCTCGATCACGACAGCTGCCGTCAGCGCACCAGCATGTTTCCCCATCAAAGCCAACACGACAAAGCCAAGGTTCGAAACAGCCTGTAAGACACCGAAGGTCAGCAACGATCGCACGAGTCCGGACCTAGTCATCAAGATCCCGCCGATAAAGGCACCCGCCAATGTTGCAAAAATCCCAAGCCCCTTTGCAGCGCCGACCTCGGTTGAAGAAAATCCCAATCCTCCAATCAGAAAGGCCGTCTGCAGTGCGGATGCAAAAGCATCTCCAAGTTTGTAGAGGACGATCACAGCCAAGAATCCCAGCGCCGTGGGCCTAGAGAAGAATTCCGCCAGGGGTGCCCCGACTGCTTCCTTAAGACTCTTCGGAGCATTGGCGACGAACGTCGGATCGGGGCTGATGAAGACAATAACCACTCCGACGACCATGATGGCTGCCATCGCCAGATACGTCATCTGCCAACCGACATAATCAGCGAACGCCAATGCCCCGGCGCCGGATGCCAAAAGGGCGACTCGATAGCCATTCACCCAGACGGCTGCGCCCAATCCGCGCTCGTGAGGCTGGAGCGTGTCCGTTCGATAGGCATCGAAGACGATGTCCAAGGATGCCGCAAGGAACGCGACGAGCACGGCATAGGCGGCGAGCCAACCTGGGTGAAGCTTCGGATTGGTCAGGGCCATAAGCCCGAGAGCAACTGCTACGCAGAGCTGTGTGAGGACCATCCAGCCGCGACGCCGCCCCAACCACGGTGGTACCACACGATCCATCACCGGTGCCCAGAGGAACTTCAGCGTATAGGGAAGGCCAACCAGGGTAAAAATCCCGATGGTCTTGAGGTCGACGCCCTCAACCGTCAACCAGGCTTGGAGAGTCCCCGATGTGAGCGCGAGCGGAAGACCGGATAGAAACCCCAACGGCAACATCACCAGGAGACGCTGGCTGAACAACGCTGCCAAATTGGACGAGCCTTGTGTCACAGAAACTCACTTTTGCGAGAGCAGACTGAATGAGACTGGCCGTTGAGCAGCAAGCAGACCCTCAGCTGGAACGCAGAATACCATCGCTACCCGCGGCAACTCAGCAGAATCACAAAACACGCGGGTAAGGAACTTATTGGTCGGCACTGTAGCGAACAGGCTGCTGACAACCTACTTTGATTCCCGACAAGTCTCGAAATCTTGGAGGCCATAGACTGAATGCAAATCGCGCACAGGATGTTCAAAAAGGCCTTCCAGCAAGGCCGCAGCGAGCGAACGGAGGCGTACGTGGTTGGTACGTTGAGACCTTGAGCGACGCGAGAACGCCGCTGGGAGACTTTTTCAACATCCTGCTAACAGGGTTGTCCGTTGAACAGACAAGGTTTATACCGCGAGAGGTCGAACTCAGTGTTCTCCTGGTAGACCCGTTCATTGCCGTTGACCCCGTCCTGCTCAGGATCGCTCCACATCGTGTGGTTCCACCAGTAGAACAAGGGCTGAACTTCTGTCTGGTACACGGGATTGCCGTAGCTGCTGCGCGAATACTCCTGAACCAGTCGACCCGTCACATAATCGATCTGACCGTTGCCTTTCAGGGAATAGAGGAGAATGAACAGACGGGCTTCATGATCATAGAGCTCATCGACGCGAGAGCTGAGATCTGGTTCAGTTGGGAGGGCATCCTTCCCCCACCCTGTCGTGGAAGTGCCCCCTAAAAGCCACAGCGAAACGGATAGAATGGCAAGCAACCGCACCATCCACCACACCCAGACAGGATGACTCTGTTCTCTCTACTCAGTCACCGGAGCGCAAGGGGCAGAAGCGACCTCGCGAGCAAGGCAACCTTGCTGGATTGCGCACGGCCACCCTATAATGCCACTCCTATGGGAACAACCCGTGCCTCTCTACATACGCTCGGTTGCCGACTGAATCAAGCCGAAACCTCGATCCTGGGGGAAGGCCTCCGTCGAAAGGGGTTCGACCTCGTCGAATTTGGCCAACCCACCGATGTACTGATCCTCAACACGTGTTCCGTGACGGAGGACGCCGAACGGACATCGCGATATTTGATCAGGAAGACGCTGAAGCATTCTCCCCATGCCTTCATAGCCGTGACCGGCTGTTATGCCCAAACCGGCATGGAACAGCTCAAGCGTCAGGCCGGCATCGATCTCATCGTCGGACATCAATTTAAGCTCGACCTGCCGGCCTATCTCCCAGCCGTTCATGAGTTGCGGAAGCGATCGGCCCCGGACATTCATTACACGAAGACGATTGCGCGTGGAGACTTCGATCTGCCCCATTTTGCAGAACCGGATTCCACCAGAGCTCTGTTGAAGATCCAAGACGGCTGCAGCGCGATGTGCAGCTTTTGCATCATCCCGTTCGCCAGAGGGCACGAGCGCAGCCGAACTTTCGACGACATTCTGCGCGAAGCCGACGGCTTGGTGGCGCGAGGCTACCGGGAGATCGTCCTAACAGGCGTGAATATCGCGCAGTATAATGTTCACAGCGGCAACGACTTTTGCGCATTACTTCGCCGGCTCGATCAAGTTGACGGCCTTGAGCGCATCCGGATCTCATCGATTGAGCCAACCACTGTCAGCGACGAATTGCTTGATCTGATCGCCTCATCAAATAAGCTCTGTCCTTACCTCCATATTCCCCTGCAGAGTGGGGACGATCAGATCCTACGGGCCATGAACCGACGCCATACAGTCAAAGAGTACCGAAAGCTGATCGACACCGCCCTCACGAAGATTCCTGACCTCGGGGTCGGAACTGATCTGATGGTAGGATTCCCCGGAGAGACTGAAGCCGCGTTCAAAAATACAGTGGCTGTTGCGTCAGACCTCCCCTTCTCCTATTTGCACGTCTTTCCCTATTCCCCGCGACCAGGGACGGCAGCACTGCGCATCAAACAGCGGGTCCCATCCGCATCGATCAAGAAACGCACTACTCTTCTACTGGATCTCGATCGTGCCAAACGACTGGTCTTTCACAACGCACAGATCGGCAAGACGGTCTCCGTCCTGTTTGAATCCGGCACCAGAGGGTCTTATCGCTTCGGCACGACGCCGAACTTTACAAAAGTTGCCGTCAGAGATTCCGGCGACCTGGAAAACCACATTAAGCCAGTCACGATTTCCGCTGCAGCAGACCGTTACGTATTTGGTGATCTCGTATCGCCCCCAACGCCGATGAACGCGCCCCTGGTGCTTCTATGATGGTCAAGACACTTCCCCAAGTTCATATCGAAACCTTCGGCTGCCAGATGAACGAATCTGACAGTGAGTTGGTCCGGTCTTTGTTGAAACAAGAGGGGTTTGGTTTTACGGAAGACCGCGAACGAGCCGATGTGGTGCTGGTCAATACCTGTGCGATTCGAGAGAACGCCCACACCAAGATCTACTCCCACCTCTCTGAGCTCAAAGCCCTCAAGAAGCATCGCCCGCTCGTCGTCGGTGTGCTTGGTTGCATGGCTCAGAATTTAAAGAACGAGCTGGCTGAAAAAGAACCGCTCATTGACGTCTTGGCCGGCCCGGACTCGTACCGACAATTGCCCCGGTTGCTGACCAGCGCGCTGGACGCACAAGAACAGGGACTTCGGCAGAAAGCGTTCGCCCTCGATCTATCGGAATATGAAACCTACGAAAACATCATGCCGGATCGGAACGACGGTGTGAACGCCTGGATCACCGTGATGCGGGGCTGCGATAACTTTTGCTCTTTTTGCGTCGTCCCGTACACCAGAGGGCGTGAGCGATCACGCGATCCCGAATCTGTCCTCCTCGAAGCGCGTGATGCGGCCACACGTGGATTCAAGCAAATTACGCTGCTGGGACAAAACGTAAATTCCTACCGCCACGGGCAATGGGATTTTGCTCAGCTCATCAGCGCCGTCGCAGACCAGCCGGGTATCGAGAGAGTCCGGTTTACCTCTCCGCATCCAAAAGACTTTCCCCCGACGCTGATCAAGGCCATCGCCGTCCATCCAAAGATCTGCAAGCACATTCATCTCCCGCTGCAGTCGGGAAGCGATCGGATCCTCGAAATGATGGGCCGCACCTATACGGGAACAGAGTACCTGGCATTGGTGGATCGGATCAGATCCATCGTCCCCGATGTCGTTCTGACCACGGACATTATCTGTGGATTCTGTTCCGAATCCGATGCGGACTTCCAGGCCACGGCTCACCTGGTGGAACGGGCCCGGCTCGACTCGGCCTATATCTTCAAGTACTCGGAGCGGAAAAATACGATCGCAGCACGAAAATATGTCGACGACGTGCCTGATCAACTGAAGGGCCAGCGGGTCGCCAAGCTGGTGGAGATTCAACGTGCCGTTACCGCGGAGCGCAACCGTCGCTATATCGGGAAAGCCGTAGAGGTTTTAGTTGAAGGCGATGCAACCCGTTCCTCGACCCAAGGCATGGGAAAAACCGACGGCAACATCACCGTCGTCTGGGATAAAAACACCGGCCATTCTGAGCCAGGCACACTTATGACTAAGCACATCTTTGACGCCTCAGCCGCGACGTTGTACGGAGAATGATGACTAATGGCAACCAAATTGCCCTCTCACTTTACGCACAATTGTGTACACCCACTGATCACGACGAACATTTTCTGACAGGATCCCCGTCGGCTTTCTGACAAGTTTTCTCTTCTCCTTCTCCGTCCTTTCCCGTGTTCTCTGCCCTTAGGAACCATTATCTCACTCAGTACCTTTCCCTCACTCTCTCCCAACTTGACTATTCAACCCGTGCTAACCCCATGACTCTCCGAACAGATTCTTGCTTACCCCACACAAAACCTACTCAAGCCTTCCCTGTTCAAACCATCGGCCCATCGGCGGAGACTGTAGTTGATCGCAGACCACCCCCTGCTGTCTTCCACAAGCGCTAAGAAGGCACGGACCTTGCTGTACTCTCGACGTCCATCTTTTTCTGTACCGGAGTGGTGAGCAACGGCCATGAAACCTCAAGATTCTGATCCAAAGCCTGGCCCCACCCAGCCCGATTCTCGTATCACGCTCGAAGCAATCATTTCTGTCGGGGTAGTCGGTTGGCTGGCCATAGGCATGGTGCTCATGGGTCTCGGTATTTGGTAGCTCAGCATTCGGAAATACAAAAACTCATAGGCCTCATCCCAGAGTCATGATATTTTTTGAGCATAGTACACGCAGAAGGAGACCTCCTATGCATGCATGGTTGAGCCTCCGTAGTGCCCAGTCTGTTGGCGTCTTTCTGGCCCTCAACGTGATCGTGACCGGATGTTCCACGCTCTCAGGAGAGTCCACGGTTCTGAAAACCGCGAAAGGATCCGTCTATCTCAAAGACATCGCCGATTGGTCGTTTGAGGCGAGCCACCCTGCGACGATCGACCAGACGACCATCCGAATGGTCATCAAAGGAGTGGTAACCGAGGACGCCACCAAACCGTTATCCAACATGCCCGCCAGTGGCAGCAAGCCGATGAGAGTATTCAGCGATGAAGACGCCGAGTTTCTTGCTCCCCTGCTAGCCCAAGGTTTATCAGACGCGAAACCGGAGCAGATTGTCGGTTTCAAGGTGTTTTCATCGGCAGGGTCAGGCGCTGAACCCACAGCGGGCACCCTTTATATACACAAAGGCTCCCTCTATCTGACCATCGCTCCTTCTCAAGCGAGCAAGGGGATGAAATTCGCCCTTGCCTCTGCGGCTCGTACCGAGAAGGCTCCTTCCTTTGTAGCAATGGGAAAGGGAACCATGACCATGGTGATCGATTACCAGGCCGTTGCTAAGGCTTCGGCTCCGGGATCGGTTGTCGTAGCCGACGGATCAAAAGACCCCGCCTCGGCAATACCAAGTAGCCAAATTGCGGAAGCCACCCCATCGCGGGAGAGTGCGGCCCTTCTTGATCCTTCGGAAGCCTCGGCCCAGGCCAAGACCGAACCAGACGCACTGCAATTGAGCACTGATGAATTGCTCAATAAAAAGCTGGACGAGCTCCGAGCGGCACGAGAGGCGAACAAACGGAAAGACTCCGAGATTGCAACGCTGAAGAAAGAAACCACGCTGGTAAAGAAGGAACTCAAGCAACGGACGGAGGAAATCAAAGCCTTGAAGGCCAGTAAGGCCTCAGCCCCATCGGCACCAAGAAAGAAAACCGCGGAAGCGCGCCGGACGCGCTGAAAACCAGTCGAATCAGACGACGTCGTACAACTCCGGTTGCAGCAGAACAACTTCTCTGGAGAGCGGCTGGCGAAAATTCATGCGGCAGTAACAGGCATAGGTCACATAGGTATCTTGTAAACAATACTGCGCCAGTTCACGCCCCTGCCGCTTTTCCCACATCTCGGCGACCTGCTCCCCACTGCCTGACTTCGTATCGACTTGTAGTGCTCGCGCCAACACATCCAGCTTGACCCAACCTCTCGTATCCCAATTGCTCCAAATGGCCATCGTGTCGTAGACCGGATCAGCCCGAAATTTCGCCAGATTGATCTCGACGCTGGGTTTTACCTGATTGATGATCGATCGCTTTTTAATGAAGGG
>JAHBWQ010000211.1 GCA_019636915.1 Nitrospira sp. | reverse complement strand
TCTCTCTAGTGGAAATACGCCCCTGATGAATAGCCACGATCTGACGACTGGAGCGCATTGTAGGGGAACCGCCCGGCCTTTGCAATCACACCGCGAAGCGACTCCAGTTCGCATAGGGTTTGCGATGATACAGTTCCTCGATATCGACCGAAATGGGATACCCGACTGACTGTAACAGACGTGCGACAAGCTTCAGCGGTAGACCCACCACGGTGGTATAGTCGCCGCCGATCCGCTCCACCAGATCTCCGCCAAGTCCTTGGATCGCATAGGCCCCGGCTTTTCCCAATGACTCTTGCGAAGCAAGATACCGGCTATAGGCACAATCAACATCCGCTTTCATGATCACGCACGTTGTATCCACCTCGACTCTGTCGATCCCCTGCTCATAACAGCAGATCGAAACAGCCGTATGGACGTGATGACAACGGCCAGCGAGCCGACTCAGCATGGTGCGGGCGTCCACAAGATCGAGCGGTTTCCCCAACAGTTGCCCATCGAGCTCGATGACGGTATCACTGCCGAGAACGAAATCTTGCGGACGCACCTGGGCGACAGAACGGGCTTTTTCTCGAGCAAAGTGCTTGGCCTGTTCGAGAGGCGACCATCCCGCCATCGGATGCTCGCGGAACTCGGACGTGCACACCTCAAACGAAAGGCCGAGCAGGGCAAGAAGTTCCTGGCGTCGAGGTGAGGCGGATGCGAGCACTAGCTGCATCGTGACGCCAGCATGCTTGCCTCATCGGTTGATTCATCGCGCGGCAGATCCGCGATAGTCTGCGGTCGCTTGTGAAAGGCGTCGAGTACGGCCTGAAGCTCTTCAACGGATGACATACGCACCATCTGGGCCCGAAGCGCGGCAGCATGAGGGAAGCCCTTACAATACCATCCTAAATGTTTACGCATGCGATAGAACTGCTTGTGCCCGAAGGTTCCCACAAACTGTTGGGCATGCTCAAGCAGGGCCGCAAAGCGTCCATCCAGCGAAACATCGTTCGGATGCACGCCAGACTCTGGTCCCATCCCGCCACTCGCTTGTCCCCGAGCCAACTCTTTGGGACGAAAGAACCAGGGAGCGCCAAGCACTCCCCGTCCCACGAGCACACCATCAACGCCGGTTTCACGAACCCGTCGTGCGACGTCAGCGAGACTCTGAATGTCACCGTTTCCCAAGAGCAAGGTTCCGGTTCCCTGTACCAATGAAGCTGCTCGCGCAATCGCCGACCAATCTGCCTCCCCCCGGTACATCTGTTTCAGCGTCCGTCCATGGAGAGAAATGACCGTGGGCTGTTCCATCAACAACTGCTCGATCCAGGCCTCCACAGTCACCGATTCATACCCCAGTCGGGTTTTGACGGAAACCGGCACAGGCTCTCGTCGGCTTACCGGTTGCGCACCGCGCTGTCGGTTCATCCGTTCAAAGATCTGGACACGTGCAGGCTTGAAGCCACCTTGTTCGAGCGTCTGCCCGCCCACCCAATCATCGATGCCGCGCTTGGCCGCCTGGATGAGCGAACGTGCCAAGTCGGGTGTGCGGATGAGACCGGCACCGGATCCCGACGCTGCAACACTCTTCGAGGGACACCCCATGTTGATATCCAACCCATCAAATCCCAATTCACAGACCGCTTGTGCGGCTATATAGAACAACTCCGGGTCTTTTCCATAGAGTTGCGCCACAATCGGCCGTTCAAGCTCGCTATACAGTAGCGTCTCCAAATGGATCTCCGGACCACGGCAGACGTCATGAACATGCGTAAACTCCGTAAACGTCACATCCGGCCTTCCGTGACGAGCGATAATGGACCGGAAGCAGGCATCGGTCACACCATCCATAGGGGACAGGCCAATAATTGGTCGAGGGAGATGTTGCCAGAAATTCATGTCAGTTCAATTGCAAAGTTTGACTGGGTTCATTCGCAAGGCGATAGGCCTGACGCAGCCCCTCAGCTTCTGCCGCGGCCAACGTCTCCACGTCTGGGGCAACCTCATGGATGAAGGCGACAAATCGATCCACTTTCAATAAGAAGAAATCATACAGGTCCGTGAGCGGCTGAGGGTTACGAAACCAGAATGCCACAAACCCCTCCAACGCAATTCCTCGTTCATGAAGCCGACGGCACGATTCCACAAACATGTCCTCAACCTCACCGCTCCAGTGCAGGATTTCATAGGGAAGATACAGGGATTGATAGAGCTCCAACTCGTGGATACTCACCGGATCTTGATTCCATTCCGGTCCTCTTGGCTCGGCCTTGCCTAACAAGACTTGAACATAGCGCTCATAGGCGGTTTCAAGCGTTTCCTTGGTCGATGCCGACTTCTCCAATTCCATCGTCGCCTTCGTTTCACAGATCAACGCAATTTTCTCGCCGTCACCTCTCTCTCGAATCACCGCTGCATAGCGTCGCGAGAACTCAGCAAATTCGTCCACGATCATTTCTGTTAGTTTTGTATCCACTTCCAAAGCCAGCCCTTTAAGACTGGTCAGCTGTGGGTGGCATAGAACCTGATCGAGCATCTCAAACAACACCGGTGGGATGGGAGCCCCATGGGCATCTGTCCAAGCCGGCAAAGCGGGGTCATTGGCCTTTGCTATCACCAAAGAGGCATGTGCCCGAATTGATTCATGGATATCGAGCCCAGCCACATGAACCTCGACTACACGGTTTATCGGAAATTCATCAAGAAATGTCTCGACGAATCGAGGCAACGACATTGTCCGGTGCGCCCCCGTATAGCGATACACCGTCCAGAGGTGTCCGATGTCAAGGACAAGCCCACATGGGGACTGGTCACAAATCACCCGAAAAAACGTCGGGATGGGCAATGTTCCCGCGACAAAGTAGGTGAGCGGCGGCATTTCAAGCAGGACCAACGGACTACTCCCATTCTGCAAACAACCCTGTTGATCAAGCTGGCGTTGAACCGCAGTGGTATTTTGAGCCACGACCTCCGCACTTCGTCGTGTATAGAGAGGCGGCAGATAGGTTCCATAACAGTAGCCGGCGAAGAACTTGGCCGCGCATTCGTGATTGAGCCATGCACTCTCCAGAATGTGGAGGTGTTCGCCCGCCTCCTGTACGGCCTGTCGAAACAGTCCGGACTCCGTTACCCCAGGTTGCGTAATCCACAAGCCCTCACCATGATAGGTCAATCGTGCATCGGCGATTTCGTTCCTCGCCGATGCCAACGCCCGTGTCGTATTCCGAAAGATTTCGAAGTATGCCGGCGGCACTTGACGTTCGAGTAGACTTCGCCGCAAGCTAGGCAAATCCGGGGAGTGGATATCGACGGACAACCCCAACCCATGCAATGGAATCACCTCAACCCGACGAAGAAATTCTCGATGAGCCGACACTCCGCAATCCATCTTCGGTCCTTTCAAGAGGGCGATAATTCGTGCTTAGTGTATGCTGGGAAACCATTGAATGACAAGGCTTTCGGCCCATCATGGGCTCAGAGAACCTTCTGCTATACTTGCCATACATTGCGGCCAGGCTGGCAGATTCGTGAGGAGAGAGGGCCTGGCTGAGCGATGCTAGAGAAAGATATTCAACGGGTGAGGGGAGAGGATCCGCAGACTATCCTGGTTGGACATATGATGACACCCGGTGTAGTCCAGATTCCCGGAGATATATCGGTAACTGAAGCGGCCTCACTGCTAGAACGCGAGCGGATGCCCTGCCTTTTGGTCAAAGATACCGAATGGCGTTTCGGCCTCATGACTCCGACCGACATCGTCAAGAAGGTCGTGGCTCAGGGACTCGAACCAGACGATGTCGAAGTGCGGACTATCATGACTCGTCCGGTCCAATTCATTGAGTACGATCGAGCGATCGATGAAGCATCCACGCTCATGATGTCCACAGGAACCCCAATCCTCATTGTCACCAAGGAAAATCAACCGGTCGGTGTGTTGACGGCGCGAGATCTTGTACTTTCACCCAAGCGATGTACAGCCAATATTTCGGCAACCATCAGTGTGTTGGAAGCAGAGGGCACGGGAATCGCCCACCAGATCACCATTACCCAACTGAGTCACGCCGGTGCGTCGCTGGTCTCTCCCGCGCTCTTACTACCTGGATCCAGGGTGATTTTGGGGTTCTCTCTGTCAGAAACGATGAGTCCCTTCACCATCAGAGGAACCGTGTTGAATAACACCATCCTTGAGGACGTATCGGGTGCGGCCAGATCCGTCTTGTCCACGCCGCCCCTCGTCGAAGTCCAGTTTCTCGACCTTTCTCCTGCTGATCAGTCTCGAATCAAAGCCTGGGTTCTCGGTCAGCTTCCTCCGTCGCTCAGTACATCCTAGCCTGCGCCTGTTTGCATCACTCTTTGACCAGGACCTGATACGTTGATAAGCTGTCTATTATTCACTTAGCAAGGACAACCATGACAATAGCCAGCAAGTCTGCATCGCTTCGACCCCGCCCCACCGTATCGCGAGAGGACATTCTCCATCAGATCAGTGCGCTACTCGACAGCCCGGAAGACGACCTCCACGCCGCACTCATGCGCGAGCTCTTGGCGGGATTGTTGAAGCTGCACGAGGCACAGTTGGATCTGCTGGATATCAAGATTGTCAACCGCGCGATCAAAGAGCTCCGACATGCGTTCGGGGTATTCCACAGGTATCGCGATCGAAACAAAGTGAGCATTTTTGGCTCAGCACGAACCCCCTCCGACGATCCCAACTACCAGCTGGCCCACCAATTCTCCCAGGCCATCGTGCGAGAAGGATTCATGGTCATTACGGGAGGAGCCGATGGCATTATGCGTGCCGCGCAGGAGGGTGCTGGACGCGAGAACAGCTTCGGGGTCAACATCATGTTACCGTTCGAACAGGGGCCAAACTCCACCATCGCTGATGACCCAAAGCTGATCACCTTTAAATACTTTTTCACCCGCAAGTTGATGTTTCAAAAGGAAGCCAACGCCATTGCGCTGTTCCCCGGGGGATTCGGCACCCATGACGAGGGGTTTGAAATCCTGACGCTCGCTCAGACTGGAAAGAGCGATCCTCAGCCAATCATCTGTCTTCAGGCCCCCGGCTGTGACTATTGGGACGATTGGGCGGCATTCATTACCAAACAGCTCTTGCGTCGTAAACTGATCAACGAAGAGGACTTGGCTCTCTTCACGATTGTGACCTCCGCCGAAATGGCCGTGGACCACATCCTGCGTTTCTACCGGCGCTATCATTCCCTGCGATTTGTGGGGCGGCAACTGGCAATGCGACTCAAACAACCCATCTCTGCGGAACAACTCGAGCAGATTCGGGATCGCTTTTCTGATCTCCTTTCCGACGGCACTTTCGACCAGAGTGGTCCACTGCAGGAAGAACTTGATGAACCGGCCATACGTGAGCTCCCCCGGCTCGTCTTCAACTTCAATCGACGCAGCGCCGGGCGGCTCCGCCAACTGATTCACCATCTCAACGACTTGTAAGGCACTCCGATTCCATGTACAGTCGGCTTTTGACTCTACACCGGTCATAGGGATCCTCTCTCAAGTCTATGGCTCCCATATCAACTGCTCCACCATTCCACGGCCCTCCTGACATCGTCCTGTACCATGCGGACTGCTTCGATGGGTTTGGAGCTGCCTGGGCGCTCTGGAAAAAGTTTCCGAACGCCAACTTTTTCCCCGTGAAACACGGCCAGCCTCCGCCTTCCGATCTGAACGATCGCCGGGTGTTGATTGTTGATTTCAGCTATGCACGACCGATTCTGGAGACAATGGCAGCCGAAACTAAAGAACTCCTGATCTTGGACCACCATATCACCGCCGAGCGGACCCTGGCCGGTTTTCCCCATGCCTATTTTGATCAGACAAAGTCCGGAGCCGTCCTCAGTTGGGAATGGGCTCATCGAACGCCAGCACCGTGGTTGCTTCAGTACGTGCAAGACAAGGATTTATGGACGTGGGCATTACCAGGCAGTCGTGAAATCAGCGCGGCATTGGCCTCCTATCCATTCGACTTCAGCTTGTGGGATGGATTTTCACAATCGACCCTCGAGCAGGACGGTCGAGCCATTCTTCGCTATGAACAAGAATTGGTGGGAAAACTTGCAGCACATGCGGTGATGGTCAGCTTCCAGGGAGAAGTCGTTCCGTCCGTCCAGAGCGCCATCCTCACAAGCCAGATCGGCGAGCGCCTCTCGCCACAACATCCGTTTTGTGTGATTTGGCACGATCGGGATGGTCGTCGTTATTTCAGCATGCGTTCTGGAGCAGATGGGACGGATGTGGGCGCAATTGCCTCGTCATTCGGCGGAGGAGGCCATACCCACGCTGCAGGGTTCTCGGTCCCATTGAACCGCGATGGATCTCCTCCAAACGACCCGCAATTACCTCACTTGGTGACCGATCGACGCCAACACGTATAACCTCTCGAGCAGTTGTGATTCCACTTCATGACGATAATCCGACCAGACTAACTCCTCTCGTGACCATAGCGTTCATCGCCGTGTGTTTCATCGTGTTTCTCTATCAAGCCACCCTCTTTGATGAACCGGCTCAACTCTTTGCCATTCAGTACGGTGCCATTCCATCCGTGATCTTCGGCTCCGCTTCCCTTCCAGAAGAAGCTGCCGTCGCATTTCCCGCCGTGTTCACGCTAGTCACCAGCATGTTTCTGCATGGAGGCTGGATGCATCTGCTGGGAAACATGCTCTACTTGTGGATTTTCGGAAACAACGTTGAAGATGCCATGGGTCACGCCAAATTCGTCGTCTTTTATGTGCTGTCTGGTGTTCTGGCGGCGCTCAGTCATGCGCTCACTGATCCCTCCTCCGAGATTCCGATGGTCGGAGCAAGCGGAGCCATCTCTGCAGTACTGGGCGCATACCTCCTGCTTTATCCGCGGGCGCGCGTATTGGTGATGCTCCCGGCAATAGGTATGACCCGAGTGCCGGCAGGCATCGTTCTAGGGATGTGGTTCGCTACCCAACTTGTCAGCGGAGGCATGAGTGTCGGGTCGACTGGCGGTGGAGTCGCCTTCTTTGCTCACATCGGTGGATTTCTTGCGGGTATGGCGTTAATCGGACTGTTCAAGCGTAAGGATGTACCGTTCTTCGCGTCTGGCCGGTCGCCCTGGGATCGATAGCCAGGCAATCCAGACTCCGCGCGGAAGAGTGTTAGGCTGCATCTAACATTTCTCTAACTTTCCCGATCAGCCCAGTTTGGCGATACGGCTGCTGCAGGACAAACTGCTGATTGATTCGGTGTTGCCGAATCGTTTCATCATCATAACTGGATAGAAACAATGCCTTCATTGTAGGCTGGAGATCCAACAGCCGTCTAGCCAATTCACGCCCTCCAATCTCCGGCATGACCAATGGA
>JAHBWQ010000210.1 GCA_019636915.1 Nitrospira sp. | reverse complement strand
AGAGATCCGTTGTGGGAGCACTGAGTGCTTCACTGAGACGCATGATGGCTGTGGCGAAGCTGTCGAGCCTTGTGGTCATAAGCGGATCCCGTGGCGAAGAACTTCCTGCTTGAACCGTTCGCCGACGGTGTGGAGATCAACGAGGTCGATTTCATGCAGCGTCGTCAGATCTTCGATCTCGTCACGGAGTGCGGCGAGTCGCTCTGGGGGAAATGCCGTTTGCCCTGAGATGGCGATATCAATGTCCGCGTGGAGGTTGGCCGTACCTCTCGGCCAGGAGCCGAACCAGATAACGGTCACATCAGCTCCCAGCATGTTTCGGGCAAGCGCAGCAACGTTATGCGCGATCTGTTGAGGTCGAGCCATAAGCTCTTGGGAAGACATGCGCTCAGTGTATCGATTCTGGCCATGATGTCAACTGAGTTGGATCGGAGGTGGGTAAGCCCGGGAGTCACGTCAGAAAGAAATCAGACCGGTTAGTGATGGTGCGCCAAGGTGTGAGCTTCATGGTGGTGCTCGGTCAGTTTCCGGAGATCACAGTGGATGTCGTCGGGGTCGCAGCACTCGGTTTCGAGCTGGATGGTCATATGTTTGATGCCGAAATCCGTCGTGATCCGGTTCTGGATCAGCTGCAGTAATTCAAGCGGAGTCCGATGATGTTCGATCATGACGTGGCTGGTAAGCATGACCAGCCGAGGTTCGACTGCCCAGATATGGAGATCGTGCACGTTTTTGACGCCTGGCACGGCTTCCATGGTCGCAGCCACATGAGATGCGCTGATGCCTGGGGGTGTCGACTCCAATAAGACCTCCATCGATTCCTTGAAAATCGGCCAGGCTCCCCGGACGATTGCACCGACCACCAGCAGGCTCACGAGAGGATCCAGAACGGTCCATCCGGTGAGGAGAATCGCTCCGCCGCTGATGATCACGCCGAGCGAGACCCATGCATCTCCCAACATGTGCCAGAACGCACTGCGAATATTGAGATCGTCTTTCGCCCCATGTTGAAGCAACAGGGCAATGGCTAGATTGGCGACAAAACTGACTGCTGCGATCGCCATGACCCATCCACCATCGACGGGAACCGGTTGCAGGAGTCGCTTGAGGCAGACGAGCGCGATACCAAATGCGGTCAATAAGAGAATGAAACTGTTCAGAAACGCGGCAATGATGCCGGCTCGGTGGTAGCCGAATGTTCGGCTTTCTGATGCGGGTCGTGCCGTGAGGAGATGCGCATAGAGGGCGAGAAAGAGCGATCCTTGGTCGACGAGATTGTGGCCGGCATCGCCCATGAGGCCGATGCTGTTCAGCAGCCAGCCGCCGATGAATTCCGCTGCAATAATCACGGCGTTGATGGCTAAGGCCAGTTGGAGCCGTGATCGGAGATGGGCGTAAGAGGCAAGTCCCGTCATATGGAACAGTGTCGCATGGGCGACGTAACGCGGCAAGTCTTGCCGGATGATTCTACCGAATTTCTTCAGCCGTCGGCTAACGAACTGATTGGGAAGGGAGATGTTCGCTCAGGACCGGATAGTTGACTTGATCCATCCCGGTGTTGCCGGTTGCGAGATCGGTCGCAATCACTCGCAGGATGATTCCATTGGGAACTTCATGCAATGATGGGACGAAGAACGGGGCTTCAAAGGTACGACTGCCTTCATCGTAGAACAGTTGTAGTCGCTCGACGACTCGGTCATCAATCAAGACTTCCCCATAGATCCGAATCTTTCGCGAGTCCCAGTCCCCGTGGGGACGAACCAAGGAACCCGATAGCGTTCTGACTGAGGCATGGAGCTTCACATCATTGCGCGCGATCAAGGCCTCACGTGGCTTGGGTCGTTCGATCTGGACCAGGTACCCATAGAGGTGCAATATGACGCCGTCCTGTATCAGATCCTGTCCCGGGATCAGAAGGAGAGTTGTCCTCGTCTTCTGGATTGCAGCGGGGTAGGCCAATGGTCCTTCGGCAGAGATTTCTACCAGCGTCGGTTTTTGAAGGTGTAGGGTGGTCGTGAACGCAGCGGAAGGACGCGTGCTATAGATCGGCTCTTCCATCATGCGGGGCGTGCGCATGATTTGATTCTGATCGCCGGCTTCGCCCTGTTGTATGCCGGTTGCCAGAATCTGGCCGGTGGTTACATCGGTGATCGTGATTCGAGCGCCGCCGACTTCACGACCTAACACCATGGCCCCTTGTGCGACAACCCGCACCAGCACGGTCGTCGGCTGAGGACCGTTGAGCGGAATATCGGGAGGGGTCTGGCTCTGGGCTGAAGGCAAGAGGCAAGCAATTAGGTCGAGCAAGGCGAGCAGTACAATCGGAACGAAGGAAGATCTCGTCATTTCACCTTGGTGCCAGGATCCACTTCTTCTTGAATGGTGAGCAGTCCTCGCACATCCGCGTCTCCCGCAGCGAGTACCATGCCTTGGGATTCAAAGCCCATCAGCTTGGCCGGCTTCAAGTTCGCCACGATGACGATCGTTTTTCCGATAAGTGCGTCCGGCTCGTACTTCTTGCCGATGCCGGCCACAATCTGGCGCTGTTCGTCGCCCAGAGATACTTGCAGCTTGATCAACTTCTCCGATTTCGGCACCCGCTCAGCTGACAGGATCTTCGCTGTTTTCAGCTGAACCTTCATGAATTCATCGATGGTGATCTGTGGTGAAGCCGGCGGCGCAGGTGTGGTCGTGGGCGTTGGTGCTGCAGCGGCTGGTTGCGAAGGGACAGATGATTCAGTCACGAGTTTGGCTCCTTGTGTTTTCGAGTCGATGCGTGGGAAGAGCGATGGGCCTTTCCGAATGGCGGTCCCTGGTGTGAGCCCTCCCCATTGGATTGTGCCAATCGGTAGCGCCTGCGAGAATTCATCTGCAATGCCCAATTGAGCGCAGATTGTCTGGGCACTCTTCGGCATCACGGCATAGATGGCGACGCTAAGACAGCGGAGTATTTCGGCCATGGTGTAGAGCACCGTCTTGAGCTGTGTGGCATCGCGCTCACTCTTGGCCAATGTCCACGGTGCGGTCTTGTCGACGTATTGATTGGCCAGTTGCACGACGTGCCAGGTCGATTCGAGGGCTCGGTTGAATTCCAGCTGTTCGAGATGGCGCGGAAGGATTTCTTGAAGCAGAGACATCGCGGCCTGCTCGAGTTCTCGCTCCGCTGGTCCGCTGTTCACCGGAGTCGGGATCGCCCCTCCTTGGGTTCGTTCGATGAGGGTCAACGTCCGACTTAAGAGATTGCCCAGCCCGTTGGCCAGATCACTATTGATGCGAGTGATCATCCCGGCGAGAGAAAAATCTCCATCTTGGCCGAAGGGAACTTCGCGTAAGAGGAAATAGCGAAACGCATCGACGCCGAATTCATCGACCATTGTGTTCGGATCCACGACGTTGCCGCGGCTCTTCGACATCTTTTCGCCGTCGACGGTCCACCAGCCATGGGCAAAGATGGTTTCCGGTAACGGAAGATTCAGCGCCATGAGCATGGTGGACCAATAGACAGCGTGTGTCGTGAGGATATCTTTCCCAACGAGGTGGACATTCGCCGGCCAGAATCGATGCCCCGCTGATTTCTCATGAGGCAGGTATTCCAATGCAGAGACGTAATTGACCAGGGCGTCGAACCAGACGTAGGTGACGTAGTTGGTATCGAAGGGGAGTTCAATGCCCCAGGAAAGTCTGGATTTTGGTCTGGAGATCGACAGGTCGCCGAGCTTCTGGGTTTGCAAGAATCCCAGGACTTCATTCCGTCGTGATTCGGGGCGAATGAAGCGATCGTGTTTCTTGATGTGGTCGATGAGCCGGTCCTGGTATTGCCCCATTTTGAAAAAATAATTGTGTTCGCTGAGCCTCTCAACGGGGCGTTTGCAGTCCGGACAGATGCCGTCAATCACATCTTTTTCCGTCCAGAACCGTTCATCGAACGTGCAATACCAGCCAGAGTAGTCGGCTTTATAAATCAGTTGCTTATCGAACAGCTCTTGAAGGTATCGTTGGACGACGTGCTTATGCTGAGCGTCGGTCGTTCTGATAAACGCGTCGTTAGAGATGTTCAGCTTCTTCCAGAGGTTCTCAAATTGCGGCGCCAATTTGTCGCAGTGAACTTGCGGATCGATGCCGGCTTTGGCCGCAGCCTGCTGCACTTTCTGCCCATGCTCGTCGAGCCCGGTAAGGAAGAATACCTCGCGTCCGCGTAGTCGCCAGTAGCGTGCCAGGACGTCAGCTGCAACGGTGGTGTAGGCATGTCCGATATGCGGAACATCATTGACGTAGTAAATCGGAGTAGTGATGTAAAACGTGTTGTGGACCGACATAACCACGGCAAGATATCAGGTCGGCAGGGTGTTTGACTAGGCCGAGGCTCCGGCTGGGACAAGCCCGAGCGCTTCGCGCAGGCGAAGAAACGTGGTCTCCAACGCCATTTGGACGTTTAAGTGTCGTGTGGTTTGCTGTGCGTGCTTTTCAATATCGGTCAAGAGAGTCAGGAGGAGATCAGTGTTTGCTCGGTCGGCGAATCGCTGCAAGTGGGGGAGTTGATCGAGATGAAGGATTTGGTCTCGATCTCCATTAACAAGGACAAGCACCAGATCTCGAATCCATCGCGTCAGCCAACGTAAGGTCTCCGCTGCCCGGTCTGACTTGGCCAAGGCTTCCGATGCGGACAGGATGGCTGTGCTGGAGGTCAATGATTCAGGTTTCACCAACGCCAGGCATTCTTGTTGCCGTGCGCGAACCTCTGCCACGTTTGTGGTGAGCGCCTCTCCAATACGGCCGTCGGTGAGCAGTGCCAGGAGTCGAGCGTCGTCGGGCGGCAGTTCCCGCTTAAGAATCAGTGCGGCTTCCACTTGAGTCCGTGCCGGTGAGGCAAACCGAAGCGCTTGGCAGCGCGATCGAATCGTGATGGGGAGTGCATGGAGACGGCTGGTGACCAGGAGAAAAAGGCTATGGCCCGGAGGCTCCTCCAATGTCTTAAGTAGGGCATTGGCTGCGCCGATGGTCATTCGATCCGCATCGTCGATCAGGCAGATTTTTTGCTCGCCGACAAGGGGCCGATAGACGAACTGCTGCTCGAGTTCTCGGATCTGCTCGATCTTGATTTGCGGTGTGGCCATCTCCGCATCGGGTTCGATGACAAAATAATCGGGATGCGTCTGCGCTGCAACCTGCAAGCAAGAACGGCATCGGCCACAACTGTCTGGGGTCTCGGTGAGAACCGGGCGGTCACAATTCAAAACCTGCGCCAGCCTCACGGCCGTCATACGCTTGCCAATGTGGGCATCGCCGTGGAACAGGTAAGCATGAGCGAGTCTCTTGTTGGAGAGACTCGCCTGGAGGAGGGAGATGGAGTGCTCGTGGCCTGTGATATCCGTGAAGGGCATGGGCTATCGTTGCCGCGGCTGTCGGCGGCGGGCGTTGAGCCAGCGGGTGATGACGGTCGTCACGTTCCGTTGGACGGACTCTAGAGGAAGAGAGGCATCGAGTACAACCATACGCCGAGGTTCTTGTTTGGCTAAGGTCTGAAACCCGGCTCGTACCTTTTCGTGAAATTGTGTCGCTTCTCGATCAAGGCGATTCTGGGAGGAGCGTTGGCCACGTCGTCGCGACAGTCCGAGGCGGACAGGTACGTCGAAGAGCAGAGTGAGATGCGGAGCAAGTTTCCCGGTTGCCCACTTGTTCATGGTGCGCAAGGTTCGGAGGTCCAATCCACGACCATAGCCTTGATAGGCCATGGTCGAGTCCGAGAAACGGTCACAGACGACGATCATTCCCTGTTGGAGTGCGGGTTTGATCACATGATCGACATGTTGGCGTCTGGCTGCGAGGATGAGCCACGCCTCGGTTTCCGGGGCGATGGTTTCAGCGGATCGGTCGAGGAGGAGACTGCGTAGTCGTTCAGCCAGCAGCGTTCCTCCCGGTTCACGTGTGTGGAGCACGTGACGACCCTGTGCTGTGAGCCAGTCACAAAGTCTGCGGGCCTGTGTTGTTTTTCCGCTTCCTTCACCGCCTTCCAAGGTGATGAAAATTCCAGCAGGTTCTTGTATGACAGGACTCATCAATTCTTTTCTTCGTGCACGTTTTTGAAAGCGGATCCTAAGTCAGGTTGCGGGGAATAGCAAGATGGGACCTATTCAGAGATCTTTCTCGTTTGTGTGCATAACCTATTGAAATTAACAAGAAAACGCTTGCGACGCTTGTTCGGTACTCGGTAAGATGAATCACGGATCAATCTCCCATTGAGGATGGGCTCATTTTTTATGCTGAAGACTGCCTTGAGACGATATTTTCTGACCGGACTCCTGCTGGTCACCCCCATTTGGGGCACGATTCTCGTTCTGAAAACCCTGTTTGTGGCACTGGACGGTATCTTGGGCGATGCGATGGCCGAGCTGGTACCCGATCATTATATTCCCGGGCTTGGAATCGTGACGTTGGTATTGCTGATCTTCTTGGTTGGGTTGTTTGCGGCCAACTTCATAGGACGGCAGATCGTCAGTCATTGGGAGGATTGGCTCAATCGGTTGCCTCTTGTCCGGGGAATTTACTCGACCTTGAAATCCATGATGGATATTCTTTCTTTTTCGGAGCGGGGGTCGTATCGGCGTGTGGTCTTGATCCAGTTTCCCAAGAATGGTCATTATTGTTTCGCATTCGTGACGGGCATGACGAAAGGTGAGACGACGGCTTTGGGGCAAGATACCCTGATCCATGTCTATGTGCCGACCTCGCCCAATCCCACGTCGGGCTATTTTCTGCTCGTGCCTGAGCGGGAGGTCACGTCCGTTGATATCAGCATTGAAGAGGCGATGAAGCTGATTGTATCGGGGGGGTTGTACACGCCGTCCGGCGCGATGGCCTCGGCCTTGGCGGAGGCGAAGTGGAGTCAGATTAAACAGCCGGATGCTGGTGTGCCGATCGGATAAATCAAGTTTCTCTATGGTTCTTTTGAGAAGCTCTCATCATCAGGAGTAGTCAGCGCAATGATGTCAATGATCGATCAACAGGCAAAGGATTCACCTATTTCAGGTCTTGGAGTGATCGTGATGGCGGCTGGGTTGGGCAAGCGGATGAAGTCCAACCACGTCAAGGTGTTGCATCAGGTCGCGGGGCAGCCGATGGTGTTGTACGCAGTCGACGTAGCGCTTCGAGTGGGAGATCACCGCATTGCGGTCGTCGTTGGCCATCAAGCGGAGAAGGTTCGGCAGGTCATTGAAGCGGGGACCACCGGCAAGCCGGGGGCACAGTCGGTGCGTATCGTCGAACAGACGCAACAGCTTGGGACCGGCCATGCCGTCATGCAAAGCCGTTCCGTGTTTTCTCACGATGGTGAGGCGCGCCCTGCACACTATCTGATTCTGAACG
>JAHBWQ010000021.1 GCA_019636915.1 Nitrospira sp. | reverse complement strand
CTCTCTTTGGGGAACAGTTCAACCGTGGGGAGGGATTTGGCTTCGGTGCCGTCGAGCGTACTGCTTATCATGGTGTCATCCCTTCACAGGACGGTGACCCCACCAAGCAGCTTTGTGCTCGTTTTAGTCGAAAGCCCATGTACATGGGTCGTGCTTTCATTAACAGCACCGTCGGCTACCAGGCTGTACCACCCCTCATCGGAGACTTGGTGCTCTTCTTACTTCTTCAACAACATAGTTGATGAACAGACCAAGATCCTTTGTCCACAAGGTGCTCCGACGAGCGAGTCACTGGTTTGCCTGATAGGACAATTTTCCTACCGGAATAGCACGTATGGCTGGGCGAGTATATCGACGCCCCCTACGCTTTGCAATACGAAGGGTGCGTTCCTCACATCCGTAGGGCAAGACCGATCAAAAGATGGGGAACTCGGGGAGGCAATTAGTGGAAGAGCAGGCACGGATCCGGGATGACCGACACCGACCAGCCGGGTGAAAGAGAGTATGATCGTCTACTGTCTGACCGACCGCTTGAGCTTTTTTTCAACGCTGGCGACTTTGCTCTTGAGGCGGCCGGAATGCCCTTTTCGGTAATCGACTTTGATCGTGCACGAGATACGGTTGCAGTCCTTCTTCATCCGTTCATAGCACTGCTGTACCACCGAAAACACTTCTTCCCACTCCCCTTCTAAGACAGTTCCCATGGGGTTTAAGCGATAGGCGACTCCGCTCTTATCAATGATGTCCAGAGAACGGGCCACATATTTTCCGACACTTTCCCCCTTGCCTAACGGAGACATGCTGAATTCCAACAATACCATCGTCGCTCCTTATCGTGGTTCCGCGCTCGTGCCAGACGCCGCATTCGCTACGGTTTCCGCGCGTCGTGCAGACCATACGGAGGGGTAACGCACCTTGCCAAGCAAACGAAAACCGTCCAAGGCTTCCCGAAGTAATGCGCGTCGTTTCTCGGCATCGGGCTCATTTGCCTTAGCCTGCTCTCGTAGCTGTCCCAGCCACTCGACAAACTCGATAAATTCAGCATCAAGGATCCGTTCCAGATCCTCTTTCATGAACCCAGAAAGGGCGGGGGCGACCCCGCTTGAGCTGATGGCCACACGAACATACCCTGCCGACACGACTGCCGGCATCGTGACGCTGCAGGCTTCAGGGTAATCGACGGACCAGAGTAACACCCGTTTTTCTCTGGCTTTTGCAATGAGCATCTTCGCGAAATCCCGATCGCCTCGAACGGTATTCAGGATGAGAATGACATGATCGAGATCCGTGTCACGAAAATGACGTCCCCGATGGATGATTTTCCCGGAAGCCGCTAACTGGCGGAGGGGCTCATTCAATGTCGGACTGATCACCGTAACTCGTGCACCGGACTCGAGCAGACGCTCCGATTTTTCAGAGGCTTCCTCGTCACCGCCGATCACCAGAACCGGCCAACCTTTGACATCCAACACCAAGGGAAAACCAGGATTGGCAACCATCATTTCTACTCCCTATGGCAATCCAAAAGACTAGTATCGAGGAAGGGATGGGTCACATGCAAGAGGAACTTCTGAGGCTCACGCTCCACTTTTCAATACAGCGTGGCTATAATGCAGGACATTGCGATGGGTGCACGAGTGAGAAGAGGCTCACGTTATAACCGGCGAGGAAACCTCTCTTGCAACGGAGACGGCAGATAGCTTCATTCGCCACGAGCACGCGTCACGTTCCGGCTGGATCTGTATCCAATTCCAGGTTCCAATACAGATAGTCACGCCAACTTTCGGGTGTATTCCTGATGCCAATGGTGATGGTAATGACGGGATTCCAACGAGGTTTCACCGGTTTCTTTTTCAACTTCATCCCGGCCTCTTCAGGCGTGCGCCCGCTTTTCCGATTATTGCATCGCCAACAGGCCGTCACGATATTTTCCCACGTTTTTTTCCCGCCTTTGGCGATGGGAACCACATGATCGAATGTCAGTTCTTCCGTCCGAAATTTATGGTAACAATACTGACAACAGTATCCGTCCCGGGTAAAGATATTGATGCGGGAGAACTTGACGGCACGATGGCTGTCCTTCAATCGCACCAGTTTCAACAGCCGCATGACCGAGGGAAGTTTGATCGAGAGCGAAATCCCATGAATTTCACGATCGTAGACCTCCAGCACTTCGACTTTCCCTTGCCAGAGGAGCGCGATCGCTTTTTGCCAATGTACAACCCGTAGGGGTTCAAACGTGGAATTGAGCAGGAGGGTCATTTCCATGCAGCAACCTCATCCTCACTCGAGCTCCCGAATGTGGGAAAGGCTCGTCCGATGGGCCCAGCTACATCACAGCTGTTTCTATGCCATAAGGTTGTGATGAAATCAAGTAAGGACGCTCCTATTGCGGCGTCCGCCGATGAAGGGGAAGACATCTCTTATGGGTGAATACATAGCCGTCGCTTCCGTTTCCGAGATTCCCCCTGGCACAGGACGGACTGTGGAGGTTGCGGGAGTCTGGGTCGCTGTTTTTAACCTAAACGGGACGTTTTATGCGATCGATAATGCCTGTCCACACGCGGGTGGTCCACTCGGTGAAGGCAAAGTCTGCGGCACCGACGTTGAATGTCCCTGGCACGGCTGGAAATTCAACATCGTGTCCGGAGAGCGCGTCGGTAACCCAACCTTTCAGGTGCCTCGCTGTGATGTGCGCGTCATCGACGGTCGGGTCGAGATCAGACTTCCAGCAGAGTTGCAGTTTCTTTCATCGAATTGATTTTGTTGACAGATGCCCCAATATCTGTGCCGAGTGATACTGTCCCCTCCCCTCTTCCCAAGCCCCCCAGCCGTATCGTTTCAGCTGACCGACACAAGGTCACGCAACATCACTGCGTGAATGAGGTAAGAATCCGGAACACACTGAGGGGCCGAACCGAACGATCATTCAAAAAGTGAGTATGGGCACGCTCTTGCAGAATCTGACAACTTTCATTTAGTCTATTCGAGCGGGAGTACCCCATCTGGAAGGATGGGGGTGAGAGCAGGGCGCCGCGAAGCGGCTCATGCGAAGCATGAAACATGGAGACCACGGCTGTCAGGCCGTGGTTCTTCATATTTGCCCATTCTGCTTCTGTTCATTATTTCGCAGGTTGTGGCATCCTTGACAAGGATCAGACCGAAACCATAACCACAGAGACGCTCACGCAGCCGGTCACGATTGACATCGATCACATTCAGCCAGCTCTGAGCGGCGACAGACCGTGAAGACATACGGTTCCAGCCCATCAAAGACTCGGTCGTAATGCAGCCCATGCGATCTTTCTTATTCACGGTATTGCACTGGTGGCTACCCATCCTGCTACTGGGAGCGAGTCTCCCTGGCCTCGCACTGGCAGAAGTGAATGACGACGACAAGGCGCAGGCCATCGTCCACATGCTTGACTATGTCGGCGTCGATTATCCTGAGTCCGTGCAGAACGGTCAGGTGATCAAACAGGAAGAGTATGCCGAACAACGCGACTTTGCCGCCCAGGCCCTCACACTTCTCGGTCAGTTACCCGCTGTGTCTGAGCAGGATGTGTTGGTGCAGCAGGCACGCGAACTTTTGACCCAGATCGAAGCGAAGGCGTCGGGAGAGGTGATTTCAACTCTCGCCAATCAGCTGCTCGTTCACATCATCAACTCATGGAAGCTCAGTGTGGCGCCACGTCAGGCTCCGGACCTCCGACGTGGTGAGACATTATTTCTGCAATACTGTGCCGCCTGCCATGGCATGCAAGGAAGGGGCGATGGGCCGCTGGCCAAGGGAATGGACCCAGCTCCCCGTAACTTCCACGATGAAGCTCGGATGCGTCAGCGTAGCCTCTATGGGTTATACAACACCATCACACTTGGTGTACGTGGCACGCCAATGCGCGCCTTCGGCGAACTGTCCGAAGCCGATCGGTGGGCGTTGGCCTTTTTTGCCGCCGGCCTGCGAACCGATCCTCGCTTGGTGACGAAGGGCGAAGAACTCTGGCTGCAAGAACAGGGCAAAGCAGATTTTCACACCCTCCGCACCTTCGTCACGACCACACCCGCCCAACAGGCTGTTGCCGGTTCGTCACTCGATGCCGTGCGCGCCTATCTCACGCAGCAGCCACATGCGCTGGAGGCTGGAGTGCACTCGCCGTTGAACGTTTCGCGCATGAAAGTTGAGGAGGCCGCGGTAGCATACGCCAATGGCCAGCAGGCAGAGGCTCGGCGCCTTGCCGTCGCCGCCTATCTCGAGGGGGTGGAACTGATCGAGTCCGCGCTGAACAATGTCGACGCGCCGCTGCGTGCGGAAATAGAGCGTGAAATGATGGCCCTTCGGACGGCCATCGCAGATGGGGCACGCATCGAGGTCGTGACCGCGCAGACAACAAAGATCGCGACGTTACTCGATCGTGCTTCGGACAGACTCTCTGGGGGTACCGTATCGTCGAATACGGCATTCGTAAGTTCACTGTTGATCTTGCTGCGCGAAGGACTGGAGTCAATACTCATCATTTCGACCATCGTCGCCTTTGTCGTGAGGACCGGCCGACGTGACGCGCTCCCCTACATCCATCTCGGCTGGATCGGAGCCATGGCACTCGGTATCGTGACGTGGAGTCTTGCCCGCTACATGCTCAGCATTTCTGGGGCGAACCGTGAGGTAACGGAAGGCCTCACAGCCTTGCTGGCCGCGGCTATGCTCCTCTACGTGGGATGGTGGTTACACAGCCGCTCGAACGCACAGGCGTGGAACCGCTATATCCGCGAACAACTGAACAGTGCGCTGGCCACCCGGACGCTCTGGACAATGGCAGGGCTCTCATTCCTTGTCGTGTACCGGGAGTTGTTTGAGATGATTCTGTTCTATGAAACGCTCTGGTCACAGGCCGGGCCAACCGGGCATAGTGCGGTCATGTGGGGCATCGCCATAGCAGCGATGCTGTTGGTGCTGATCGGCAGTATGATTCTTCGCTATAGCGTCCGTCTGCCCATCGGGCCATTCTTCACCGTCGCCTCAATCCTTCTGGCGGTGATGGCCGTGATTTTTGTTGGGAACGGCATCGCCGCCCTTCAAGCGGCAGGCGTCCTCGACGTGACGGATGTTCGTTTCTTCTCCTTGCCACTCTTGGGTATTCACCCGACTATGCAAAGTCTTGTTCCGCAGGCTCTGATCCTCGCCCTGATCGCCGGTGGGATCTGGTCTAACCGAGAAAAAGCTGATTAGTCCGATCACTGCTGTGCGAAGGCTCCTCGGAAGGTCCATCTTCAATGACAGAGGTGCTGTCCCTGATGGATAACCTTCCCTTTCCCGCCCACCGATCTTTGTCAAGGTAGCGAGAGTGCACTCATCAAGAAGCCAGTCGAATTCTTCTTCTCCAAGAGGCCTCAAGGGCCGGACACGTTGCTCGGCAACCGGCTCAAGCGCAGGCTAGGACGGAGGGGGGAACGGTGGAGTCGACTGTGGGTCGGAGTCGGGCGCTTTGGGAGTGACACCATCAGCCGGTAAGGAGGCAGCATTCACCTTCTTGAGATCGAGATGGGCGTGCCAAATAAACTCCCGTTCAAACCATTGGCCGCGCACACTCTGATCGCGGAGCTGGACACGAATTTCATAGATATGCCCTTCGACTTGTTTGACACGCCATTCGCCGAGCCGTACGCCCTGCCCACGCTCTTTCATGCTGCGAACGTGCTCGTTCATGGCATCAAGGATTGAGGGGAACCCGATGGCCGGATGGTGCTGTACGAGGGCCAAGGCTTCAACCTCTTGGGTCGTTCTCGACGGAGCCGTCGAAGGCAGCGACGTCCACACATAGTACAGCCCACCGAGCAACAACACGGCTACAACGGCGTAATGGATGATGTGAGTGCCGAACGATCGTAAAGAAGTCACGCTACCAGTCATTATGTGCAGAGCCTCACGGCTTGATCCTTCCTCCGTAGCAGACGACTGCGGAGGACGTGCAGCCGTGGACCTTCTTGTGGCTTCGGCGAAACCAGACGAAGCGGATCCTCCTCCGCCACGGTTTTGGCACGCCGCCCATGGGCTCTGGCCGATGTATCAGAGGACGCCCACTGTGTAATCCTCAAGAACGTCACAGCTGTGGCTTCCTGTCTTGGTGGGTGAAGTGCCGTGCCGGAAAATCCTTCGCCGCCCTGCATCTTAGGAAGATCCGGAAGGTTCTGTCAATCCAACCAGAGTGCGGACCGCAGCTTGTCTGATGAAAAGGCGATGTGTTACAAGTATATTTCAGTCTCACCAGAGTGCGGATCGCATGAGTGGAGGGTATGAAGTTCTTTTTGTACGGTGATCTCCTCAATCCGTCACAGCTCCAGCGGCGAGCTCCGGAACATCACTTTCTGTACCGTGCCACTCTGTCGGATCACACCGTCAGGTTTTGTCGATGGTCATCCCAATGGCGATGCGGACTCGCAAGTATTGTCCCCTCACAGGGTGAACAAGCTTGGGGCGGCGTGTTCGAGTTAACGGATGAAGATGTGAACAGTATGGATCAGTTTGAGCAGGATGTCCCGCAGGGAGCCTACCGTCATCTCCAGGTGACAGTCTTGACCGAGACCGGTGAAAAGGAACTGGTCACCACCTATGCCGCCAACCCCATCGGGAAATTCAAGCCAAAGGATCACTACCTGGATTGGGTACTCAAAGGGCTGAGGCAGTGGAAATTTCCAGACAGCGTCATTCAGCAATGGGAGTCATATCGACCGAAGTAACCTGTGAGTCGACGGCTGATTGCACACAGCGGGAGGCTCAGCTTACATAGAGGAGATTATGCCAAAACCAAAATATCATATTCTTGTCTGCACGAATTCGCGCCCCCCTGGCCATCCCAAGCCATCATGCGGGTCAGCCGGAGCAGCACAACTGCTCATGGCCTTCAATATGGGCTTGATGCAGCGCGCGGTTCCTCCAGGACAGGTCTTGGTGAGTGCGACTGGGTGCCTCGGTCCTTGTGAACAGGGTCCGACTGTGGTCGTCTACCCTGACAATACCTGGTACTCCAAAGTCACGGAAGCGGACGTCGCCACGATTCTCGATGAACACGTGACGAAGGGGACACCAGCTGCTACACTCAAACCCGATTCGGTATGGAAGTAGAACGTATCGGAGCCCGAACTTGAGCAAGTATCGTGGTTGCAGTCGGCGAGTAAAAACATGACTGATCATCTGCATCTATGACGGCGCCTACGGTTCATGAACATAAGATCCATGCACCTCGCTCGATCGGGTGCATGATTATTACCTGTAGCGATACTCGGATCGCCGAGACGGACGGCAGCGGCCAGCTGATTCAAAAGCTGCTCAAAGACCAGGGACATACGGTTGTTGAATATCATCTCGTCAAGGACGATCCGGCACAGATTCAACTCTGGATCGCTCGGGCAATGACGAACGAGGCTGTCCAAGCGTTGATCATCAACGGCGGGACGGGGATTTCACGGCGGGACAGCACATTCGAAGCCGTGGATGAGATGTTGGAGAAGCGGCTTCCAGGATTCGGCGAAATTTTTCGGCTCTTGACCTACCAAGAAATGGGATCACCTGCCATCATGAGTCGAGCCACCGCCGGCATTATCAAAGGGCGGTGCATTTTTTCCATTCCAGGTTCAGAACATGCCGTCAGAATGGCCATGGAAAAGCTCATCCTGCCTGAACTCGGCCATCTGGTGAAAGAATTGTCAAAATAACAGGTACGTAGTGAGAAGTGAAAAGTAAGGCAGATTGAAAAAAGATCTGACATCTGGCAAGTAATTGCTTGCCGTGAGGTCACGTTTCACCTCTTACCTTTCACTTCTCTCGCTTCCTCAATCCTGCGTAATTTTTGGCTCCTCATACGATATCTCGGCAGAAATTTTCGATTGCGCATATCGTTTATAAAATGACAACACATCACGTACAGAGATCACGCCAATAATCTCACCGTTCTTACTGACGCCGAGATGGCGTACGCCGAGATCAGCCATCATAGACTGCGCGTCATCAATGGCTTCACTTCCCTCGATCGTGCACACCGGTGCCGTCATAATTTTCTCGACCGTCAGTTTTCCTAACGGCTTTCCGGATGCGACTGCTCGCCGTACAATATCAGTATCTGTGACGATCCCGACGAACTGCTTTCCTTTTTTGATCAATAACGATCCGACTCGCGCCTGACGCATTGTCTTCGCGGCACTCGCGATGGATACCTTGGGTCCAATCGATTTAGGCCGTTTGGTCATGATCTGTGCGACAGTAGACATGGCTTTCTCCTCCATTGGTGGATGAATTTTCGACGGATGAACGCCGGCCACGCTCAAGTTGCCTTGGGTAAGAGTAGCACAGAATGCGCGGAGAGCTCAAAACAGGAGCAGGAAGAACCGCCCACTAGAACCGTTCTGCGTCATGTACTCAACGACCAGATTCTTGAAAAACGAACAACCCGGGCGTTTCGAGAGTATGAAGGTCAGGAAACGAACGAGAAGAGCCTCTTGAGCATGTATGACTCAGCACGACTTTAAAATCGGAGCGTACCTTCTACCACCATGACGCAATGCCCACCGACCTTCACCCCTTGAATGGCATCATTGTCCGACTCCACCTGGACAAGAATCCGTGACGGACGGTCGATCTCGTAGCCTTGCTCGATGAGGATATCCGTCGTCGGCCCCACCTCAACGATTCCATGGTGAACTAAGTATGCTCCTAATGCGCCGGCGGCGCTTCCTGTCGCAGGGTCCTCTAAAATTCCAATCTTTGGCGCAAACATCCGCGCATGGACTGAGGTGAACGATTCGACTGTCACAGTCGTGAACACCATGATGCCGTTGGCACCGAATCGTTCACAGACAGCCGTGATCGCAGATGCGTCAGGAATGATCGATCGTACAGCCGTGAGAGTCCGCACCGGAACGATCAACACCGGTAAGCCGGTGGAGACGACCTGCAGTTCCCAGTTGGTTTCGACAACACCGGGTTTCGGTAAACCGAGAGCCCGACCAACCGAATACACCTCATCAACCGTCTCAATGGGATCGAGAAACTCGGGCTTCGGTTGAGACATGACGACCCGCACGACTCGTCCCTGCTCACAGTGCACTTCGATGGGAAATACGCCGATATTGCATTCTTGTAAGAGACAGGTAACACCCTCGTTCAATGCGATCCGTTTAAGAGAAGCCAGGACATAGAATGTGCCCAGCACCGGATGGCCGGCAAATGGAATCTCCTGTGTGGGAGTAAAGATCCGTAATCGTGCAGCGGCGGTGGGATCGGTCGGTGGAAAGACGAACACCGTTTCTGAGAGATTCATCTCTCGGGCAATCTGCTGCAGCTCGTCGTCCGTCAGTCCATCCGCCTCTGGAAAGACCGCCACGGGGTTGCCACCGAACGGTTGAGCCGTAAAGACATCGGCTTGATAGAATTTGAACATCCGTTGTTCCGTCATCGCCCCTCCTGAACTTATTGCGATCATACCGAAATACCGGCTCTTCCCACAGCACTGTCACCCATCTTTGTTGACAGAATCCGTTCCCTTTGGCACACTCCGCCCGTGGATTCGATCAGCGAGCAAGACATCGCCCATGCCTTAGACGTGTTGGGCCTCACCCATCCCTTCACAGTCGAAGACCTTGAACGAGCGAAACGCGTCCAGCTCTATACCTGGAACCCTTCGCGCTATGCCGGCCTCACGAATAACCCCGCTCAATATATGCAACAGTTTCGGAAAGCGGAGGACATGACTAAGACGGTCGAAGCCGCCTACGCGCTGATTTCCACTGTGTTCGTCCCGGATGACGAAGCCCAATAGGTAGCACACAATCCCGTACGCATCTCTCGTCCAGCCCGCCTTCATCACACAGGTGCCGTATTAAGTGGCCTCGTGGCTGGTGACCCGCGACATCCCTTCATCACCAGACGACTGTGCCACCGGCCACGTAATCAAGCCGGAGACACCGTCTGCGGATCCCACCGGCTGCGTCTGCTGCGCATAGATCTGCGGCAACTGGTTGGTTCCGAATTTTGAAATATACAAAAAGACATGTTCACGCGAGTTCACCCGTACGGCCCAGGGGTGAAAATCTTGTTTATAGAATTCCTCGCACAGCTGCATCGCATCGAGACAGGATAGGGTGCTCGGATCGTTCAAGGTGTAGTAGTAGTCCAGCGGAAGGTCGTATTCCTCCTGCTTGTGGATCGTAATCCCAAATTTCTCAGGGTGCCGCACCATCGGGGTATGACGATACGCCACGAAATAGAACAGTTCCAACGAATGAATCACCGGCTGATTGTCCAGGACAAACTGTCGGGTTTCCATTGCTTCCTGAAACGTTTCACCTGGAAATCCATAGAAGGCCATCACATGGTTCCAAATCCCCGACTTCGCCGCCATTTGAAGATTGCGCTGGATCACGCTCTTCTTGGCATGCTTATCCATGAGGTTCAACACACGCTCGTTGGCCGATTCCATCCCATAGTAGAGCGTGCAACAGCCGGCCTTGGCTGCAAGATCCCACATGGCCTGGTCTTGGAGGGTCTCTTCAAATCGAATGAGCGTCGTCCACTTGATCCCTACATCCTGGTCGACCAGCAACTGTGAGACTTTCTTAAACAGTGCGGGCGGATAAGACTCATCGCTGAACAAGAAGTGCCGACACTGGTACTTGTCCCGTAACACCTTGATCTGGTCAACGACTAGCTGGGCTGGCATCCCACGATACTGATCGAAGTAGCCCTGCCCATGGTCACAAAACGTGCAACGTCCCCAATAGCAACCACGCGTCGCGAGATAAGGAATGATGAGTTCCGGAACGAAATACCGATCGAGCGGCATCCCATCGAAATCCGGCAATGGTAACGATTGCGTCTTTTCCGTATAGACCTCGGGATTGCGCTGAAGTCCTGAAGCATCACGATAGATCAAGTTGGGAACAGACGCGAGCGACCGCTGTCCGTTCAGGGCCTCGATCAGCCAGAGCAGCGCATGCTCTCCTTCATAGAGAATCGCGGAGTCGAAGACTTCCGTGAAAAAACGCTCGTGATGCACGAGATCTTCATGCAGTCGCGTGATCACATTGCCACCCACAACAAGATGGATCTGCGGGAAGGTGTCCTTGATCATCTTAGCGAAGGTGAGGCCGGCTAGCAGCTGCATCTGCGTGCCGATCGAAATACCGATGACATCCGGCTGCTCTTTGGCCACTTCCGGTAGGACGAGCTGATTACAGAGATCCCGATAGACATTCACCTGCTCGTCTGCCAAACAGGCGAACACTTCCTTCGAGACACCAGGTCGATAGCCCAGGTTGCTTTCCATCGGATAGAAGACGAGCGACGCAGGATAGTAAGCAGCGGAGATATAGGCCATCGTCTCACGGAAGGTATTGAGCGCCCCTTCTAACAACTCAGCCTGATAGAATCGCTCACCCCGGACGATCAGCTTAGCATCTTCAGCCCTGTCGGCCAGGTCGAATACATCACGCTCATGGGCCTGCTCAACCACGGCGAGTTGATTCATGTCTCGTTCGGTCAGGGCACCGGCCTTTTCCTTCTCTTGCAGCATCTTGAGCTGCATGCCCAATCGTGCCTTGACCCAGATCAGGAATTCCATGCTGAAGAAGTGATCCCACATCCCGATATTGATATCGCGCTGGATGACCGTATGTCCGGCGTCGCGCAGTACGGCGGTCAGCGAAGGCAAGGCAAGGTACGGCGCCGTCGGCACCCACTCCGGTGGAAACAGGAGCATGACCTTGGATTTCTTCCGATCCTCTTTCTTGATCGGAACTAAGCCGTCGATTTGGACAAGTCCGCTCATAATCCTTAGGCGTGAAACGTTAGGCGTCAGGCGAACTTCCTGAAGTGCTTTCACACCCCTTACGCCTCACCCCTTTACCCCTTACGGCATTCATTACATTTTTCCTGCCAGCGTGGTCGTGACACCAACTATTTTCACTGATTTATATTGAAGATCAGACAGCTTACCTAAACCAAATCTTGAGATATAGAGGAAAATGTATTCACGCGTATAGAGCCGCAAATCCCAGCCAGGGTTGTGGTTCCGTTCAAACTGTTCAAACACACGCTCAGCCTCTTCAATACTCATTCCATTCTTGACGGTGTAATAATAATCGAGCGCTAAATCCCACTCAGGATTTTTGTACGCCGTCACGCCCCACTTCTCTGGATACTTCGCGACCGGATTGTGTCGGCCAAGATCGAACGTCCCGAACCCGAGCGAATGGACATAGTCCTTGTTCTGCTCAAGAAACTGCACCGACTGCCAGGCCTCTTCTTTTGTCTCGCCCGGAAATCCAAAGAAGCCCATGCAATGGTTCCAGATCCCCGCCTCTGCCGTCAGCTGAAGATGCTTCGTCATCACCTCAGCCGTCGTCGCCTTATCCATCAACTGTAGGACTCGCTCGACTCCTGATTCATAGCCGAAATGGAGATACTTGCAGCCAGACTCCTTTGCATCCTGCCACACCGCTTCATCGAGCAAGCTCTTCTCAAATCGCATGTGGGTCGTCCAGACGATGCCCATTTGGCTATCAATCAGCCCACGCGTGAGCTTGCGAAACAAAGCCGGTGGATAGGACTCGTCCGTGAAATGAAAATGCGTCGTGCCGTATTTATCTCGGAGGAACTGAATATCAGCGAGGGCATCCTGAATTTTCTTCGATCGGTACCCGGCCGTATACCCTTCGCCATGGTCGCAGAACTCGCAGCGCCCCCAGTAGCAGCCGCGCGTCGCCAGATAAGGCAAGATCCTCGTCGGCACGAAATACTTCTCCAGCGGCAATCCATCGAAATCCGGCGGCGGCAAGGTTGCAAGATCTTCCGCATAGCTCGTGGATGACGTATGGACCCCGGTCTCATCCTTGTAGATCGTATTCGGCACCTCGGCAAGGCTCCGTTTCGCTCCTACCGCTGAGACCAGCTGCACGAAGGCCGTCTCCCCTTCATAGACGACGGCACTGTCGAAGTACTGGAACAACGGTGACTGCGGCAGTACATCGCGCAGGCGCGTCACCGTATTACCGCCGATCGTGATGTGGATGTGAGGAAAGTGCTGTTTGATCAGGGCACAGAAGGTCATCGTCGAGAACATCTGCTGCTGCAGGACGATCGAGACCCCGATCACATCCGGCTGTTCTCGCTCAATGGCCGGCTTCACCAGATGCTCGAATACATCGCGGTAGATATTCACCTGTGTATCGTTCACCGCGTCCATCACTTCGGACGAGACGAAGACCTTGTACGACAGATCCGTCTCCATCGGCGGCATGCAGATTCTCGCCGGAAAATAGACCAGCGAAGTCACTGACATGACTTCACGAAAGACTTGAAGTGACCACTCTAACTTATCGATATCATAGAACTGTTCGCTTCGTATAATGCGCTTTGCTTCTTCGGCATTCTGAATCAGCTTAGCCATCCGTTGATGCGTCACATCGCAAAGCGCGAGCTGCAGATCCATTTCGCTTGCGTCGAGATCCCGCTTCTTGGAAAGCTTCCGTAACCGGTCAAGCTGCTGAGGCACCCGACGCAAGACCTTCTTCAAAAAGTCCTCGCTGAAGTACCAGTCCCACATCTCGCAGTTGATGTCTTTCTGAATGACCGTGTGACCGGCCTGGCGGAGAACGGCGGTGAGCGATGGTAAGGAAAGGTAAGGTTCAGAGGGAAACCAATCCGGCGGGAAGATCAGCATGACCTTCATCTTCCGGCCGCTGGAAGCTTCAAACTGCTGGCGATTGAGGAGAATCAGCTCCTTGGACGCGCGATTGCCCTTCGAATACTCGACCTTCACCTGGGATCTCGTCCTTCTTCTGTCCGGCCACGAAGCGACAGAAATAGTCAGAAAGCCAATGGGTTACAGCAAAAACGTATTCTACGGGGGAGCAAGATTGAGATGCAAGGGCGGTAGCGGCTTTACCACAATCGCCTAAAGGACCCTGCTCAGACGGTCTCACGTTTGATCTATTTCAATATAGATCCATTCGGATGGTGCTTTTAAATCAATACAAGTGCATACTTTCGTTGCATGATGGATCTCGCCGATTTGCTCAGCGCCGTCAAACCCAAAGAGAGAACCGACCAGTACAAGATACTTTCGGCGCTGTATGTAGTCGGAGCCCATACAACTCCGGTGTCTGCAAAGAAAATCACTGACTTGTTGCGCCTCCACTTTGGAGAAAAAGCACCGGCAAATGTGAACGCCAGCCTAAGGGCCTACTCGACATATGTTACCCCAGCGGAAAAAGGCCCCCCACTACTCTGGAGTCTGACCCTTAAAGGACTCGAACACCTAAGAAATCTCAGTGGGCTCGCTCTCTACACAAATCCCACTATTGAAAGCTTTGATTCAGATATTGCGTTTGTTTGCGCGCTAGAACATCCAGAGTTTAAGGCTTTGATGGATGCCCTGGGAGGTGCCAATGCATGGAAAGAGATTGGCAATGCACGCTACACACATGTTTACCGAGAAACCCAGCTTGTTACCGCAGAAGGTAAGACATTGAAGGTAATTGGAACAACATCCACTTCGATGGGTTTAACAGCCGCAGCTATTGCAACAACGCAACTAGTTCTTCAATTTAAACCGAGAGTAGTTGCGATGGTTGGCATTGCAGCCGGAACACGATCTGGAGGGAAGCAGTTTGGAGATGTCCTAGTTGCAGATCCAAGCGTCGATTACAATTCTGGCAAGGTCGTACAGGCTGGAGGCATTCGTGAGTTCCTGCCAGACCCTTATCCAATCGGATTAAATCCACGACTAAGAAGTGTCCTTCTAAAATACCATGGAATCCATCCAGTGTTCGTAGAAATTCGCAAACGCTGGAAGGGGCGCATTCCTGAAGGTAAGAACCAATTGCATGTTGGCCCACTAGGTGCAGCCGATCAAGTAATTGATGACGCATCAAGAGTGCTGGAGATTCAGAAGAACTGGCGAAAGCTCATCGGTGTTGAGATGGAAACCTATGGCGTATACCGTGCTACTCATGAAGCCCCAGACCCAAAGCCAAGAGTGGTCTCGTTTAAAGCGGTATGCGATTTTGCTGCCGAAAAATCAGATTCCTGGCAAGACTATGCCGCATTCGTAGCTGCACAATTCACTATTGAGTTTTTCAGAAAGGAGTGGGCTGCGTTATGGCCCACCACTTGATTGACGGAGGAGAGAATGATGAAAAAGCATCTGAAAACTGATCTAGATCCGGAGATTATTGCGATCAGTGCTGTATACACAGCCCTTAAGGATCTAAATCAAGACGCACAGAATCGTGTTATCAATTATGTCAGCGCAAAACTTGGTCTAAACCGGTCACAGACTGACAGCCACAATTTAGATGACTCTGAAAATGGCGACGATGACGATTACCAAATGCAAACGCCAAAGAATGAGACTGACTTATCCCACAAGGATACGGGGCAAGAGCTGGAAGGAATTAGTCCCGTTGCGAGAAAATGGATGCTCCGTAACGGACTTTCCGCGACTGCACTATCAAACACCTTCAGCCTTGGTGTTGATGAAATAGACCTTGTCGCTAAAACCGTTCCAGGTGGGAAAAACAAGAAAGAAAAGATGCGGAGTGTCTTTCTGTTAAAGGGAGTAGCCGCCTACCTTGGTGGAGGTGTGGCGCGGTTTACGCACGAGCAGGCCAAGGAAACATGCCTGCATTATGATGCATACGACGGTAAGAATTTCGCTACCTATCTGAAGGGAATGCAATCAGAGGTTTCAGGCAACAAGGAAACAGGCTACCAGTTGAGCGCTAGAGGGCTAACCAGTGCAACAGAGATCCTTAAGCAACTTAATCAGCCACAGAAACCAAGCTAGCCACTTATATTTTGACTTTCCCGTGATTTGCAAACACCTCGTTACCCGATTGCCTCCCGGAGATACGATGGCAGGAATCTCTTTTTATGACAGAGGTGCAGAAGAGCACAGAGGGGCAGATCCTGAAGAGTGTACGACGCAACAACTCAAACACTGGCCAGAGTTCAACGCCTTCAGCAAATGCAGGATTGGCTTGTAGTCCACCGGATGCCACGTCTTCCCCTAAACCCATGCTTTTAACCATTGATTCCTAGAGTGCACCCAAGTTTTGGGCAGTCTTGTATTATGCATGACGCAGAACCAGTCGGATAAAAGGTATCGGGAGTCTTTGTTTAGCGACTAGGGGCTGAATTGCAACTTGAAGCGGAACACAACGCTGATATTCTGAATTTCCAAGCAAGTAAGAGTTAGACCTGCGACACCACCAGCCGCAGCTACGCTCTCTGGTTCTTTCTCCACTTCGCACTGCTTTCACGGAGTAGACCTGCTTTCCTTAAAGTAAGCAGCATGTCACCGTTTCTCTCTCCGGGTCGTTTATCAGGTTGCGTAAACACTCGTTTTAACCCTGTGGTCATCATAGGCCTCAAAGGTCAAGACGATACTAATGTGTGTCACCCAGGATGTTCAAAATGGCCGTCCGGCAAGGCCGCAGCGAGCGAGGCGGTGGGGCATACGCTTCGGTACGTTGCGTCTCTGAGCGATGCGACCTGCCTCGCGAATCCGATTCGGCAAGGCGGGGAACACCGCTGGCGGACTTTTTCAGCATCCTGCTAGAGCTTCGTGGCCAGGTCGGCCTCAATCATCTCCGGCTTATCATTCGGCGCGTAACGTTTCAGGACCGTGCCGTCAGCACCGACGAGGAATTTGGTGAAGTTCCACTTGATCACCTCGGTCCCGAGAATCCCGGGCTTCTCTGATTTCAGATATTGGTAGAGCGGGTGTGCGTTCGCGCCGTTGACGTCGATCTTGGTGAACATTGGAAAGGTGACTCTGAAGTTCCTGGCGCAGAACTGCTCAATCTCTGCCTCGCCGCCCGGCTCCTGCTGTCCGAACTGGTTACAGGGGAACCCGAGCACCACGAACCCCCGATCTTTGAATTGTTCGTAGAGCGCCTGGAGTCCCTCATACTGCGGCGTGAAGCCGCACTGACTCGCGACATTCACGATCAGCAATGTCTTGCCACGATAGACCCCCATCTTCTGCGGCGTACCGTTGATCGTGACGAGGTCGATGTCGTAGAGACTCATAGCTCCCACCTCACGATGTTTCCATGTTCATGACCGTACAAGCCTGTCATCCGTCTGCGCAGAAACCAACTCACTCGTCGGGACAGTGACACGCACGGCCCGAAACATGCCAAAGCGACAGAGCCCTGCCCCGAATGCCAGACGCATTAATAAGATTGTAGGCACTTCTCGCAATGATTTCATCAATCCGGTCATGCCGAACCGAACAAGCCCTGCCGGACGGATCACGCCCTGCCAGATTGAATCGAGCCATGAGGGTAAGGTTTCGGCAGTCCAATCCGCTGTGGTGACGTCACCCGCCACCAGTCCGGTTGCCTCCAGTAGTTCTGAAAACTCTTCAATGCTCGAAAATGCCGGATGAGACCACTGATCCAGCAGTTGCCGCATCACCGGCTTTTCCCACCAGTTGAGTGGAACCTGGCGATCGTCCCGCTGATTCCAATCGGCAACAACCAGAATTCCACCCGGTTTCAGCACGCGCATGAGCTCTCGAGCAAATTGTGCCTTATCCGGCATGTGCGGTCCTGCCTCGACCGACCAGACCACATCAAAACTGGCATCGGGGAACGAGAGTGCCAGCGCATCATCGACCTGAAAGTGGGCATTCACCTCCGGGGAGGTCAATTCTTGAGCCCGTCTGACTTGCTGAGTGCTGAGGGTGACTCCGGTAACCGAAAAGCCATACTCTCGCGCCAGCATGCGACTGCTGCCACCAATGCCGCAGCCCACATCTAACACCGTCGTACCGGAAGGAAGCTTGTCTAACCCACCCCACTGCACCATTTCATGCACAAAGTCTGACTTGGCTTGGAGAAAATTCTTTTTCCTCGGTGGAGAGCCATAGTGTCCCAGATGGATATGTTCGCCCCAGTAGAACTCAAGAATGCCGTCATTCGTCCAGTCATCATAGGAATTGGCGACGGAACCGGCGGACTGATATTTGCGGGGGACCCGCACGTACAGCACGACTCCGATCAGCAGGAGGACCAGGAGAAAGACAACCGTCACGAGGAATAGGTTCATCATATCGAGTGTCTAATTACCATGATCTCGTTACCATTGATGACCCATACCAAGAAACGTGACCCAGTGCCCTAGGAAACGCCCCACCCTTCTCTCCTACTACGCCAAGAACGCCGAAACGTGGCGCAGAGTAGACTCGGAAATGTGACCAAGTCAAGCTGCAGGAGACTTTGCCTGCCATGTCCTGAATCGCCATCTTAGAGAGAACTTCCCGTTCCTTCATTCCGCTCGAAGGGCTATTGCCGGGTGACACCCCTACACGGGATAATATGCCCCTGAATGAAGAACACACATTGGATCAATCAAGCTACAACAATAGGCCCCTCTCCCCTGCGTATCTCTGTGGGGAAAAATGACGGGATCCATTGATGGAAAGCAAGAGCGTTGATCAGTCATGAATTTGAAGATAGAGGATCAGCGGACTGAACCCAGAGTTTCGGTTCAATTTCACACGATGGTGTCGGGCTCCGTGGAGTCCGAAGGGACGGGAACCATTCTCGATCTATCAAAGAGTGGGTGCCGGCTGGAAAGCCAGCTCCTCATGTTGCCAGGCCTCTCGTTAGAACTGCGCATCGCTATACCCGGCTTGGAGTGGGCGCTGACGATTGATGGGGCTGATGTGCAGTGGGCGGATGAGGACCGCGCCGGGCTGGCGTTTGTTCGCATCAGAGAGACGGAACGGCAACGATTGAGCGATGTGATGAGAACTCTCCTCCCAAAGAAGCCCGAGGACGGCGATGAAGAACAGGTCGAGCTGGTACCATTTGAGTTTCAAGGGCTTGAAGGGGTGTTTTCAAAAGATCCTGAACTCGCCATCAGGAAGGGACTGGCGTGGTTCGCTCAAGACCCTGCGGAATTCCCCTTTCGAGGAGGAAGCCTGCTTAGCAGAGCGTTCCCCACCTGCACGCCCGAGTTGACGTTCAGGCTTGGCGAGTTGGTCAAAGGTGGCGACGACAGGGAGGCAGATTTCGCTCTCGCACTTCTTCAGAACTATCTTGGTTCGACCTCCATTGATGGTGTCTTGAAAGAGATTGCGTCACGCTTTCCACATGACGATCGTAAAATGAGCAGCGTTCGAACCTTTATCAATAGTCCCGGTGTGGTCCCACCATCTGGTGAATTCGGACTTGCGGAAGCCTGGCAGGGCAAGAAAGGCGCGCTGACGCACTGGCTGACAGATGAGCGACCGGCGGTTACGGCCTTTGCCGAGCAACACATGGCCGAGCTCGATCACATGATTCTGGAAGAACGTCGTCGTGTGGAGCTTGAACGGGAACTGCGCGAGAGAACCAGGCATGAGGACGAGTCAGGCCATGATCATGGCTACAGGCCGAAACCATTCTGATCACGAGAGAAGATAGAGAAACGGTGGCTATGCCTCACGTGACCCGCATCAGCCTTTTCTCTGGTGTCCTCCTCGTCGCGTGTACATCCTGTGGAGCTCCGTACTATCAAACCAGTCAACCCCAAGGGTATGGCGAAATACCGCCTGGAGAAGCCTGGGTCGCTGTGAACAGCGTGTATCAATCCCCATCCCGCGAAAGGGTCTACTACGATCCCAAGACAATTCGCCGAAACGGAACTCGCGTGACGCTGTGGCAGTTGACAGATTATAAGATGATGCAAGGCAATGCGCCGTTTGGGATGTTCATGATGAGTCCTCACCGGTTTTTCTCGACAAAGAGTCACAAAGAATTCGACTGCGCTCACAATCGTGTTCGGCTCTTGGCCTCTTCAGAATTCTCTCTGCATATGGGCACTGGAACTCACAACGCGGTGGTAGTCGAACAAGGAGATGGACAGCCGGTTGAGCTCGGCACTATCAACCAGGCGTTATGGGACGTGGCCTGTGGCATGGCCGCGCTCCGCAAGGATTGACAAAGTATGAGTTCAAACCTTGTCTTACCATGCCAGTCGTGTGACCTCGTCACATCCCGATACTCCTCACGACCGGCATCAGAAGTCTGTGCAAAGTCCCATTGTTTCCAACTTCTGGCGATCACAGGTCTTGCATACTTGTCGAATATCTCGCCACCCTGTACCCTTTGCCCGGAGTTGTAACCACATGAAAGAACAAAAACGTATTCCTACCGACGGTGGACCGATCAAATGGACCAGTCCATTCGCCATGCTGAAACATGCACAACTGCCGACGGGCTCGTTCAGCCACGCCGCCCATGATCAGAATACTGCCATATCCACCGTGCCCAAAAACAATCGTGGACGCGTCGATATCATTCGGCAGACTGCGCACCGCGGCGGGAAAACCGTCACGGTACTCACAGGGTTCGTCGGGGTAGGCCAGGCCGAGAAGGAGGCGCTCGCGAAACAGATGCAGAAACTCTGCGGCGCTGGTGGAACAGTCAAAGACGGACGGATCGAGATTCAAGGAGATCAGCGTGATACAGTCGCCCGCATTCTCATCGAGGCGGGGTTTTGCCCAGCCTTTGCCGGAGGATAACTCTCTTGTTTCCGGACAACAATCCGTTACAGAGAGTATGGACCGAATCTTGATTCGTGTGTGGTACAGGAACGATCCTTCCGCCTTATGCTGAGATATCTCCAAATATGATTAGGAGGACAACCGAAGGGCCCACCTCTCTTCTTAAATCCATAGACCAGCCAGATTCCACAAAGTAAAATGAAGAGTTATCCATTTTCCCACAGAATGTAGAAAGGCTACTCCTTGGGGAGACCGGCCATGGTGAAAGGATGATGTTGATGCGGCATTGTGTTGTGACAGTGCTATTAGTTCTAGCCTGCTTGTCAGGCATGGCACCCAATTCCGTTGTGGCAGCACAGTCCATTGAGGAAGCGGAATTTGCGTATGAACGTGGCGATTATACTCAAGCCGCCAGAATCTTTAGTCCACTGGCAGAGCAGGGGATAGCATCGGCCCAGTTCTATCTGGGTCTGATGTATGAAAAAGGACGAGGTGTCCGACAAGACCATTCCATGGCACTGATATGGTTTCTCAAGGCCGCGGCGCAGGGCTACGCCGGCCCGCAGAACAATCTGGGTCTCATGTATGAGAGAGGGCGAGGCGTCCGGAAAGACGTGGTTCGCGCGCTGATGTGGTATACCATCGCTGCCGGCATGCTGAGTGGCAATGAGCAGAAGACGGCAATGAATCGTCGAGACTATCTTACTTCGCAAATGACTTCCGCACAGATCGAGCAAGCTCAGGAGTTGGCACAACGTTGTCAGCAGACACGGTTCAAAGATTGTGACTGAGTGTGTCGGTTATGGAAGGCTTAGGACACAGTTCCTTAGATAGCACATATCAATCCTGATCGCAGAGACGACGCCATGAGCGGGCATGGCTCAGAAATGAGAAGTCCAGTCTCGCCGCGGCTCTGTACCGGTCTACTATTCTGCAATTGGAGATTTGGCAAAATGCGACGGGGCTGATTGGGCTTCGCTCGACCGCTTCTTCGCTCATCTATATCGAGGCAGCCCAGGTCCGAGGCTCTTGCGTTCAAGCGGAGGCCTAGTTATACCATTACAGCACAATCAGTGCTTACCTTGGACGGGAGAAAAAATCGATGAAGAGAACCATCGTTGTGGGTACGTTACTCTATTGTGCCGTGATCGTTTCGGTGGGTTATGCAGAGGAAGTGGGGAGTGTCGATACAAAATTCAAAATGTTGGGGCCTGATCACAAAATCGTCATCGAAGCGTTTGACGATCCCAAGATTGAAGGCATCACCTGCTATCTAAGCCGATCTAAAAAGGGTGGCCTGAAAGGGATGGTCGGTTTGGCGGAGGAAACCTCCGATGCTGCATTGTCCTGTCGTCAGGTTGGTCCGATTCATCAGACTGGTGAGTTGAAGGAAGGTGAACGAGTCTTCAGCGAGAGTCGATCCCTCATTTTCAAGAAACTTCAGGTTGTCAGGTTTTTTGACAAGAAGCGCCAGACCTACATTTACCTTGCCTATAGCGATCGTGTGATCGAGGGTTCTCCACAGAATGCCATCTCCACTGTGCCCATCCAACCTTGGGCAAATCAATAGAGCCACAGAGCCTTTTGCATTTGCCATGAACACCTTCATCACTGAGAGGCCGTATGCCCCAGTCGAGTGTCCAAGAAAGTCGTGGGGCGGAGGAAAGGATGCGTACGCACCTGGAGGTTGATCTCCGATCGATCAGTGACACAGCGCAATGAGAGTGGCCCTGCCCCATCCCACTCAGCATCCACACCGCACTGGTTTGTTATCATTCATTCTTGTGGAACAACGAATTCGCAGCACCGTTGCGCTTTTGCTCGCATGCTCACTTGCCGTTACGCTAGCGCTACACGGTTGCACTTCCAAGCGTCAGCCCGCTGGCATCCGATTCCCGATCACCCATGGCTTTCATACCCACGTACCCAGCGAGCAGCAGCGCATCCTTATTTGGGGAGATCCTCTCTTGACCAAGGTGACCGAAGAATGGCTTCGCTCGCACCACTACTCACACGTCCTGGTTTCCCCACAGACTGCTCACCATGGATCGGATCGTGAGACAGTCTTGACCCTCGCAACACAATTGCAGGCGGAATTTGTGCTCCTGCTCGAACGAGAGGAGCTGAAGATTGGAGCGCTGATCGAGTCAGATTGCGGCGCACGTTTCAATATAAGCGTCACAGTGCGCGGTCTCTCGCTGATGAGTCGAGAACCAGTCTTTCGAGGCACGGCTTACTACCCACACTGCGTTGATCACCATCGCGAGACCGTACAGAACCTCACCTGCCAGGCTCTCGCCACTGCCTGGGGATTTCGCCCGTCCGGGCAGCTCGAGATTCCCTCGTCACTGGCATGTACGACCGGACAAACGCCCCCTTCCACAACTCACCAAACTCAGAACTAAGGGAGAATAGCCCAAGTGCCGCCCTCACGATGGTCGTTAGTGAGGGTCTGACAGTACAGACTGCATCAATTCCATACGCCGCACACCTGAGTGACGCCTTCTTCTGTCATAACCTGTCCGGTGTTAGAGGCGAATCCTTATCGGATTCAATCACCCCATACAAAAGTACTAGCATAATTGCATGTAATTCTATTGCTTTCATCAATGTCCAGCATGTAAGAGAGACTTCCTATATAGAGAGCTGCCTGGTCCAGGCTCTCTCCCGCTTGAATGGGAACTTCCTCTATGGATGCGAACGTCGTATTGAAAATCACGACTGTCCTGTCGACTCCGAAGTTAGTGCCCCACGCTCGCTCCAGCACACCGCTCACTATTCATTCTTTGCAAAGACTGGTTCATCCTTATCCACTATCACTTGCTCTGTATCTCGGGCACTTCGTGTAACGAGGAGGACTCATTATGATTGGAAGCCGTAGCCGTCTATTGGCCATCACGACAGGATTTGTCCTGCTATTGACTGGGTTGGCACAGGCCGAGGATGATCGTAGTGAGCCCAATGCTTTCCTGAAAGGCACCTTTCGGTTTAGCACGGTGAAGACCTGCACGGATGTTGTCATCGGATCTATAGTGCACTTCTATTTCAATGGAACCATCATCTATGACGGGGCTGGTTCCGCGACACTGAGCCAACAGGGAATGCTTGTCCTGCCCGGTTCAACTCCCCTGTCCTTCGAAGAGCGCGCTGAACTCACCTATCTTCCGAAGCCGAACGGGGGTTTTATTCAGGAGGGGACGTTCATCGCCGCTGATCACTCGTATACCGTCACCGGTACCAGGATGATAGGACAGATCGATGCGCAAGGGTCCGTTGTGATGCTCAGCGGCCCAATGCCTTCTGTAAAAGAGACGGTCACCAGCTCTGCAGGCGGTGTTTCTCAGTATTTCTGTGGCGCTTCGGGGACAGCCGTCCGCATACGCTAACATAAGCAGGCGTCGTTCTCCCCTAATCCTGAAATCGGGATCACGCCCTGGGCCAGCCGGATACCACCTTCCTCCAGCTTATACGCGAAGCCCATCCAAGGTGGGATATTAGCCTCACGCGAGTGTCGGGTACAATCGCCTCCATCACATGGCCAACTTTCCTCATACACGGACGTATGTACGGTTTCCTTTCCACTCGCCGCTTATCGTAGGGGGGGAATCCTATGTGTGTGAAGGGACACTTCGAAACCTTTCCTTGCAAGGCTGTTCAATCATATCCGACCGTGAACTTACACTGGGTAACCTCATACGTGTGAGCCTCTTGTTGCCCGATCAGACGCGCGCATTGCCGATTGAGGTGAGCCGAGTCATCTGGACGCAAGGGCTTGAGTGTGGATTGGAGTTTATGGAGGTATCATTGCCTACACGGTTACGTCTTGGTCGTACCCTACGAGTCGCGTTGATCGACTACCTGAATGCTCGGAAACTGCGTGAGTGTGAGCGAACCGCAGTGTAGCGATCCCTCCAATGATTCCACCGCTCTAAGATTCCACGCGCAGACGCTATTCGATCAGCAAGCCGGCCGCTGTCAAAAACTCTTATGAACCAACGGTTCTTGCTGATCCTGCAAATAGGTGAAGAGATTGTGCAAGGGCTCAGCAGGAAAGAAAAAAAGAACAGTGAGCCATCATGGCTGCATGTTCTTATAGGCAAGAAAGGCAGAAATGACAATGGACTTCTCGATTGCGGTCAACTCGGGGATGTGAGACGTAATCAGTTGAAACTCCGAGAGGGGCATATGCCGCCGGCGTCGAAGCCACTGCGCCAATGGTTTCCAGAGAGGGTTGAAATTCTGAACCCACCATCCAGGGACCAACCCCTCAGTCGAGTATTTGGCCGACTCTCGTACGGACTTATCCTGAGATTTTGTAAATGAATGATTCAGTACGTTCTGGTTCTCTTGCACGTTGGACAGTACTACCGGATTAATCATCTTAAAAAGACCACTTGCCATTTCAACGAATCAAATTATCCCCTGATTCCACAAGCAGCTCAATGGACATCCGTCTACAAATTGATTTTGAGATAAAGCAAGTCAAATGCCAAACTAGTTATAGTTCGTTTTACTAGTAGTTTTTGAATCACCTAGTTTCAGCAGCGATGTTCGAGTGACTGATTTCACACACAGTGTAGTATTTTGAGACATACGCACCAGTCAGGAACGTGCTTCCCCTTGCAGGTAAAACAGACCGTGGTTGAAAACAAAATGAATTGAACCGCTATTTCATTCAAGTTTAAGCAAGAGTCGTAGACGTTATTTCCAATCTAGCTCTCAAGACCAATCACGACGAGTGTTCTATCCTGATACAGCTCGTGCATACTCTCTATGCAATATCATCCTTGTAACTTTTTATACTATGAGGATTCCAACACAGTACATCCAGACATTCGGATTCGGTCATCTACATATAGTGTTCCAACATGTCGATACGAGTGTTTCATCATGAAACACTCCTTCGTTTTTCAGTTAGGACAGTCTTCACTTGGGGAACGCTAGAGCAGGCACAGGTGTGGGAGACGAAGATGAGTTGGAGAAAACACACGAAGGCAAACACCTGGTTTTCGAGAAAACTGTTTGCATAATCTGCTAGAGGATTTGAGCTGCTGGTTGAAGTGAGGTTTCGATTGAGGGCTCTTCCGCCATCATAGGACTCCTCTTACTAGGACTTGCATCACCATTCGACTTGCGCGTTGTTTTTGGAATCGCCATAGGTTGTGCAAGCGAAAGAGTGAATTTTTCGAGTTCATACTGTTTCAGTTTGCGATAAAGAGTTGAGCGGCTCACCTTGAGATCCCGAGCGACCCGACTCATGTTTCCACGATGAAACGTGAGTGCCTTCACGAGTAATTCGGTTTCAATTCGCTGATGGGCCGCTCGTAGGGAGTCCAATGAATCCGCGGCATGAATGTCTTCACCAACCAGGTCAAGATCCTGTCGTGTGATCTCCTCCCCTTCACTCATCACGACAGCCCGTCGAACCCGATTACTTAATTCCCGTACATTCCCTGGCCACGAGTGGGTACGCAGTGCGTCGATGGCCTGAATCGAAAATCCACGGATGGTCTTGTGCGTCATCGCCGCGAGTGCTTGCTGAAGAAACACCATCGCCATCAGCAAGACATCTTCCCCTCGATCGCGAAGTGGAGGAAGATGGATATGCAAGACCCCCAGTCGATAATAGAGGTCCTCCCTAAATCGATTCTGGTCGATGGCTGCTTTCAGCTCGACATTGGTCGCGGCAATGACTCGCGTATCGACATGAAGGGTCTCCTGTCCTCCTACGCGTTCAAAAGTGCCCTCCTGGAGAAACCTCAGCAGTTTGACCTGTAAGGAAGGAAGCAGATCACCGACTTCATCAAGAAACAAGGTCCCGCCGGCTGCAGCTTCGAGTTTACCTTTTTTTTGCTGTACTGCTCCAGTAAAGGCTCCTCGTTCATGGCCAAAGAGCTCTGACTCAAGCAAGGTTTCCGGAATGGCGGCACAATTGATCGGTACAAAGGGTCCCTGTTTTCGAACACTCCGTGCGTGGATAGCCTGTGCGGTCAGTTCTTTGCCCGTGCCGGTTTCACCAGTAAGCAGTACCGGCATCTCCGTCGCTGCCACTTTGGAAATCTTCTCAAACACCCCACAAATGGCGGGGCTCGCTCCAACCATGTCATCCACGACTTACTCCTCTCTTCCAGACTGCTCTGGGATAGTATTGGACACGTGGGACCTGTGACTCGTGCTCCGTTGTGCCACTCCTTTTGCACCAGGTTCGTCCAACTCTGCGGTGCACACGGTCGAAGGATCCTGATAGAGCAACTCCGCGATGATCATTTTGGCCTGAACGGCCTTACTCATGACAAGAACATTGATTCATCAATTACCCATTCAACGCGGGATATATCAGCATGTCGTATTTAGTGCAAATACGGCATTCGGCTCTATCTTATAGCACAACTACGCATGGCGGCTCTAGTCACGAAATGCGGATCGTGTACACGCTTTCCAGTGGAGGTGATGCCCATCCTTCCGTGATCAGTACTTCTTCCGTCACGAACCATCTGAGTATCAATCAAGCATCATAAGTGAAAGAGTAGGGCCAACCAGATCTATGCTCGGCCGAAACTTATGCCCTATCTAGCCTGTACCATCCACTGCTTGGAAACTGTTCAAGGTGCCATTGTGCATCGCTCCGCCTTCCTCCGGATTCCATGGGAATGACGGCCAAGAGCTATACCATGGCTCCGACAACCGTAGAACGCCCACACGATCAACTATGATAATCTCATAGGTTCTCGGTCGGAAATTTCGAACCCCTCGCTCCTGCGATCGATCGAGACTCGTTCCCCTACTGCTCAAATGGTGATCTGGAGGATCAGATGTTCGATTGGATGGCTCACTCAGAGATGTGGATTGCTCTTGGAACGTTGACCGCCCTTGAAATTGTTCTTGGCGTGGACAACATTATCTTTATCTCCGTTCTGGTGAGTCGGTTGCAGCAACACCAGCGAAACGTAGCCCGCCGCCTTGGATTAGGCCTTGCGATGATCGCCCGATTGGGACTGCTCTTCTCTATTTCCCTCGTCATGGAGCTCACGACTCCGCTCTTCACCTTGCTGAACCAGGCCATCTCAGGACGGGATCTGATTCTGATCATCGGCGGACTGTTTCTCCTCGCCAAGGCCACCCACGAGATACACGAAAGCCTGGAGGGCGCTGATGATCACGCCACCTCTTCGATCCCAACCAGTTTTGGGATGATGTTATTTCAGATCATGGTACTGGACCTCGTCTTTTCCTTAGATTCGGTCATCACCGCCGTCGGTCTGGTGGAGGAAGTGTCCGTCATGGCGGCTGCAATTATCATCGCTGTGCTCGTCATGATGTTCGCCGCCCGGGCCATCGGCGATTTTGTCGACGCACATCCGACGATCAAAATTCTGGCCCTGTCGTTCCTGATTCTCGTCGGAGTCACGCTGATGGTGGAAGGATTCGATGTGCATGTCCCGAAAGGCTATATTTACTTTGCGATGGCGTTTTCGGTCGCCGTGGAGATGATTAATCTGCGAATCCGTATGCGCACGAGTCCTCCTGTGAAGTTGCACAGCCGATACACCGACGGCAAGCCAGAATCCTCGACCCAAGAGCACTGACACCGATCTCCTGGCGACCACCAGCCGCCCTTACTGATACGACAAGGTGCCAACAGTCAGATGGACTGATCTGGATCTTCAGGAAAGGATCGTATTGACAGCGGCGCCGCCAGTTGTTCAAGAGGCTGACCTTCCGCATTAATTCCCAGCCAGAGTTCGATCACGGTGCCAAGCAACATCAGGACTGCAGCTCCTAGATATCCGTAAAACACACTGGTCGCTGATGATTCAATGAGCATCCCATAGAGCCACGGTGCCGCCACGCCCGCGCCCTGCGCCACGACGAAGAAAAAGGCAATCGCCATCGCGCGGATTTCCATCGGAAAGACTTCACTGACCGTCAGATAGGCCGCACTTGCTCCAGCCGAGGCAAAGAAGAACATCACCGACCAGAGCAGCAGCTGCGTCGACAGCGTGAGGGAACCGACCCAGAACAAATACCCTGTCAGCATTAAGAGGATACCGGCGATCCCGTAGGTCAGGCTGATCATTGGCTTACGACCGATCGTATCGAAGAATCGACCCAATAGCAGCGGACCCAGAAAATTGCCAAGAGCGAACGGCAAAATATAGAGACCCACGTGACTGGTGGATACCGCATAGTACTTGGTAAGCAGGAGTGGATAGGTGAACGATATCGCGTTGTACATAAACGATTGCGTCACCATGAGTCCGATGCCCAGAGCGGTCCGTCGAGGATAGGATTGGAAAAGTTCTCGAGCAACCATTGCGATCGTTGCATGAGGTCGGGGATGGACGGTGATGGTGCCATCGGGCTCCGCAAGCGCTGTCCCGCAATCTTGGGAGACCTGTCGTTCAATCTTCGACACGATGGCTTCTGCGTCACGGACACGACCGTGGGTCATCAGCCACCGTGGGCTTTCGGGAATCACACGCCGAACGATGATGATCGCCACTCCCAGCACAGCACCGAACACAAAGCACAGTCGCCAGCCGATCGATTCAGGAAAGACGGCAGGATTCAGTAGCAACAACGTCAGCAGAGCACCGGCCGCTGAGCCGACCCACCAGGTCCCGTTGATTGCCAGATCGGTATGTCCACGCCTTCGAGCGGGAATTAATTCATCAATAGCCGAATTGATCGCGGCATACTCCCCGCCTATCCCGGCGCCGGTCAGAAATCGGAAGAACATGAAGCTCATCAAGTCCCAAGACAACGCCGTCAGCACGGTCGCCGTGAGATAGAGTGCCAAGGTGATCATGAACCATTTCTTTCGTCCTTGGCGGTCGGTGAGATAGGAAAAGACCAACGCCCCAACGACCGATCCTGCCAAGTAGGCGGAAGCCGTCAGTCCTACGTCGGATTGTGAGAAATGTAAGGCGTCGGGATGGGTTAAAACCGGGCCAAGTGCGGCGACAATGGATACTTCAAGTCCATCGAGCAGCCAGGTCACTCCAAGCGCTCCAACGACCAACCAATGCCAGCGTGACCAGGGTAGCCGATCCATGCGCTGCGGGATCGTTGTCGTAATCGGGAGGCCAAGATCGGCAGGCATATATCGTAGTCCTACGGCAAGAGAATACAGGCTGTCGAATGACGACAGCGTTCACCAACCAGACGCGCTCGTGCGAGCGCGCTAGCAGTCTGCTGAAAAACCCTCCTTGCATCCTTCAAGAGCCTCAGGACGAACGGAGTGGTTATTGAAAGTACTGGGGTTTTCCGTTCGTGCTGGGCCTATCGAAGCACACAAACCGAGCTTTTCAGCAGACCGCTAGTCTTCTGGTTGCTCGATCGGACCGGCCCATTCCCCATGGGCTAATGCCACCTCTTGAAAACCACCGTCTGGCCACTGAAACTGTCCGGCCTCATCCACCAACACGATAAATGGTTCGGCTATATGCGACTCTCCACGAAACCAGTACCAGCCGGATCGAGTCGGCATCTCACTTCTCCAACGATAGTGTGTCATCTGTGCGTTTCGCACTCCTTACGACAGGGAAACATTTCTTCTCACCGTCTGTTTTTGGTACAGTCTCCTTAATCAGCGACTGCTGACCCTATCACGTCATGTCGACACTTCCAATAGAAGATGTCCTGCCGTCTATCCGGCACATACTCGCAGCCGAAACAAATGCGGTCCTGACCGCTCCTCCCGGCTCCGGGAAAACCACCCGCGTCCCGCTTGCACTCCTGGAAGCCCCCTGGTTGTCAAACAAGAAGCTCTTATTGCTTGAGCCTCGACGCCTGGCTGCTCGAGGCGCAGCCCATTACATGGCCGCGCTGCTGCATGAACAAGTTGGGAACACCGTCGGCTATCGAATGCGATTTGAAACCAAGGTCGGACCGTCGACACACATTGAAGTGGTCACGGAAGGAGTCCTTACCCGACTCCTGCAACAGGATCCCTCACTGAACGAGTACGGCATGGTGATCTTCGACGAATTTCACGAGCGGAGTCTGCAGGCCGATGTAGGACTGGCCCTCTGTCTGGAAACACAACGGATCTTTCGTCGAGATCTCCGTATTCTTGTGATGTCCGCCACCTTGGACGGCGGTCCGGTGAGCGAACTCTTAGGCCTTGCGTCGCAAGTCACCTGCGAAGGCCGCATGTTCCCGGTCGAGACACGATACCTTGAGCAGCCGTTGACGGGACGACTTGACCTTGCTGCGGCTGGAGTCATTCGACAAGCGCTTGCAAAGGATGATGGGAGCCTCCTGGTCTTTCTTCCCGGTATGGCTGAGATCCGACGGCTGGAACGCATACTGGTCGACGCCAAGCTTGGTTCGTCTGTGGTAATCGCCCCGCTGCACGGTGATCTTCCGCAGACCATGCAAAACCTGGCCATTCGACCTGCTGGTCCAGGTAAAAGAAAAATCGTGTTGGCAACGTCCATTGCTGAAACCAGCCTGACGATCGATGGTGTGCATGTGGTGATCGATGCAGGCCGGCTCCGTCTTCCACGATTCGACCCACGCACGGGTCTGACTCGGTTGGAGACCGTTCGCGTGACGCGAGATTCTGCCGAGCAACGCCGTGGCCGTGCCGGACGACTTGCACCGGGCGTTTGTTACAGACTATGGACTAAAAAAGAGCACGCGACATTGACCGCACATCGCCAACCAGAAATCCTCGAAGCCGATCTGACCCCGCTGATGCTCGATCTCGCCCAATGGGGCACGCACGATCCCGCAGAATTGTCCTGGCTTACTCCCCCACCAGCCGGGTCGGTCGCTCAAGCCAAGACCTTGCTTGTGCAACTCGGGGCGCTCACGTCTGCTGGACGTCTCACGACACACGGACAGCAGATGGCCGAATTGGCCATCCACCCACGGCTTGCACACATGCTGCTCCGTTCCCGTTCGCTTCAGCTGACCGATCAGGCCTGCGCCATGGCCGCGGTGTTAAGTGAGCGCGATCTCTTGGATGGGGCACAAGAATCCCACACTGCTGATCTACGGGTCAGACTGGATCTCTTACGAAGACCGGCCGATTCGCGTGGATTTACTGTGCGGCTTGGAACAGTGGAACGAGTATCGAGAACGGCAGATCTGTGGAGACGACAATTGGGTAGGTCAAAAGATGAGACAGTGGATCCAACTTCCGACCATTCACAAGCGGCAGGAGTGCTGCTTGCCTTAGCCTATCCTGATCGGATTGCACAACGATTGCCGGGTGAAGAAGCGAGGTACCGACTTGTCAACGGTCAAGGGGCTCAATTCATGAAACCAGATCCACTCGCCAAGGAACCCTTCCTCGTCATGGCCGATGTGGAGGGCGGAGGTCAATGGGCCAGAATCAACCTGGCAGCACCTCTCACCGGACAGGAGATCGAATCCTTGTATGGTGATCAAATGACGACTGAAGAGTCGGTGAAGTGGGATGCTCGGCTTGGGGCGGTTCGAGCATCGCGTCGCCGCCGGCTTGGGGCGGTTGTGCTTGCGGAAGAGGCGCTTTCAAACCCGGACCAGCAGCTCGTCACGACTGCCCTCCTCCGGGGTATTTATGAGGCCGGACTGCGGATACTCAACTTTACGCCGGAACTGACACAATGGCGAATTCGCATCGCCTGGCTGAAACAGCTCGAAGGGTCCGATTCAGAATGGCCGGACCTTTCAGATAAAACGTTGTTGGAGACATTGGAGACGTGGCTCGGTCCATTCGCATCAAGCCTGACTACACTCAGCGCCGTGACCAGGCTGGATCTGAGCACCCCATTGCACGCCATGCTCACCTACGAACAACACAAACGCCTTGATCGGCTGGCTCCGACACATGTCACGGTGCCGAGCGGTTCCCGACTTCGCCTCGATTACAGCCCGTCCGAGTCGCCGGTACTCGAGGTTCGCTTACAAGAGATGTTCGGCTGTCAGGAGACACCGCGAGTCGCCGGTGGAACTGTTCCCGTGATGCTACACCTGCTCTCACCAGCCAAACGACCGGTCCAGGTCACACAAGACCTGGCGGGATTCTGGGCGAGAGCCTATCACGATGTCAGGAAGGAATTACGAGGCCGCTATCCAAAGCACCATTGGCCGGAGGATCCCTTGAATGCCGCGCCGACCGCAAAGGCCAAACGGCGTGGCGAATGACGATCATCGACGACCGCGATTCTGTTCCCACACACGAAACGCCGCAAGATCCTGCCCAAGACTATGGAGCAGCAACGCCAGTATCGCCGCATCATCGATCAGTCCGATTCCCGGGATAAAGTCGGGTATCGCATCCACCGGACTCAGGATATAGAGAACAGCCACCGCAATTGATGCGACGGTACGCACCGAGAGCCCTCGGTAGTTGCCTTGCTTCCACGCGTTGAGCAATCGAATCAATAACGGAAGGTCGGCCCACAGATGGCCGATCGTGCGGAGCATCTCGAAAAACCTGGTGGAGATCTTCATCATTCCCTCCAGACGAGTACGTCAGCCTCTTGGCAAAGATGACTTTGAGCATACCAAATCCCCCCGCACGTTAGGAAGGGAGCGTATTGAGTCATCTAAAATCTTACCCGGGAGGTCTTCGTTGCGACATCTATTTTTCTTACCCTCCGGGCCGCATCATGCGGCGTCATGGAGGGCTTCATGGAGAGGAAACGGATGGCGCAACAATCGAAGCGAGAGTATCTGGAGTCGATTTATGGACGCTATCGGCAGAGTGGCCGGGCG
>JAHBWQ010000209.1 GCA_019636915.1 Nitrospira sp. | reverse complement strand
AGTTCAACCGAGCCAATCTGGAGTCGGCCAATTTCGTCGGCGCAGATCTTCGCGAGGCCAATTTTAGCCACTCCAACTTGACTCAAGCCAATCTGCAAGACACGAATCTGCAAGATACCACTTTCGTTTCTGTCAATTTGACGGGTGCCCGGTTGGATTCAGCCGACCTGCGTCGCGCGAACTTTAAAGGCGCCACACTCTCGTCCGTCATCGGTCTCACACAGACACAACTCAATACCGCCTGCGTCGACGACCAGACCAAATTGCCCCCTGGGCTCAACCGTCCCGCCCCCTGCAGTGCTCTTAAGAAAGAGGGACGATGACCGCACAGCATGAGCACGGTATGAGGATCAAAGAAGGGAGGACCACCCTTGAGGGTATCCTCGGCCTCCCGCCTGGCCCACGTGGCCTTGTGGTCTTTGCACATGGAAGCGGCAGCGGGCGATTGAGCCCTCGCAACAACTTCGTCGCCCGCCATCTCCAACGAGACGGCTTTGCCACGTTGCTGCTGGATCTCTTGACCGAAGAAGAAGCGGATGACCCGCGCAAGGTGTTCGATATCGATCTACTGGCTGATCGGCTATTGCTGGCGAAAAACTGGGTAGAGACGGAGGAGCGAACGAGGAATCTCACAATTGGCTATTTCGGTGCCAGCACCGGGGCCGGAGCAGCGCTGCAAGCTGCCGCGCGTGAGCCGGCTAACCTCAAGGCTATCGTGTCACGAGGCGGACGGCCGGACTTGGCGGAACCCTATCTGCCGTCGGTCACGGCTTCCACCTTGTTGATCGTCGGCGGCCACGATGAGCCGGTCATCGAGATGAACCAGGCTGCGTACGATTTATTGACCTGCGAAAAGAAACTGATCATCGTTCCCGGCGCGACACACCTGTTTGAAGAGCCAGCAACGCTGGAACAGGTGGCGGAACATGCAGGGCGATGGTTCCAACAATACCTCTTCCAACTCCAGTAACCGACCTGCATCTCAAAAATCATTCCCTCTGCAGAAGCTGGTTAGTCAATGATAGGTCAACTCTTCTACGGCCCCTCCGAGTATTTGACATACGCCAATCCGTATATCAATTTGAGGTCATGCATTTGACATAACAATCAACTTAGGTCAAATTGGCGGGCAACACCAGAGGAATCCATGAATATCAATGAGTTCAAGGCAGGAAAGTACGAAGAACAGTATGACTACCAGAGTTTTTTGCCTACGCCGATCAACCAAGAATGGATCGTTTCCGATTCCAAGACCCTTACTCTTCTGGAAGAAACGAATCGGCTTCTTGGAGAGCTGAACGCATTCTCTCAGCTCATTCCTGATGTCGACTTCTTCATTCGCATGCATATCACTAAGGAGGCTACAACCTCCAGCCGCATCGAAGGCACGCAAACCAACATTGAAGAGGCGTTGGTAGGCAAGCTCGATGTTGATCCAGAAAAACGCGATGACTGGCAAGAGGTACACAATTATATCGAGGCCATCAATTTCGCTATCAAACAGTTGAGTCATATTCCTTTATCTAACAGACTCTTGCGTGAGACGCACGCAGTGTTGCTACGCGGAGTGCGGGGAAAACACAAGCAACCAGGAGAATTTCGCACGAGCCAAAACTGGATCGGTGTCAGCCTCAAGCATGCCACGTTTATTCCGCCTCATCATCAGCATGTGCCGAACCTAATGAGCGATCTGGAAAAATTCATACACAACGACCAAATCTATATTCCACACCTGCTCAAGATTGCGCTCATACATTATCAATTTGAGACAATCCACCCGTTCCTAGATGGCAACGGTCGGTTAGGCCGCTTGCTGATCGTACTCTACTTGGTCAGCTTCGGCTTACTCCATAAGCCAGCTTTGTATCTTTCCGATTTCTTCGAACGACACAAGGGGGAGTATTATGATCAGTTGATGGCCGTCCGTACCACCCACAAGCTGGAGGCATGGTTACGGTTCTTCTTGCTCGGCATGCGCGAAACCACCGGAATGTCCATCCAAGTATTCAAGGACATTCTCGCACTGAAGGAACGTATTGAGCGCGAGCATCTCCCCACATTCCATGTCCGCCGACAAGCCAACGCACAAGCCCTCATGCGATCACTCTACCGAAACCCAGTGACCACCATTAAAATGGTGACCGACCTCATTCAAGCCCAAACCAACACCGCCGCTGCGCTCATAGACGACTTCGTCAGGCTTGAGATACTGAAAGAGTTGACGGGGCAGAGGCGTAATCGGCTTTTCATCTTTGAAGACTACGTACGATTGTTCAAACGATAGCCGGTGCGACGCACTTTTTTGAAGAACAGGGCACGTTGGAACAGGTGGCGGAACATGCGAAGAGATGGTTTGTCCAGTATCTACTATGAAGGCTTGGTTGCGGTACCGGGAAACACCATATCGTGCGATACTCACTCTCCTTTCTCTGCCTGTTTCAATGACTGACGGACCCCTCGTATCGCTCTATTCAATTTTTTCCGGAACATGGAATTACTGTTGATTCTTGACTCTGTAAAACCAACCTTTATACTTCCATTGTATTTTTTGGCTTACGCTCAAACCTATACACCCTGTTGCTTTTCATGATGGAAGAATTCGAAGCGCGCATTAAAGCGATCGAAGATCGCCTTCGGACCGTCGAAGAAACCTTAAAGACTCGCCAGACCGTTCCTCGTCCGGTTTCTTCGTCTGTGGTAATCCCACACCCGACACCTCAGCCGATCCGGGCTATCACCCCCGCGGCGACTCCCACCACAGGAGCCACGGAAATTCTAGGGTGGGGCAGCGTTGCAGCACTCATCCTTGCAGCATCTTATGTGATTCGCCTAGCAGTCAGCGTAGGTTGGCTGACACCCGTTCGCCAAGTAGTCCTCGCTGCCCTCTTTGGAGCCACCCTAATTGGCATTGGATTCGGCCTTAAGGAGAAGAACCCTCGTTACGCGAGCTTCCTTCCGGGCGCCGGCTTGGTCATTCTTTTTCTGTCTGATTACGGAGGTCATCTCTATTACAACCTGCTCACGCCGATCGAGGCGATCGTCGGTATTATGTTGATTTGTTCAGCTGCATTGATTTTGGGACGTTTCTTCAATGGTGAGCTGTATCCACTGGTCGCGGTGATTGGGTCCTATTCGTCCCCGGTTCTACTAAAAACCTTTCAGCAGGATCCTTTCGATCTCTCAATTTATTTCTCCGCCTGGAGCCTGTTGTATTGTTGGTACGCCATCAAAGTTGGGCTACGCCGCGTATACCTATTAGCCGCCTATCTCGCTTTGATCATCTTCGACAATGCATGGAGGTCAGGCAATCCAGAGTACTGGGAAGGAGCGATAACGTTCCAACTTGTTCAGTTCTGCTTATTTAGCGCCACCACAGCGTACTTCTCGGTTGTCCACAAGGTTCCTCTTGAGATGCGCTCGGTAAAATCTCACCTTCCGATCCTCATAATTTTTTATTTCCTGCAATACACGACCTTACTGCAGCATCTACCCGCCTGGGCCCCCTGGATTGCTTGTTGGAGCTTTGCGGTCTTGTTAGGAATCTACGCACTGATGAAAGCGTACTTCGCACAGATGGGAGCAAGTAGGTTCATCATCGCAATCTATGGCGCTGTCGTGATGTTCCACGCTGTATACCTTGAATTACTGCCCGATCAAACACGACCATGGGTAAGCTTGGGACTGATCTTGGCAATAGCGCTCCTTGCCCGTACGCGTACCGAGCATATCTTCAACTGGTCGCCACTATTTTTCACCGCGATAATTGTCTTTGTCATCAGCGACGGCCGTCTCTTTCTTTCGTGGGAAACGCACGAAATTCCCGGACACAAGATCTTACTTCCGCTGTACGCAGTTGCCCTTTACGTTGGCTATTCGCTTCTTCAAGGCCAACTCGAGATGGCTCCCTTCTCTCCCTGGCTTCTGTACATGGGGCATGCAAATACGATGGTAGCAGCGTCACAGCTGCTTCACGGACGGCTTGCCATATCTCTCATTTGGGGCGTCCTGGCTGTCGCAACTCTCTTAATCGCGACACAGATTTCCAACAAAGGTCTTGGCCAGTCTGCACTCTTCGTGTTTGCTGCATTTGCCATTAAGGTCTGGCTGTTCGATCTTTCTGGGACAGATCCACTCGTCAGAATCGGTTGCCTGCTTGTGCTTGGGACCTCACTCTATGTTGGTGGATTGCTCTACCAAAAGATAGACAAGCTACCAAATCCGACTGTCAGTAATTGAAGGAGAGCGACTGAGCTCGGTCAATCTTGACTAAGCCCTAGAGAGGAACCTCCCTTATGAACATCTCTCGCGTACCGACTTCAGAATCATCTCCGCTGCTTCACTGACTTTCACCTTCGTCCTATCAATTCTTACTTCAGGATTGGCCGGCGCTTCATCCTTTAGAGCCACGCGGTGTAGAGTTCTCTGCACAGGCCGCTCTGGTTCTGCTCCGCGACGCACCTCTTCGAAGAGCCAGGAACGCTGGAACAGGTGGCGGAACATGCAGGGAGATGGTTTCAGACCTACCTGAATCGAGTCGGATAACGAGAAGGATGCAAAGTATTTCTGCTAGGGAAGAGCGATCCGTTAGGCCGATACACGCTCCCATTCTCTGGCACGGGCAGCAAAGGCGTCCTTGTACTGGGGCCAATCATGCAGCGTCGCTGGATCAAAATCAGCGCCGTTTGGCCACACCAGGGTTTTTACCTCCGAATCAACGGCCACTTGGTTGAACAGATCGAGACTGAGCAGAGGACCATAAAGCTCACCGGCTAATATGGGCTTCAGATCAAAATTTGTTCCGTTATCGGCAAATTGCACTCGCAGCGTGTAAGACTCGACAACCTCAACGGTTCGCACTTGATAAATCGGATGGTTCATGACGGTTCTACGTCAACGGAGCAATGGGCAAAGGTTTGTGTCCTGGTTGTAGTCAGTCGCAGCGAATGGGTTTGAGAACATGCCCGCACGCGTTAACAGCGGTGTTTGGAGTCATTGAAAGTCTAAGAATGAAGCTTACGCTCGTTTCAATCGAAACGCTCTTCGATACCGTTCATTCGCGACCGCAGATTTTTTCAAGATCTCGGAAGGTACTCCAACTTCCCGAAGCACAGACAGCTCAACAATCATTCGAAGCACGTCCACATAGTAAAGTATTGTTTCCCCGCTGAGATCAGACCGTTTGTTTTTGTCAGAGAAATGTGTGAATTGGTTCCTGGCCGTAACAATCCCCCTGAGTACGTCTTTGATCTCGGGGACGAATTTGAGGATAATCTCTTTGTTTTCAGCCACCAGATCTTTCAACCGTTTGGCGAGGGAAAGCTCATTCAAGTATGCAAATCGTTGCTGCATAACCTCAACTAGGTCAGCAGGCAGGTTTGCTGGTATCCCCGCAATCAGGAGTGGCAAAACCTCATTCTCATACCTGTTTGTATCCATGTACTCACCGCGGTGAAAGCGTCGATGAAACACTTCAGCTGCTTGGCACATCGCCAGAAACTTGTTCTCGACATAGGGGTGATCGCCATAGAGGGCAGATAAGTACAGAACACGAACACTCCTCAGCTGAGTTGAAGTCTCAAACCATCTTGCCAGAACAGGCTCCAAATGGTCAGACAAGTCGGACCGCTTTAGAAGCACATCCATTGGATGAGGAGTCCTCTGCTTCTTTGGGCTATAGACTGGCATGTAATGAAAATACGCCATCGGGTAAATGATCGTTCCACTCGTTAACGTTCTAGAGCAGAAATTTGCTTCAAGTTGGATGTCTTCTGCAGAACAAAGATTCATGCAGACGAAGGTAAAGAAATCGAACGCCACATGGAGACTATCGAGAAGTTGACGATAGAGCTGTGGCCTTTCAGGCTTCAGCGACAACCAAATATTTTCCCGAATCTGCACCTCTGTCCCCGGCCCACCAGCGATTGGCATGCTGGCAAGACGCTGTGAGACTTCCATCCTCATCAATGGGGCAATCCTGGCAACAAGTGGTGGAACTCGATGGTAAGTGATCTCAAAGTCCTGGAAATCGTTGGTGTGTTTGACGTCGATTCCCGTTGTTCCGAGTCATGATCTCAAAAATGGCACTTTCGCCGAAATACTTCTGACGTTCTCGCTTTCAACCGAAGGGAGATGGAAACCGTCGAAGGCAAAGTGCCCGAATATAGTCTGTGCTGATATGCCGACATTTGACCATCGGTCTTGGGTCAAGTAGCAGTTGACCCAAGTAATGTCTCGACCGCTATTGGTCACTCCGTGAACTAAAGAAAACTCCTCTCCCCCTCGGGAAAAAGAAGGAGCTTCCTTTTCAACACTGAGTTCTAGGCGTGCACCGTCTTTGGAGTCGAAGCTAAGACGTCCGGGATAGCGCCGAGAAGGTTCCTCTGGTATCCACCAATACCCGCTTTCATCTGCAAGAGGAGTATCCAAGCAGTACACTTCCAAGGTTCAGCGGAACAAACGAAGATGCGACAGCCTTGACGATATCGAAAGACTAGTGCGCAGCCGTTTTCATGCCACGAACAATACTAACGGTTCGAACACTCACTGTCGTCACTATTCTCGGGAAACACCGTCGTAATATTTCTCAATTCCAGCTTCACCAGTACCTCAGGCTGAACGTGAGAGAGCCGACAGTGCTCTGCCTCGCACAGCCAACAGTTCTCCTTCTCATGCACTCGGCGAAAGCAGAAAATCGATATCGGCCTTCGTCAGCACGCCCTGCCCTGATCCTCGCACCGCGCCGGCCAGGACCGCGTCGTACAATTCGAGCTTCCGTTGCTTGAGCGCCATCATTTTCTCCTCGATGCTGTGTCGCATGAGAATCCGCACGATCGTGACAGTCTGCTGTTGACCGATGCGATGCGCACGATCCGAGGCTTGGCGCTCCACCGCCGGATTCCACCAGGGATCCAGATGAAACACATAACTGGCGCGGGTCAGATTCAGTCCTTGCCCTCCCGCTTTCAGGCTCAAGAGAAAGACATCGGGCCGGTCACCGGTTTGAAAGGCCTTCACGCGGGCTTTGCGTGCAGCCGATGCGGTGGATCCGTCCAATCGGTGATACGGCAATCCATGCTGGATGCATGCGTCCTGCACCAGATCTAGAAAGCTGGTGAACTGTGAAAACACCAGCGCACTGTGCCCTTCCTCCCGCAATACGTTTAATCGTTCCATGAGAAAGCCGAGCTTGGGGGAGCGCTCCTCCGGTTGTTTCGTGAGGAGTCGCGGCGAAAGACAGATCTGCCGAAGCTTGAGGATGGCCGTGAGGGCGATGAACTGCGCCTGCCCGGACGTCTTGCTGCGATAGGCCTCGTCGATCGTCGAGCGGACTTGTTCGACCGTCTGCTGATAGAGCGCCTTTTGGCGATCGGTCAACTCCAGAAACACCTCATGCTCAATTTT
>JAHBWQ010000208.1 GCA_019636915.1 Nitrospira sp. | reverse complement strand
GGCTTCTCCGAAGTGCCCGCTCCACCAGCCGCGGACCAGCAGGCCGCGTTGTTCATAACTGACCAGCGCATAGCCCTGGGACAAATGCCCGTCTGAGACGGACGCCTCCCTGACGAATCCGTTATAGGGGTTTGCTCGTCCGATACCTGCCTCTGCCCGTATGATCCCATCCCCGGCGAGATGGTAGTCGACTCGTCCGCCGATCCGTTGACTATTGAGTGCCGGCGCGTCTCGGTCCGACCATCGTTGAGTTTGTTCGTGGCCGCCTGATAGCCGATACCCCCAATTTCCCACCGTGCCGGCTTGGACCACACTGGTGAGCAGGGTCCCCACCTCACCACCCGCTACTTGGATGGTCGTTCCTCTCATCTCTTCCGGAGACTTTGTGATAATGTTCACCACGCCGTCGAAGGCATTGAACCCGTAGACGGCCGATGCCGGCCCTTTCAGGACTTCAATCCGTTTGATCTCGGCCAAAGTGACAGGAAGCAGCTTCCAGATGATATTCCCGGCTTGATCAAGGTAGATGGATCGTCCGTCCACCATGACGAGGAGCTTGTTCGACAAGGCCTGATTATTGCCCCGAACGCTGACATTGAAATCCACGGCGTTGGTTTGCATGACTTCCATCCCCGGCACCCGCCGCAACAATGTGGGGACGTCCGTGGCTCCGGAACTCTGAATCTCCTCGTCGGTGATCACGTAGACATCGGAGGGAGCTCGAGAGATCGGCTGCTCATATCGGCTGGCGATACTAATGGTTTCTTCCTTCAAATACAGCGCTTCATTCAGATGCTGCCGTTCTGTCGTGGAAGAGGCTCGGGGGATTATGGATGAAGGTTCGGCCCAGCTCTGCGGCGAGGCCTGATACCAGCACAACGCCATCACATAGACCAACGCCCTGAAGCGCATTGGCGCCGGATACCGGTCAAGCCTCACAGCCGCACCGTCAACCATCCCATGACTCGGGTACCGAGGAGGTCACCAAGGGGGTGCTCACGATGGGTGTCATTGAGCGCGTTAAACACAGAAACTGCCACCTCCGCTTCCCGCACCGTGTCGGCTGTCTGCTGTCGCCAGAAAAGGTAGCCCAGCCGAAGATTCAGTAAGTTATAGGCGGCAACCTGTTCTTGAGGAAGTACCGTGTCAGGTGGGAAAAAACGGGCCAAGTTCGTGAAGGCGTCGGCTAGGGGATAAGAGGCTGTGCTGACACGATGATAGAGGATCTCGGCGGTGAAGGGGCTCCAGTTTGCTCGTAATCCGGCATTCACCTTGTGATGAGGGAAACCTCGGCGACTGAATCCAGTGAAAGATTGACCGACTTCCTGATAGGCGTAGTTGGCAAAGCCAGACAACCAGGAGGTCATCAACACTTCTACCCCTGCATCCCCTCCAAAGACATCTGCCATACCGTCGTTGATAGGACGAACTGGGTTCAAAGGGTTGCCGGTCGGGTTACGAAAGACGATGAGGTCAGAAATGTGGTTATAGAATCCGGTGACTCTGGTCCTTAGACGGTGATTCCACCACCAGCCTTGGTAACTGACTTCATAAGAGGCGATATGTTCTGGCTTCACGTCACGTGACCCGAGAATGGGAGTCGATATGGGAGGTAATCCAGGAAGTGTCACGGGGTTCAGGGCATTGAGGCCAACATCGTTTGTCGTCGGCGGACGGTAAGCGAAAGCAGCAGATAATCGAAGCGTATGGTTCGAATTCAGATGGTAGAGGATGGCGCCACGAGGAGAGAGGGTTGGAGTGATGAACGTATCGAGGTCATAGCGTAGACCAGTGCTTATCTCTAAGGAGCGAAGGACATGCCAGTCTCCTTGTGCATAGAGTCCAAGCCGATCTTCCGTTATGCGGTTACTGAGGAGGTTCGACGAACTAGTGATGCGACGATAGTTGGCACCAATATTTACGCTGAATGTCTCAAACGGCCGGAATCGATACCGAGCTTCCAAGTCATACGTGTTCAGGGAGAATTCCTGATCGCTTCGGCCAAAACGGTCAGTGACCCCGAGTAACGGCATTAGAAGAGGGTGTGTGAGAGCATTGGCTTCCGAAAACAATCCATTCCACCAGCCTCGAATCAGTAAGTCACTTTGCTCGTAACTGACAAGTGCATAGCTTTGGGAAAAATTATTCTCTCCAGTCGAAATTGCATTCAGGATGCCGTTGTAAGGGTTAGATCGCGCGAGACCTGCCTCTGCCCGGACCTTTCCATCGCCGGCTAACTGATATTCGACTAATCCGCCAATGCGTTGGCCATTGAGTGCCGGTGCGGTGCGGCTAGCCCATCGTTGTATCTGTTCGTGTCCAGCCGACAAACGATACCCCCAATTCCCCACAGTTCCTGCGTGGACGGTGCTAGCCAATACCGTGCCGATTTGGCCTCCGGCCACTTGTACGGTGGTTCCTTTCATTTCTTCCGGAGATTTCGTAATAATGCTGACCACGCCATCGAAGGCATTGAAGCCATACACGGCTGATGCCGGTCCTTTCAGGACTTCAATTCTCTTGATCTCCGTCAAAGTGACCGGAAGTTGTTTCCAGAAGACAATCCCAGCCTGGTCAACATAGATTGAGCGGCCGTCAACAAGAACCAAGAGTTTATTTGCCGCCAACTGATTGTTGCCACGCACGCTCACATTAAAATCGACGGCGTTGGTTTGCATCACTTCCATCCCTGGAACTTGTCGTAGTAGCGTCGGAATGTCAGTGGCTCCTGAGTTTCGGATATCGTCATCGGTGATCACATACACATCGGATGGGGCCTGGGAGATCGGCTGTTCGTAGCGGCTGGCAATACTGACCGTTTCTTCCTTCAGGTAGAGTGCCTCGTCCTGGAGGTGTTGCTCCGTTGCTGAGGATGTTCGGGGTATGGGGAGCGATGGGTCTGCCCAGCTCTCTGGCAGCACCATCAACCAATAAACCAGCACGGCAAGTACGCTGCCCCAACGGTTGGTCATCATGCAAAATGGTCTCAATCGGCGTCGGTTCTCTCACTCGCCCATCTTGCACGTGGGCTGCAGCGAGCGAGGGATTTGAGGGAGAGGAAGGTTACCAGTTCATAGGTAGGGGAAATGGATAGGGAGTGCATCGCATTGTGGGACGATCGGATAGAGACCATCTTTATTAAGGAACCATGTCGTAATTGAACTCAACTAAGAAGGCAAGTACTACGGGTAAAAATTCATCTATTTTCTTGCCCAAGGATGAAATTAACCAAGGTGAATCCAATTCGATACTGAATCCTTTTGTAGACAGTTGGCCTTTATCTTGGTCTGGGAGAGTCTAATAAATTGAGGAAGCTGATCTGCCATCTCCTGGTGGCCCTATGGGGGTGCTGATGAGTGTTGGAGAATGGGAGACGGTGATGATTCTTGTGATGGCGCTGAGATTGCGGCGCCATTCTTGCTCTGGGAATTGGGAGAATTGTGGTCGTGACGTAACGGTCTCCTTCCACTACAATGGCGCTGTAGACAGCCGCATCGGGGGTGTTCAATGCAGATACGAGTCCTCGTGGTCGACGACGATCACGACATTGTGAGTGCGCTTCAGAAGCGCTTGACTTGGATGGGTCATGAGGTGTTGACCGCAGAGGATGGTGAGCAGGCGTTGAAACTGGCGATTGAGGATCAGCCGGATCTCATGCTCCTCGATATTGAACTGCCGGGCCTGAGTGGATTGGATGTGTTGAAGCGACTGGCCGAGAGGCGCTCAAGCGTTCCACCGCACGTCACACCGGAAGTGGTCGTGATTACCGCCTTCGGGACGATTGATCGCGCCGTCGAGGCCATTCGGCTGGGGGCGTGTGATTTTCTGACGAAGCCGTTTGAGCCGGATCATCTGTCTGCGGTGATTGAGAAGGCTAGGGCACAAATGGCCCTCACTAGGCAGATTGGGCTTCTGCAAACAGAAGTGGAGGGTCGGTACGAACAGGTAATTGGGCAGAGTCCACGCATGGTTGAACTGCGTGACACGGCGCGGCGAGCGGCTGGGGCGTCCGCCACGGTGCTCCTGTTGGGTGAAACGGGGACGGGGAAGGAAGTGATGGCTCGAGCGTTGCACCGGTGGAGCCCGCGTGCGTCGAAGCCGTTTGTCGTCGTGAATTGCGCAGCCCTGCCGGAGAGTCTATTGGAAAACGAATTGTTCGGCCATGAAAAGGGAGCCTACACCGGAGCGGTCAAGCGCGATCTCGGTAAGATCGAGTCGGCGGAGGACGGCACCGTGTTTCTCGATGAGATCGGTGATATGCCGGCTGGATTACAGACGCGGTTGCTCCGTCTCCTCCAAGATCAGGAGTTCTATCGGGTCGGCGGGACACAGCCGATTCGGACGAACGTGAGATTTATCGCGGCAACGAATAAGGACCTGAAGGAGGCTATTCAGGACGGTTTGTTTCGAGAGGACCTCTTCTATCGGCTGAACGTGATTTCATTCACGTTGCCTCCCTTGCGCAAACGGCTGGACGATCTCCCTGCCTTGGTCGAACATTTTCTTCAACTCCATGGGGCGAAGGTGGCGCATCGTTCACTGCGTGTCAGCCAGGATGCGTTCGAGGTGATTCATGGATATCACTGGCCCGGCAATGTGCGTGAGTTGGAAAATGTCTTGGTCCGGGCCATCACACTCTGTCCCGGTGACTGCATTGAGCCGGAACATCTGGGGATTATGCTGCCTCGGAGGTTGCTGGTGGACGTGAGCTTCTCAGAAGACGAAACCCTCAATTACCATACGGTGATGGAGCAATACAGTCGAAAAGTCCTGGAGGAAGCGTTGCGACGAGCCGGCGGGAACCAGACGAAGGCCGCCGAGTTGCTGGGGCTGCAACGCACCTATCTCACGAGGTTGCTTAGGCAACGCGGAGTCGCGGTCAAGGCTTCTTTCCCTTGACCTGGTGCTGACACAGTCCTCCCGCCTTGTTCGCCCTTGGATCACACTCGGGGCTGTAATCCTGCCGAATGGTGAGGCGAGATGCACTTCACAAGATACGCTGCTCACGTGGTTTCCTGACGAACTGTCATGAACGATGAGGACTAGACTTCTGACGATCAGGGAGCTGTGGTGTAATGGGCCTTGCGTAGGTGAGGCGGATCGGTGTCGTCGCGTGTAGGGTGAAGTAAAAACAGCTGCCTCGGCCGGGCTCTGTCTCAACCGCCAGTCGACTCTGATGCAGTTCGACCAACAGCTTGGCAATGGCTAGACCGAGTCCTGTTCCCTTGGTTTTCTTGTGTGTCGTGGGTGCACGATAGAATGGCTGAAACACCTTCTCCACTTCGTCTGGCGCGATGCCGGGCCCGACATCGCGCACGGAGATTTGAATATTGGCACTCGATAGTCTTGTGACGGTGAGATCCACGACAGTCTCTCTCGGTGAGAATTTGACTGCGTTATGCATAAGGTTCAGGAGAATCTGCTGGAGTTTCTCCGGGTCAGCTGAAACCAGGGGCAAATCAGTTGGGAGCGAGATGACGATCTTCACGGAGCGCTCTGAGGTGAACGGATGGAGGTCCTCGACTGTTTTGGCGATCACGCTTCCAAGCTCAACGGGTTCCAGGCGTAGAGTCGCCTGCCCCATCTCGATTTGAGAGAGATCCAGGAGGTCCGCGATTAGAGACTGAAGCCGTGAGAGGTTGGCTTCCACCCGCAGAAGCGATCCTTGTTGATCAGGGGTAACTGCTCCATCGATCCCATCTCGTAGGTTCGCCAGGTGGACCTTCATAGAGGTCAGCGGGGTCCGGAGCTCGTGCGAGGCCGTCGAGATAAAAATGGATTTGCGGCGGTCCAGTTCTTGTAACTTTTTATTGGCTGCGGCAAGTTCCTCCGTTCTGGTTCTGACACGGTGTTCGAGTGTGCGGGCTAGTTCGCGTAGCTCGTGTTCGCGTGATTGCAATGCTTTTGCCATTGCGTTAAAGACGCTGGTGAGCGTCCCGATTTCATCCTGTGTGTTGATGGCCATGACGGGCACCGTTTTCCCGGCTGCGAGTTGAGTTGAGGCGAGTGTGAGATCTTGCAGTGGAATGGTAATTCGGCGAGCCAACCAGACGACGATGCAGAGTCCGCCGGCCAATGTGCCAAGTGTAATAAGGACAGCTTGCCACAAGAGTCGTCGCAGTCCATGCTGAAGATTCGATGTCGACAACCCGACGAGTACGAGGGTAGGGGGCGCAGTCTTCGACGCATCGCGGATTCCCGGTCTATCCAGGGGTTCTTCAAACATCAGTTGGAGAGTAGGATCCCAGTGAGTGGCTGGCGAATGGTGTGAGACGTGAACCGTAATATTGTAAAAAAGCGGGAGTTCGGTCCCGCCGAGCAACGTGATTAAGTCTTCCGTCGAAAACTCAATCGTTGGACGGCTCACAGGGCCATGACGGTTGAGGATAATTGCCGTCACGACTGCTTCGCTTGTCGCAGGAGTGGAGTGGTCTGGACGTATCACTTGCGTCAGTGAAAACCGTCGCTGACCGGTCGGATCCGGAATGAACTGCCCATCCCACGGGTTCTTGCCCAACCCGGCTTGAAGCGCCCCGTTCGACGAAATAATTGCCACATACGCGACCGGGTTCACGGCCAGAATTTCCTGAATGAGCTCATCCAGTCGATGGACATCTCCGGCCACGATACTGAAGCGCCCCATGTCGGCCAGATGTTGAGCGAGCAGGGTTCCACTCTGTGTCAGACTCTCTGCCGCCCATCGCGTCTGCTGCTGAATGAACAGACAGGCCATGAAGAGGCAGGCGATAATCAGAATGGCAGCTGTGCTGACGACAAGCTTTGTTCGGAGGGTGAGTGAAACTCGGGAAGCAATTGAACCGCCTAACTCATGCATTGCCGCTCACAGATGGTTCATGCCACAAGTCTAGATCCTTTGGCTGGACGCCTACGGAATGAGATCAGATGGGGCCGATTGTCGAGCAACCGGGCCATGTCCGCTATAGATATGGCCGGCCAGTCGGATGAGCTCAGCATTCAGTGTCATCCCAAGGTACTCAGCGGAGTTCAGATTCAACGCCAATTGCGGGTGGTCGGGTGGTTCTAGGTGACCTCCACCGGTGCTGTGCTCCTTGAGACGCGAAAGCGAGATCCGTGCGGCTTGTTGTCCCACAGTCCAAGGATCCACAACTAAGGCGCCGAGCGCCCCCTGCTGAACCAATGTCGATGAAAACGTAAAGAGCGGGATCTTGGCGCCGAGTGTCGAATCTAAAAAGAAAGGGATCGCGGATTCAGAGACTACCATCTGGTCCTGAATCAGCCATAACGCGTCGATCTTGGGGAGCAAGGCTCGGAGCGCATGGGGAATATCTTCTTGTTTATTAATCGGGATGGTGACGAGCTCCATACCGTAGCGTTTCGCCACATGAATGGACTCCCGCACAAAGGTCCCGCTTTGGTCTTCGTCGTAGAGGATTCCGATCCGATTCCG
>JAHBWQ010000207.1 GCA_019636915.1 Nitrospira sp. | reverse complement strand
CCACCGAGACTCGCCAGTTCCTTCGCCGGATCAGTTGTTTCGGCATCCAAGTAGCGCTCGGCTCCCAACTTTAAGGCGAGCGTGGCTTTGTCCTGGCCTCGCCCAATGGCCACCGTGTGAAAGCCCATCTTGTTGGCAAACTGCACGCCCAGATGGCCGAGACCACCCACCCCCTGGACAGCCACCAGATCGCCTGCCTTGGCACCGCTGTGACGCAAGCTGTTGAAAGTCGTGATCCCGGCGCAGAGAATCGGCGCCGCTTCTGTTGGCGTCAATACGTCGGGGATGGCCGCCAGCGCTTCTGTACGTGCAATGAGGTACTCCGCATACCCTCCATCTTCATGGAAGCCGGTCACCAGGAACTTCTGACAACCGAAAAAAACGCCGCGATGGCAAGGCGCACAGTGGCCACAATGGCCGCCGTGCCACCCCACCCCGACACGCTGCCCTTTTTCCCAGGCAACTACCCCGGTACCGACTGCATCGATCACTCCCGCCACCTCATGGCCCGTGACGCGCGGATAGTGGAGTCCCGGCCAATGGCCTTCTTTGACGAACATGTCGCTATGGCAAACCCCACAGGCCTGCACTTTAATGCGGACGGTATTGGGCTTGGGTTCCGGCACCGGCCCGTGGACGAGCTTGAACGGACCTCCTGGGGAAGTGATCTGCACGGATGTCATTGAAGTCATCTCGTCCTCCTTGGCTGACAACTCGTTCGCTTTTACTCGTATAACCTTTGTGCTCGAAGACCTACGGCTGATGTCTCGGCGCCTGGCGATGATCACCAGGGACGTGGCGCCGATCGATTCGATTGAACCGCGCAACATTGACCCACTGCTCACCAAAGAGCCTTTCCAAGGATTCACCGTCTCGGAGTGTCCGGCACTCCCACTCCACCGTCTCATCGGTGGGATACGTCATACTGCATGGGCTACGGCGCTTCGACGTCGAGTCGGAATGAACAGCAGAGGGAGCAACAAAGAGCATGGCGAGCAAAGCGTTCCACACCACCCACGGCACCGCTTTGGACATAATGAACATGCACACAACAGGCTGTTCAAAAAGTTTCACCAGCAAAGCCACAGCGAGCGAAGAGGTGGGCGTACGCTTCGGTACGTTAAGCCTCTGAGCGACGCGAGAACGCCGTTGGTGGACCTTTTCAACAGTCTGTTACGACCAATATTGCGATGCTTTCATATAACCAAAAAGCACATCGCGTCTGGCCAGAATCCCCACCAGCTTGTTGTTCCGGACGACCGGCACTCGAGTCAAATAGCGGTCCTGGAACAGATCAGCCACCTGAGCAAGCGTTTGATCCTCCGTCACGCTTACAGGATGGGTCGACATGATCTCTATGGCCAACATCTTTCTGAGATCACGCCCCTCGGTCATGGCTTGCAAGAGATCATATTCCGTGACGATCCCCACTAATGTGCCGTCCTCTTCTACAACCGGCAAACTTCCGTAGTTGCGATGGGTCATCAGATGGGCGATCGTCGACGCCTCGGTGCGCGAGGTGCATCGTGTGACGGCATCCTGCATCAACTGTCCGACCGTCAAGGTCTTCGGATCAGTCGCTTTCATGAAGAATTCGGTTTGTCTCATAACGTCCTCACAGTTGTCGTTTGCCGCCGGTGGCCAGATAGGCCCGTAAGAGATCGCGTCGCGCGATGATGCCGATCAGTTTCTCTTTGGCATTCACGACGGGGACGCGAACCAAATCGCTCGCCCGCAGCACGTGTACCATCGTTCCAAGCGTCGTCTCAGGTCGAACGGAGTAAGGATTAGCCGTCATGATATCCTTCGCCGTCATGGTACTGAGCTGGTGGCGGTCATCGACGGCCGCGAGCAGATCATGCTCGCTGACGATGCCGGCCAACCTGCGTCCCTTCTCCACTACGGGAACAGCCCCAAACCCTTCGGTAAGGAGGGCCGCAATCAAATCCCCCTTCATTTTCAGCGGGACGAACTGGACATCTTTTTCCATGACCTGGTTCACGGTCATGGAGTCGAAGTCTTTGACCTTCACCTTGGCTTTCTTTTTCATTACCCCTCCTCTATAGAAGCCCCTTATGCTCCCAACTTCTCAGAGATGCATGCTTACTGGCGCCAATCACCACAGTACCGTACCTGTCGTTGCAGCAAAATGCCTCAACCCGCTTCCATGTCAAAGAGACGTCTCTCCCCATAACTCTCTGGTAATTAGCCGATTCTTCTTCCGTCTTTCCCCATGCTACAGGCACATCCGATGCAGAACTGATACCCGAAATGGTTTCTCCAGAATCACAGCCTGCACGGAAAGGGATCAGTTATGCGGATCTTATGCGCGGTCGATGGATCGGAACATTCGCAATGGGGAGTCCAGGCGCTTGAAGCCCTTGCCGGTCAAGAACCTGAACAGGTGGTGCTTCTACACATCGTCGATCAGCCGGCACTTCGGTCCGCCACAAATAAGAACCCCGTTGCAGCGAAACGTGTCCTTGCTGCGATGGAGAAGGCCGGAACCATCGTGTTGCGCGATGCCGCACGAGCGGCTCGACTTGCCCTGAGCCAGGCAGCAACCGGACCACGGACAAAGCTCCAGACAATCCTCACGCATGGTCCGATTGCCCATACCATTGCGAGAGCTGCCCGGCGGCTGAAGGCTGACCTCATCCTCATGGGATCGCGTGGCCTGAGTGACATTCAAGGATTCTTGCTCGGGAGCGTTTCTCGACAGGTGGCGGCGACCGTTCCCTGTCCTCTGTTGGTCGTGAAACAGCCCCTGACCACACTACTCCGCGTGGCCATCGCCGTAGACGACTCCAAACCATCACGTGCTGCTGCCCGGTTTCTTCGATCCCATGTCTTGCCGGACTCCGCCACGGTCACGATCCTGACCTCGGGGGAAAGTCCCGTTACGGATCTCGCGGCACGCTATCTCTCCGAGCCGCAACTGGACGAGTTGAAACGGCCCGTCATGGAACGAGCCACCCGGTTGGTCGATGCTCTACGAGATGACTTCATCAAAGACGGTTTTTCGGTTGTCACTCAGATCCACATGGACCACGTGATCGACAGCATCGTGAAACATGTTGAGGCTAGCCATGACCAGCTGTTGGTGATCGGCTCCCGTGATTTGACGAAGAGCGAGCGTCTCTATCTCGGCAGCGTGTCCGAAAGTTTGCTGAGACATGCCCCCTGTTCGGTACTGATTGTACGAGGCGCCCGTGCCTGACTTTAGCAGACTGCTGAAAAGTTCCTCCAGCTTTGTTCTCGCGTCGCTCAGACCCTCAATGTACCCTCGAGGAGAAGCTGCTTTAGCGGCTGGGGAAAGGGCGGGTGATGAAAACAACGACTCGGCCCTTTGCTCGCTGCGGTCGAGCTGGGTGATACTTTTGAGCGGCCTTCGAGATTCACCGCAATTGTCCAGGATGTAAAGATGGCGGATCGAAGCATCAAGTATGGCGATATCAACCAACTACCGCTTGAGGACGTGCTGAGGCGGCTGGACACTACCGCCGACGGTTTGTCTTTCAATGAAGCTCAGCGGCGATTCGCCCACTACGGTCCGAACGTGCTCACCAAGCAGGATCACTACTCATCTCTCCGCGGACTCCTCAGCCACTTCACCCATTTCCTCGCCGTCCTCCTGTGGATCGCTGCTGGTCTCTCGTTCTTCGCTGACAGGATGAGGCCGGGTGAGGGGATGGCCACATTGGGGTGGGCCATCCTCAGCGTTATCGTCATCAACGCCGGATTTGCTTTCTTTCAGGAATACAAGGCCGAACGAGCCCTCCAAGCCCTCCACCTTCTCTTGCCGGACAAGGCATGGGTGATGAGAAGTGGGCAACCGGTCGAAGCGACCAGACGCGAGATCGTGCCGGGCGATGTCCTGATCATAGAAGAGGGCGAACGGGTGCCTGCTGATGGGCGCCTCATTGAGGCGATCGGTATGCGAGTGGATAACGCCGCCTTGACGGGTGAGTCGAGGCCAAAACGACGAACGGCCGAGGCGACGGCGGATGGACACTGGCTCGATCTGCCGAATCTTGTCTTTGCCGGAAGCACCATCCTGTCGGGGCATGGCCGAGCCGTCGTCTTCGCCACCGGGATGCAGTCAGAGTTCGGTAAAATTGCCGCCCTCACCACTGCGGTCGAAACCGGACTCAGCCCACTCCAGAAAGAGATCATCACGGTCACCCGGATCGTCGCCGTGATTTCGTTGGTGATGGGCATCACGTTTTTTCTCGTCGGTTTGTGGACAGGACTGGGCTTTTGGATCAGTGCGATCTTCGGCATCGGCATTATCGTGGCGAACGTGCCCGAGGGGTTGCTCCCGACCGTCACGCTGGCCCTCGCCATGAGCAGTCAACGCATGGCGAAGCGCAACGCATTGATCAAACACCTGCCTTCCGTTGAGACACTGGGCTGCACAAGGGTGATTTGCACCGATAAAACAGGGACGCTGACGGAGAATCACATGAAGGTCGATCGATTCTTCGTCGATGGGCTGATGATCGAGTCGCGAGAGGGGTGCTTTTTCACCAGAGGCCGCATGATCAGCACGGCCGACGCTGAACAATGGCGTCCCTTCTTCGATGCACTGCTCCATTGCCACAACGCCAAGCGCGTCCGGAAGTCGGACGGACATTCTGCCGTCACCGGCGACCCCACGGAAACCGCGTTATTGGAATTCGCCATCGCACATGGACTGGCCCACCGCCCCCCACTGCGGCGCATGGGAGAACTGGCATTCGACGCAGATCGAAAGAGGATGAGCACGCTTCATTGGTCTGAAGGACGACTCATCGCCTTCACAAAAGGCGCTCCTGAGTCCGTGTTGGCGATTTGTACCCACACCCACAGCCATGGCGACACCATTGCCATGACGCCCAGCGAGCGCACGCACCTCCTGAGCCAAAGCCGGTCCTTCGCCGAACAGGCCTATCGTGTGTTGGCCGTCGCCATGCGTGAGGTGGCCCATCAGCCGGAGCATATTGAAGTCGAAACCATCGAAAATGACCTGACGTTTCTCGGCCTGGTTGCCATGATGGATCCACCGCACCGAGAAGTGCCGGAAGCGATCGCGAAATGCCGGCAAGCCGGCGTGCGTGTCGTCATGGTCACCGGCGATCATCCGCTCACGGCGCTGGCCGTTGCGCGCAAGATCGGCCTGGTTCCTGAACAGGCTGGACCGTCACGGCGCAGTTTCGTCCCGGTCATTGAAGGACCACGGCTCGATACGATGAGCGACGAGCAACTCCGTCAGCTCTTGACCCCGTCTCGGCCCGGCGAACCGGACCCGGTCTTTGCCCGAATGGCTCCGCATCACAAGATGCGGATCGTGTCTACGCTCAAGGAGATGGGAGAAGTGGTCGCGGTCACCGGCGACGGCGTCAATGATGCACCAGCGCTCAAGAAGGCCGACATCGGTATTGCCATGGGTGTCGCGGGCACGGATGTCGCCAAGGAAACTGCGGACATGATCTTGCTCGACGATAACTTTGCGACGATCGTGAGTGCGATCGAAGAAGGACGCACGGTCTATGAGAACATTCGCAAGTTCACCAGCTATGTCTTGGCGAGCAATGTGCCGGAAGTCGTGCCTTACCTAGGCTACGGCTTTCTCGGGATGCCGCTCGCGCTGACGATTCCTCAAGTACTGGCCGTCGACCTCGGAACCGACATGATCCCCGCCTTGGGTCTTGGAACAGAGCGCCCACAGTCCGATATCATGGACCTCCCACCACGCTCACAAAGCGAGCGACTGCTGAGCCTTCCAATCCTGCTGCGAGCCTACTTTTTCCTCGGGCTTATTGAGGCAGTGATCGCGATAGGAGCATTTTTTCTATACCTCAACAGCCAAGGTTGGTCTTGGGGGTCACACCTGGATTGGTCTTCTCCATTGTATAGAGAAGCGACGACGGTCACCTTCGCCGGGATCGTCCTGGCCCAAGTTGCGAACGTGTTTGCCTGCCGATCCGATCATCTCTCTGTAGCCCGACTCGGATGGCTCACCAACCCGCTTATCGTCTGGGGCATCATCACCGAGCTGACTATTCTTGCGCTCATGACCTACACACCGATTGGAAACGAGATCTTTGGAACCAGTCCCTTGCCTCTCTGGATTTTTGGACCACTCGCTCTCGGCGCCCTCGCACTCTTGCTGGCCGAGGAGGGTCGGAAGTTCCTCGTGAACCGGCGTCATCGCAGAACAAATCCCGCAACGGCCCAGATCGTGAGCCCATCATGACCACCGATCCACAAAAACCCACTCGCCATCCCCCTGGGAACGACATCATTCCCCACCACGAGGTCTCGGCACCGGGCCGGCGACGTTCCGAGCCGGTAGCTGAACAGGAATCGGTCCCTACAATTGTCCCGCTTCCCGGTCGACCGAGTCGATCCCGTCTACCCTGGCTGGTCGGTAGCATGTTCATCTTGCTCATTGGCGGAGGGGGACTATGGTACTGGTGGGTCTCCGGCCCCTCCCCTATTCACTACAAGACAGCCATGGTCGAGCGTGGACCGATCACGGCGATTGTGACCGCGACCGGCACAATCAATCCGGTCGTCTCCGTGCAGGTCGGTAGCCAGGTCTCCGGGAAAGTGGCGCAACTGTTCGCTGATTTCAACTCCAAGGTGACAAAAGGACAGGTCTTGGCACAGATCGATCAAAAATCGTTCAAGGCTCGTGTGAGCCAAGCGCGTGCTGCCGTCAAAAGCGCCAGGGGAAACCTCTCAAAGGCCAAGGTATCAGCGATACAACGCAAACGGGAGTTTGATCGCATGGCAGCGCTGCGACCGCAGGCGTTCGTCTCACAGGCAGACGTGGATCTCGCGGAGACGAACTACCGAGACGCCGCAGCCAACGTGGAGGTTCTGCAGGCGCAACTGGATCAAGCTCAAGCGATGCTCGCTTCGGCGGAATTGGATCTCGGCTATACCACGATCTACTCACCGGTAGACGGCATCGTGGTCTCCAGAAACGTGGACATCGGCCAAACGTTGGCCGCGGCCTTCCAGACACCGATCCTGTTCGTGATCGCCCAAGACCTGACCCACATGCAGGTCAATGCGAACGTCAGCGAATCCGACATCGGCGGCGTCAAGGAAGGAACGGAAGCCAATTTCCGTGTGGATGCCTATCCCAAACAATTCTTCGAAGGTCTCGTGACACAGGTGCGTAACGCCCCCATCAGCATTCAGAACGTCGTCACCTATGACGTGGTCATTACCGTGAGTAATCCCGAGTTGAAGCTGAAACCGGGCATGACGGCAAACGTCACAATCGTGACAGCACGGAAAGAGAATCCTCTGCGTGTCCCCAACAGCGCTCTGCGATTCAGGATGCCCAACGTACCCATCGACAAGAAAGTAACGCGTGTCTGGGTATGGGATCCCGATCACCAGCCTCGCCAAGTGGACGTATCGACGGGCATCTCCGATTCTCTCTTTACGGAAATCGTGTCTGATACCTTGCACGAAGGAGACCCTATCATTCTGG
>JAHBWQ010000206.1 GCA_019636915.1 Nitrospira sp. | reverse complement strand
ATCAATGGTCGTCATGTTTCCGTCTCGCGGCTCAGCTGATCGAACTCATCTCGCATAATCGGTTTGAATCGGACTCTATCACCTGGTTTCAACAAGAACGTATTGGTCCTCGCCTTCCGATACAGAGAGATCGGTGTTCTACCGATGATCTGCCAACCTCCTGGAGTCTCCGTGGGGTAAATCCCGGTTTGGCGATCCGCGATGCCGACCGATCCGGCCGGTACCTTCGTTCGTGGGGTTGCTCGGCGTGGCATGGCCAGCTGTCCGGGGACGAGTCCCAGATAGGGAAAGCCTGGGCTGAATCCGAGCATATAGACCCGATAAAGCACTGAGGCGTGCAACGCGATGGCTTCAGCGGGTTGTAAGCCGGCGAACGTGGCGACCTCTTCCAAGTCCTGTCCCCACTCGTCGCCATACAAGACGGGAATCTCATGGAGAATGCCTGGTGGTTCAGCCTGGTCTGGTTCTCGTCGCGGTAAGGTCTTGAGTTTCTTGGCCAACGTGGCTGACTCCCATTGGAGCGGATCAAAGTGAACGGTGACCGATCGATAGGTGGGGATGATGTCGTGGATACCGCTCCAGCGCTGCCCGACGATCGTCTCGGCAAACGCGATGGCATGTGCGTTGATTTTCGGATCAATTTCGTTGCCGAATTCGATGGTAAGAGCTGAGTCGCCGAGCAGCAGGATACGGAATGTCGTTCCTGTCGAGTCCTTCCGACGTTGTTCATGAGATTGGGAACGCATATGGTCTCTATGTCAGTTGGACATTGAGGAGATTCGGATAAACCGATCCGTCGGAGAGTAAGGAAGGTGATGGCTTGGCGGCCGTCGCACGTGGAGGAAGTCCGGTCATCGTTGCCATAGCCACGGTGGCGCCTGTTGCTCCGGCTCCGAGTAGAAACTGGCGACGCGAAATCGACTGTGGTGTGCTTCGTGAACCCGATTCTTGGATCGTTCCAAGCGCATCATCAGCAGAGCATTGCCGGCGTTCAGCCAAGAATGCAGTCCTCATCAAGCGGACCAGTGAATGGAACAATACAGTTCGAGCCATTGAAATATCTCCGGGTCGGACAACGACGAGGGATGGTATCTTACAGAAATGAGACGAGATGCGGAAGGAGGAGACGAAGGGAACAGGACATCAGCCGTCCGCTTGCACAGCACAGGGCTGTAACTGGGCTCAACAGAATGAGATAGGCGGTACAACAAGGAGGCAGTGGTGGGAAGGAGCTTACCAGGCGGGACCCGCTGGTGCGATCATGGAGGAACTCGCAGTTGGTTCTGCGAGCCTCACGGCAATAGTTGTCAGCTCTCTCGCTCGCTTTCGATCAATACCGGGCGGGAGAGTGTCAGCCTTTGAGGCGGTTCCGTCAGGACTAGAGGCGTCTGTTGGAGTTCATCCGCCACCGGATGGGAGCCCATGTCGATTGATCCTTTAAAAAAGGCGCCTTCTTCCATTGAGAACGAGGGAGCAGAAATGTCGCCAAGGACAACTGCGGGTTTGAGCAGTTGGATCTTGCTGGTCGCGGTCACATTGCCATGGATCTTTCCTCTGGTCACGATGGTTTCAGCGACAATGGTTCCTCGGATCGTGGCATTCTCACCAATCACCAACATTCCCTTCGCATGGATCTCACCCTCAATTGAGCTGTCAAGCTGAACCGTGCTGTGAAAGTGGACGATGCCTTTGAATGTGACGTCTTTGCCCAGGACGGTAAAATGTCCGTTGTCGGAATCGCCTTCTCTTTTTTTGTCCCACATGATGATCACTCTTTCGCAGTGAGTTCAAAAACTAGGTAGTAACCATACAGGAGTCAGCAGCAAGAATCAAAGGCTGATTTGAGGGGCGTACGGCTTAAGAATGAGAGGAAGCCTACCTTTTACCGGATGGTGGATCTTGAGGTTTGGCTTTTTCTGAATTACTTCCTGTAACGGATTTAATCGTCTTGCCAATTGCTGGTCCGATTTTGGGGATCTCTTTTTCGATGTTCTGTGCGGCGCTCCGTAGTCCTCGCGTGAGATCGTCGACGGTGAGACCTTTTCGTTGCTCAACCTGTTGTGAGTCGGCTGCTTCGGCCAAGGTTTCAGTCGAGAGGCCCATGCTGAGCCACAGAAGCCATCCTGTGATCCATCGGTGCTGCATAGCCTAATTCTATCAGATGAAAACACGGCGTCTCGGTTTTACGTCGATGGCGTATTCTCCTGGGATCGCGTATGATCGCGCCGGACGGTTATGGGCGAATAGTCGGAGGAGCACTCTACGATGGATGTCGAGGTCGCAGCTCGTCGGTTGGTGGCAATCGGCGCTCTCAGTGCCGGATTGGGCGTTGCAGCCGGCGCCTTTGGGGCGCATGCGTTAAAGGATATATTGGATCAGCATCTGTTGGATGTCTACGAGAAGGCAACCCGCTATCAGATGTACCATGCGTTCGGCATGGTTTTATGCGGATTTGTGGGAAGCATCTGGCGCGATGCAGGCGCAGCGAAGGCCGGGTGGCTGTTTTTGGCCGGAACGCTGCTGTTTTCGGGGAGCCTTTATGGCGTGTCGTTACTAGGAATCCGCTGGTTGGGGGCTGTGACGCCGGTCGGTGGCGTTCTCTTCATCGTGGGCTGGGGCATTCTGGGATGGCGAGCCTGGCGCGTGACCTCCTAACCCGCAGGATTCATGAATGCGTCTCCTGCAATCAGGTAATTGCCGATACACTACGGCGACAATATTCGTTGCTCGTCGTTCGTGAAGCGTGAAGTGCCTTAGTCCGGGACGAGATACGCCTCACGTGCGACGTTTCACGAGAGTGTGATCCACGTGGTTGCGCCACAACCAGCCCGGGGTCGTGCAGGCTACGGCTTACAGGGAGCGAGGCGTTTTCCGCTGATGGGACCCCATCCGCCGGTATTGTCCACAAAAGACCCTTCGATCTTCTGATCGTCTTTGATAAACAGCAGACTGTCTTCTTGAATGTGCCCGTTCTGTTCCCAGCGCAAGTAAATGGTATCGCCGAGAATGATGCTTTCGGCCGGCGTAGCTGCATTGGCTGAAGCGCGTCCCGGTGGGGAGAAGATGATGGTGGATTTCTGCTCTCCATGGATTTGGTGATTATGAATGATCCACTGCCAGGTTCCGCAGAGGCGTGAGTGGCCTTTGGTTTGTCTGATCCGATCCTTCCAGCCATGGATCTTCCACCAGGCTGTGATGGCCAGGTGACTCGCCTCAAATGCCGTCCGTTCCGCCGCCAAGCGCAAGCCGACGTGTGGTGGTTGCGTTGTTCCCTGGGCTGTCTGAGCGTCTCGCGCTTCCTTGGTCAGCCGGAGCAGGTCGGAGAGTGATGTCGTCTGGTTTCCGGCCCGCAACCAGTCTTGTCGTGTTGCAGAAAGTGAAAGGATGGGAGCAGACGGTTCTGTCTCCTGACGAAGGGCAGTGGCCATCTGCCAGGTCCCCATGGCTTTCATCAGTTCAGCGACAGACTGGGACAGTTCTGGCACCTCGAGCTCCTTAACCATTTTGCTGGGGAGTCTGGCGCCCAAGGCTCCGGCCGCATCTTTCAGCCCAAGGGCAGGTCCGACCGATGTCGTAAATAACCGCAATGCGCCCTCGTCTGATTCGAGGAGCGCGAGCTGGTCGGCTTGCTGCGTGACCGCGTCGGCCAACAACTGCGGAGGTGCTTGTCCCCCTGCCATGGCTACCGAAGGGAGAAGGAGCAGCCCTAACAGGATAAGGAGGATGCCGGTCTTGTTCCGGAGGTGTTCGCGATCATATTGACGCGGATTCAGCTCGTTTGCCATATCGATGAGTGTGTGTGAAGAATCGTCAAAGCGAGAGCGGCACTGACTCATGTTCCTTGGAAACAGGACTTCAGAAAGCTTGCCGTACGTTCCCAGGCGAGGGATGCACTGTCGGGGTCGTAGGCACTTGGTTTCATCTCGTTGCAGAATGCCTGTGAGGCGTTGGGATAGCACTGGATGTCGACCCGCTTGGCATACTCTGCAGAGGCGCTCCGTAGTTGTTCGATCTCGTCCTGTGTGGCCCAGGTGTCTTTTCCCGCCTGATGATAGAGAACCGGGGAAAAGAGATTTTTCATCATCTCGTTTGGCGTCACCATCTTGCCATAATATGAGACGGCGGCGCGCAAGCGTTTCCGGTGGCAGGCGAACCGCAACGCATAGGTCCCGCCCATTCCGTATCCGACGACCCCATGAATGTTCTTCTTGGCCGTCGTGCGAGTATTGAGGTATTCACAGCAGGAATTGATGTCTGTGATGACCTGGTCGTCATTCTGTCGCTCCAGCAGTGCGGCCGCCACCTCATCGTTGGCGGTCACCATGCCGCCCAATCGACCGTAGAGATTCGGAATAATCACCATGTATCCTTCACAGGCCAGGCGAGCTCCCAGGTCCTTCATCTGCCCGGTCAGTCCCCACCAATCATGTAAGAGGACAAGCCCCGGATAGATTCCGGCTTGCTGCGGCCAAAAGAGCAGGCAATCGACTTGGTGCTCCTTCGGCATTTTGCTCTTGAAATAGGGATCCACCATCTGGTCGGTATGAGTGGGGATCGGCACGCCACTTGGGAAACGGGCGGTTCCTGTTCCGATCTGTTCGAGTGAAAATGGAGTGACTGGTGCTGTAGGCATGGTTGAGATTCTGCTACGGGCGTGGTGTTGTGCCAGACATGTCGTTACTATATGAAGCCGGTTGCGGGAATGTCAATTGACTGCCGGATGACGTGGCTCTACAGTGCCGAGGGTGCGACACATCATGAACAGTAACCGCATTGGAGTAGGGTTGATCGGGGTCGGCCGGCACGGAGCTCGGTATGCCCAGCATCTTGTTCATGATCTGCCGATGGCTTCTCTCCAGGCCGTGTGTCGACGACATCCGGAACAGGGGTTTCAGTTCCCTGGTGCCGACTCAGTCAAGGTGTACGGTGAGGCCCAGGCGCTCATCGCTGATCCGTCGGTCGACGCGATCGTGGTTGTGACTCCCCCTCTGTACTCCCCGGAGATCTGCCGGTTTGCGGTGCAAGCCCGCAAACCCTTGTTGGTTGAGAAGCCGCTGGCGACAACGGTCACCGATGCCCGGACAATGGTTGCTCTGGCCCACGATGCCGGGCTCCCGTTCATGACGGCCCAGACCCTTCGGTTCGACAGGACCATTCAGCACATGAAGCGCTTCCAATCCTCTCTCGGGCGCTCTCTGGAGCTCGACGCAGTCTTTCAGATCGAGATTCGAAAGACGGCTCCGGACCATGTTGCGGGCTATGGGAAGCGAGGGGCCTTACTGGAGATCGGTGTGCACATGCTTGATCTGGCTCGGTTCCTGACGGGTGAAGAGGTACAGGCCGTGCGCTGCACGATGGATCACATCCCACCGATTGCTCCGGAACGAATGGCCTCAGTTCATCTCACCACGACAGGGGGAACGATCTGTCGCATGGAAATCACCCGAGTTGTGGGTGAGCGTGCGGGACGAGCAATCTGGGTCGGTTCACAGGGGCGGGTAGAGGCCGACTGGATGCGTCGCCGAATCTGTACGGAAACGAGTTCCGGGGAAAAGACAGCCGATATCGACATCCCTCCGTCCCTGACCGTCCTCGATACCCTCTCAGCATTCCTTCAGGCAGTCCATGACGGCACACCCATGCCAATCACGGGAGAGGACGGGTGCCGAGCTGTGGAAATCGCCGAAGCCTGTTACCAGTCGGCCCAGCTCGGGGGTGCACTGGTCACCCTGCCGGTCGCGGGGTGAGGATGAGGGGAAGGCTGAAGCAAAGTCTTCCGAGTCATTCGCGTTCAGCCTCCACCATAAATATGCAGTATTCAGTTATGACTCTGCGACGATGTGGGTATCCGTTTCTTCGATGCCGTCGATCGCATGGATTTTGGTAATCACCACGTCGGAGAGTGCGCGCTCGTCCTGGACGCTGATAAAGACAAAAATATCCGGGCGGCCGAAGCAGGAGTGAGCCTGTTCAACACCTGGGATGCGCTTCAGTGCACCGACCACATCCTTTGTTCGTCCTGCTTTGACCTTGATAAGAATGTACGCTCTCGTCGCCATGGGATTCTCCTTTATTCAGGTTGCGATATCTATATGGGGTTGTACGTGTGATGTCGCTTGGTGAGATGGGTTTCGTGTTGCAAGTTTCAGGTTTCATGTTCTTCAATGACGCCATCACAAGAGACCAGACACTCGAAACCAGCACCATGAAAGAGTGCGCTAGCGCGTGGCGCCCGGCATCGTGTTCCGATGACGAGTATAGACCTCCTCAAAGGCCAATCCTTGTGCCATGAGGGCCGATCGGCCGTCCCGCACGAGTTGCATGAATCGCCGAAAATCATCCACCGACAGATTAAACTGTCTGAGCCCCATCGCCAGTTTCTCCCTCTCGTCAGGTGAGGCCTTGAAGTCGGCATCCGCGAGTGCTTCCAGCACGTCTGCCGTCCACCCACCGGCGCGAAATTGCTCCAGGGCGGGTGCGGCTTGTTCTCCGTGCTTGTCGGCCAGCGCACGTTGGGCGAATGCCTGAATCGAGGGATCCGCTCCCTTGGCAAAGACGGATTGCAGTTGGATGACGGCTTGGATGACACGATCGGCCTCTCGCGTGCCTTCGGGCGGAAGCACTGCCGCCTGCTGAAGGGCGGCCAGCACGGCCATGGCTGATCCAACATAAGGGGAAGCGTGCTTGGGTTGTTGCCGAGGAACGCCGGTAGTTCCATCGATCGCCAAGACAGAATCATTCTGGATTGGGAGTAAGCCCAACCAGAGCGTCATACCAAGGATCAGGATCTGAGGGGGGTGTTCATAGAATGGTGGTTCATCCGACCGAACCGAATTCTCTGGCGGTGACCTGCGGAGCATGGCGAATTATACAGAGCCGGTCGATGGGGTGCTAGCCCACATTCTCCATGGAGGCCTCTCCTGTAGCCGAACATACGTGGCCGGGTGAGTCCGGCCGAAGGGGAACGAGCCGCCTCGAACTGTAGCCTGAGGCAAAACAGTCGAGAGAAGGTTCTATTGAAACCCTTACAGAGACTCCCTATAATGAACACATTTTTTTTAGTGGCTCAGATAGAGAAAGGTAGTGGGGGCATGCTTGCGATGGTCAGGAGCGCGGCTCTGGTCGGTCTTGATGCGCATCTCGTGGATGTCGAAGTCGATATTTCCGGCGGGCTCCCGCAGTTTTCGGTCGTCGGGTTGCCGGATGCCACGGTGAAGGAAAGCCGAGACCGCGTTCGATCCGCACTGAAGAATACCGGGTTTCACTTCCCTGCCAAACGCATCACCGTCAATCTTGCTCCTGCCGGCGTCAAAAAGGAGGGGTCGGGGCTCGACCTCGCGATTGCCATCGGCATTCTCGTTGCGGAAGAGGTGATTCCGCAGTCGGTGCTCGATCGTTCCGTGCTTGTCGGGGAATTGTCGTTGGACGGTCGTGTGAAGCCGATTACGGGTGCCCTGTCCTTTGCGCTGACCTGCAGAACTGGTTACGACTTGTTGCT
>JAHBWQ010000205.1 GCA_019636915.1 Nitrospira sp. | reverse complement strand
CGATGGCGGGATGCCGATCGCGGCGGATTCGACCATGCGCGATGCCTTTCATCTCGTCCTCTCCATGCCGACCAGGACCGATCCGCTGTCGGTCCAACGTGCAGCCCGTGACTTCGCGAAACAGGAGTTTTCTGGATACCAGTACGCGATGGTGCTCCATACCTTCGAGACCGATCCGGACCCGCATCCCTCCCCACATCCACATGTGCATTTGACGGTGAAAGCCGCAGGTCTTGACGGAGTTCGCTTAAATCCCAGGAAGGCTGATCTCCAACGGTGGCGGGAGGGGTTTGCGGAGGCCTTACGCGAGCATGGCATTGAGGCCACCACCACGAGCCGGATTCACCGCATCACACATGAACGGTGGACGGTGCGGCATCTGCCTGAACCGAGCAAAAAAGGAGAGACGTTGGAGCGGCTGAAGCGCACCACGCGCCGACATGGACGAACCCAGGACGTCATGCGGAATTATGAGCAGGTGATGCGGGCGTTAGCACGGTCAGATCGCGGGGAGGATCGGCAACTGGCGGCGGACCTTGTGCGCTATCTGGGCGGACGAAGCCGCATTACGGAAACTGAGCAAGGTCGAGAGAAAGATCGCGAACGGTGAGTTGGTCCATTAGTCTTTACTTCAAACTGAATACGCAATGACACAAAGATGACATGCTAAGCGCTTCGACATGTTCCCGTGCAGACGGTTTGTCTAAGCCAACACTCACGCGTGCGACGACCGTGCGGATTTCGCACGGTGCTTAAACCAAGTAGTATTGTCACTCACAATTTATGGTGGTGCACCACATGACATAATTATCTCCCTCCGGAGATCCCACGCCGAGCGCTGAGGATCGGACGCTCACCACACGACTGCGGGAAGCGGGAGAGCTGCTGGGCATCAGGCTGCTCGACCATCTCATTCTCGGTGATGATCGCGTCTATAGTTTTGCTGATCAGGGCTGGCCACTGTGAGGCGACAGCGAAAGCCCTCTCGCACGTCGATTATCCTTCGGGACAGATGACTCATGTCGACACAGTCGGAATATTTCCGGCCCATACAACAAGTGGTGCTCTGCGGGAAAGAAAGCGGATGCCTAAAAAATAAGCAACATACGAAACCGGATGTGATGTGCGGTCATTCGTGCACCCAAGTCGATTTGTTCACAAGGTTATCCCCAGAAGATGGGGACGAAGGGCTCAACGTGATGGCCTCGCTCTTGTGCTGCTACATATCGATTAGGCGAGTGGTGGCCGCACGGTGTTCGCGGCGGGATGCTGCATGGCTAGATTAAAGGAGTCTGCCGCCGGACTCTACCGTTACTTATAGGAGATTCTTGTTGGTCTGGTTAATAGTTCTGTAGCTTGAATAGCGCACCGCCTGACTAGGTACGGCGAATGATGCAGCATCAACACTATGCCACCACCGAGATTTATGCCAAAGAGGTGCAGCGGTTGCTTCAAGGGACGGAAGATACGGTTACGCAGATATAAGCCAGAACGACCTTCCCCCGTTTTAAAAGCTCTCGTTGATTGTGTGACTCCTCTAGTTTCAGAGTTTCCATCGCTATGACTCACTCGCAATAAACGCTTGTCCATGAGAACAAATGAGAAGATGACTATTGATTCTATCGCTTTTGGAAAGCTTTTCGGATATAAGTCCGCTGGAACAAAACTATCGTTCCCTGGAGCCTTTGTTCACGATGGCGACGATAAATCGACATATGTCGAGCAAATATTCTAAGGAAGGTTTCATTCTTTTTGGACTGGTCGTTATGGGCTCATTACTCGTTGTGGTGAGCCATCATCTTGAGAATGAACTCCCGCCTCTGTGGTGGTCGCGCACGCTTGGTGGGCTGGGTGAAGCGTTCTTTATCGCCGGAGTTCTTGGTCTATTGGTAGATCGCGGATTAAAGGCTGCGCTTGCCAAAGATGCTCTGAGCGTTATGGTCGGTTGGGAGGTACCAGAGAAGATACGCGAGTCCGTAAAGGAACTGATCAGATTGCCGATTGTTCGTCGGGGGTTTGTCATCACGTATGACATCTCAGACTGTGAAACTTTGTCGGGATTTGTGAGACTCACCTCGGTGACGCAGTTTAGTGTCTTCAACCTGACTCCTCGGACGATCGACTATTTCTTCCGAAGCTGTGTCGAGCGCTCTCGGTTCGAGAAGGTTCGAGCGGCTAAATTATCGAATGGAATATTAGAGATGTGGGTCTTGAGCAATCCGCAAGATCCTGGTACCAATGTCTTTGCGAGCCGCTCGGTACAAGTTCTCGATAACACGGATAGTATGGAGCGTGTGTTGCTGACTAGAATTCCAGCCAGTGATGAACGTTGGTTCAAAACTAAGCGCGAACAGTACTATCCAAGCAGTTTCTTCGTGGTCCTGGATCTGCTTCCACCGGCATGTGAAGGTATCACAGTGAAGGTACGTGCGCCTCTGACGTTCGAGGTAGACGTATTTTTCGGCGGTGAGAACCAATCCAAACGAGAACGAGAAGGTGATTTGGATGTTTGGACAAGCGCAGCGGTATACTTGCCTGGGCAGCACGTAAGAGTCACGTGGTCCAAGGCGATCGATGAGCCTAAGACCATATTGCAATGAGTCCTGCAGAAGATTCGGACTGGCCTCGTGCGTCCTTGCTTATTGGCCTACCAGGCCAAAATAAGCCAAGCGTGAAGCTGGTAGGTGTTCCACTTTACCTTGCCTCGCTTACCCCCGGACGCTGCGATCTAGCACCGAGCGCCATCCGGTCCGCGCTCCGCCAATTCTCCACGTTTGACCTCGAACACTCAGTTCAGTTGGAGCAGCGTTGTATAGAAGATTTTGGAGACTTGGGTGTTTCCGATTTAAAACCTGAGGAAGCATTCGAGACAATAGCAAACAGTATTCGCTCTTACGGACGCAACTCCGGGGTCGTGTTGGTGCTTGGTGGGGATAACAGTGTCACGCGGCCGCTAGTTCATGGGGTCACGGACTCGCTCAACGAAACCGGACTCATAACTTTGGATGCGCACTTGGATGTAAGAAGAGCAGATCTTGGATTGACGAACGGCAATGTGATTCGCGTCCTTCTTAACGATGGAGTGCCTGGTAGAAACATTGTGCAGATTGGTCTGCAACCTTTCTCTAATTCGGCTAGCTACGCCCGCTTTGCCCGGGGACACGATATTCGAGGTATAACGGTTTCCGAAGTGTGGCAGAGGGGTATCGAAAGCGTTATTCGCGAGGCGCTTGAGTCGCTTTCTCATACGCGATGTATCGTAGTGGACTTTGATCTCGACGTCTTGGATCGAAGCTTTATGCCAGGCGCTCCTGGCGCTCGTCCAGGCGGACTAAGTCCGCGGGAACTATTTGACGCTGCATATCTATTGGGCAAGCACCCGTTGGTGCAGGCTGCGGACTTCGTTGAGCTAGACCCAACCAAGGACGTTGCAGACGTGTCGGTGATGAACGCAGCTAAATGCCTTCTGTCATTCTTGAGTGGAATCTCGTCTAGGTGAAAGGGGCGAATTCAAGTTTCGGGCGATCATGTACGATAATGGTTGCTTCGGCAACAAAACCGATAGTTTGTAAGGGAGCAAGCCATAGTTTAGGGCGGAGGAACAATATAATCATAATGAATCATTGCAATAGGTTATCACGTGCCAGCGTACGCAAATCTCCACTTTTGGTATAGCCTACATGCTCAACAGTTTGCCGAATTGCCTCCCTGTTATCCTTTTGTACAGATGGCCCCTTGAACAGGCACTCAACAACCCTCTAGAATCCAAAGCCTGGCGAGGTTCCCATGCGCATCCCCCTCCTCCTCATTCTCGGGATCGATATAGTCCCGGTTTCTTTTTCTGCCCCAGCACGGGCCGATGCTGATTCGAGCTTAGAATCTCATAATTATCGCAACATAGCGACAATCGGCTGAGGTGGCCATGCAAAACAATCCAACGGTTCATGAGCCACGGTTGAATTTCGAAGCGTTGACCTTTGCCGATCTTGTTGCGTCTCCGATGGAAATTCGTGCTGCCCATATTTCCAATGGAGGAGGGGAATCGCTTCGTCACGCCAGTACACATTTGCGGGATGGAGGGATGTTTGTTCCTGGCGGATTCGAGAATCGTCTGGCTTGGGCCATAGCGCACAATCTTGATGGCGGAAATTCGCCCAACCCTGCACCTCCTGCCCCACCCTCGCGCGGAATTCGATCGTATAGGGATAAGTGGTCTTTGGGGACCCGATTCACACATCTCTGGGACACATTAACGAAGCCCGTACACATGTCAAACCCCGACTCTGGCTCCACTGCGACATTGATGAGCGAGCTCGGCTCGTCGGTGCTGTGTGAGCAGAACGAGGGCTGGCAAGATCCGCCATCACGACCGATCAGTTTTGCGAACGCCCAGGAGGCGTTTGAACGGGTCTATGCGAAAAATAAAGCGAAGGTCGTGGGTGATATCCGTCGCGCGTTTGGGGAACGCGCGGATAATCCAGAAGCGATTGCCGATGAAGCCTGGGCGCGAGTGTTCTGTGATTATTGGAGTGTAGGTGCGCGCAGAAGGTTCTTGGGCCTCTGTCGGATTTCGACGTTGGTGTGTCAGGTGGCTCACTATGTCGCCATTGACATCATCCGTAATAGGGCAGCCCTTATCATGGAGGAAGGGCCATCCGATGATGCCGACGGTAAGGCGCGTAGCTTCTCATTAGAGAACATCGGAGTGTTCGTCGACCCGTCCGAGCGGATCGCCGAGCGCCAGCTCGAACAAAAGATTCGTGAATGCATCGAGAGACTTCCCCCGAAGCAACGGATTGTCGTCGAAATAGTCTGGTGCAGGGAAGTGCCAGCCAAAGAAGCCGCCGAGCGCCTCCGCGTCAGCGAGGCAGCCATCAGTCAACATCTGAAGAAAGCGCGGGAAACATTGCGCACCTATTTGCAGAGGCACGGGTTTGAGGTGCCCGCATAGGGGAGCGCACCAACATGTATGGTGGGCTTAACTCCATGGGGTTGGAAACGACAAAGGGATAGATACAACCGATGCCGACCAATCACGACAACAAGCGATCCGCCGAGTCCATCCGTGCGCGTGCGCAGGAGTTGCGCGTCCAAGGAGAGCAGCGGACACACACAGCAGACGCGGAAATGGTGGCTGCGTTGGCGGATGGCACGATCTCATTCGAAGATATCGACGAAGAGACGTTGGATCGATGCCTGAAGGAATTGGGCCCCGATCACGTGATACGAGCTATCATCCAAGAACCGGAAGCGGCAGGGGGATCTGATCCAGCGGTGATGGAAAAGAGTGTCCCCGAGCAATCGGCACGCACGGCAGCACTCGACACCTCAGGGGAATCCGAGTCATTACTTCACAAAGTGTCTTGGTGGGGGGCTCATTCGGGTCGAGAGCACGTGGAGGCGGACCGTTCCGCTTGGGATCGCTTCGCATCAGCAACACCAGCCCTATCATGGTGGCGGGCTAATTCTGCTTGGGTCGCGGTGGCTGCCTCCGTGGCTTTTGTTTCGACGGTGGTCATCTGGAGCGGAAAGCATGTACCCGATTCACCTTCCGATCCGTTAAGTGGAACGAGCTTCGCATTTGCGTGGCCGTCAAACCCTCCGGTCGATCCGTCGGCGTTACAACCATGGGGCTCTGCCAAGCCGCCCCTTTCAAACGGGTTGCCGGATTTCAGCAGGGGAGGCGGAACACTGGGTGGGGGAGGGAAAGATGATCGCGTCACTACATGGAGGCTCGCCACGGTGATCGTGAGGACCCCAGATGGAATAGGCAGCGGGGCCTTCATTTCTGGAAACGGCTGGCTGCTAACCAATTACCATGTAGTGGAAGGACCGGCGCAAAAAGCAGCCGTGACCGGTGAGGTACCGACCGTTGAGGTGATCCTCGCACAAAAGGCCGATGGCCGTTTAAGACCTCGACCTCCGATCAGAGCCAAAGTTTACCGTGTCGATGCGATCCATGATTTAGCTCTGCTGAAAGTGGAGATGTTGCCCGAAGGGATGAGAGATGTGCCGTTCTTTCGATTGGCGTCCGAGGTCCGTGAGGGTGAAGAGTGTGTGGTCATTGGGTCTCAGGGCAATGGTCCCGCCTGGTGGGTACGGAGCGGAAATGTGTCAGTGCTTTTTGACTTCCCCAATGAACTCAGTCAGATGGCGGCAGGCGCAACCACTATCGATAACAGCGTTGAGCGAACCCGCGCCACGGTAATTGTGACGGACACACGTATTTCCGGAGGAGATTCCGGCGGACCTCTGCTCAATGGGAAGGGGGAACTGATCGGCCTGACCTTTGCCACGCCCGTCAATCGAGTAGCTGGATCGGTGGGGTGGCATATCGCTCTTGACCATTTACGGAGCATCGTGTCGCCGCTGCCAAGTCAACCGGAAGGGGTGCCGTTTGACCCTTGGACGGTCGGGCTCTCCCAAGCCCGCTTAGGGACTCCCCAGCATGCCGATGGGGACGGAGACGGCCGAGTTGACACCCTGATCTATCCGTACGTCGGTGATGTCACAGACAATGCCGGTCACACAGCCCCCCAACCGGTCGCATTCACCTTCTTCATCGACTTTGCTCAACGTGCCCCGGCTCGACCTGAACTGTCGGATCTAATTCCAACAGGGATCTGGTCCTTCGAGGATCGGGGCCGTTTCCGGCACGACCTGTTTATCACCACCCGAGCTGATGGCGTCCTCGCGGTGGGCTATACGAATGGTGATGGTATTGTGGATGAGGTCAGAATTGGTGTGGCAAAGGAGGATCGCGTCACAGTGGTGTGGAGTCGAGAGAAGCAAGGGCAATGGAGAGCCTCTCTACCTGATACAGGGACGCTCTTTATGAATTCTGCAAGGATCAGCGACGTTCAACGGCAACGAGTTGGATCGATCTATGGGAATCTCACTGGCTCTCAACAGGAGGGCCAATCGGCGAAGCCAAAGGTGCCACAGCGCCCAGAGGATGGAGCCAGGCGAGGGCCCAATAAGCTGTAAGTGTGAGGCATAGCGCTGGCGGTGGAAAGAAGCAATGGATCTTCCAAGAATAAGAGGCAAGGAATTCATCCGCAACGTTCCCGCGATTGCAGGGGGCTTGTTTGCTGTCTTCCTGGCAAGCCTAGCCTTGGCCAGCGAATCGCCACAACCCTGGCCGGCCAGACCGCTCATGAACGGAGAGTGGCAATATGCGAGCCAGGAGCAGGTTGCTTCGTTGATTCAAAAGTTCCGCAATCATGTATCGCATGAACAACGGTCATTGATTGAAGGCATCACTAGACTCCGAGCGTTGCCCTTATCGTGCCATCAAGATGTCATCCTCTTTGAGGGAGAGGCGAGGCACTCGTCCGGGCAGGTGGGAGTTGTGTCATTTCTCCTACACACAAAAGGGATCACCTTGCTGGACGGGAAAGCCGACCGCATTTACGCGCTAAATGTGTGGAATCCTGCCAAGATAGGAACTGAAGAACAGGCGCAGACCTACCTGAAATTGTTTACTGGATCCCTCACCAGCGAAGAGGGCAATTTCCGCATCTTGCAAACATCCGAAGAAGTTG
>JAHBWQ010000204.1 GCA_019636915.1 Nitrospira sp. | reverse complement strand
TTTTCGACCTTATCGCGTGCGTCGCGGTCGCTGGTAGCTTCCACCTCTACCCAACAATCCCACGTCTTTGTCATACGCACGCGAACCGACCGAAGCTGTTTGCGCCCAACGAGATTGGACTCAGAGCTAAGCTCTGAATTCCATTCCTCTAGCTTGTCCTCATACTCGCCGCAGTAGCGTTCCTGCTCAGCGTATTCGTTCAGAAACGTATTAAGCTTCTGAAAGTCACTGCGCAGCAACGCAATTCGTGCGTCGAGTTTTTCGGTTTCCTCGGCCAGAGTTTTGTGTGCGTAATCCGTTGCCCGGCGGGAGTAGTGCAGTTGATCCAAGGCCCGAACGGTATCCTGGTCAACCTTACGCTCAACTCCGTTGTCGTCCAACAGAATTCGCCAAACCTGATTGGTGTCGGTCACGTCAACGCAATGCGCTTCCGTTGTGCGACGAACAATCAACTCAATCTCGTTGTGGCTGTTGTGCTTCCACATGCCTGTGTAAATGAATTCCGCGCCGTACTGTCCGGTGGTGACCAAAGTCCCAAAGGCCAGATTGGCGAAGAAGTCACGCAACGAATCGTATTCGGTTGAAGCCGAACGCAATTCGGTGGTGTCATTAACAGTCATTTCCATCCTCATTTCTGTTGTTTAACGTCTATAGACGTGTCCTTAGTGGACAACTCCAATCACGTTCTCTCACAACGTGATTGAAGCAATCAACTAAGTTGCTGATTTGCTACGGGCTGCCCAATCTTGCGGCAGGAACCCGCCCGATATCAGCCAATTGTCCAAGGCTTCCCAAGCCTCGAAAATTCGCTGAATATCGTTGGTACGGACGGCAACTCGCATCTCATCTAATGCTGTGTCGGGGTCCACATCGATGCCTTTCTGCGTTGTATTGTGCTGCGTTCCATGAAGTCCAAACGAACTGTCCCATACGGCTTTTGACCCAGCTTTCGCACTGGTCGCAAGTCACATAGTACAGATCAGTTTTGAACACTCGTTCTTTTTGAATGAGAATCACTGTGGCACAACAACTTTGCCCATTGGCGGTGACCAAATCCATTCGTTCACTTTGAACTTGGCACCGTCAGGACCGACATACACGCGCAGCTTTCTGAGGCCGAAATCCCCTTTGCTATCAGCCTGTTTCAGCTCTGATAGCAACTGGCGGGTTTCGTACTCGTCTAGCTCGACGAACTTATCCAATTTATTTCCATCCTCTCTGTTTAACGTCTGTTGACGTGTCCTAGTGGACAAGGCACGGATTCGGTTGTTAGACAACCGAACCCGGCCCAATGCACTAGGGCATTTACTTACTGCTCACCAATTCGGGGCGATCCAGAACGTGTGCCAGTGCTTCCATGACCTGAATATCAAAGTCACCAAAGTCACCGCTGATCGCACGTTCCATATTGCGCTCAAATCGGTTGCCTTTCACAGTCTTAACGTGAGTGTTCCAAGTATTGAAACCTTGGATCAGACCCAACGCAGTGTTCTGCTGATTGGCCATCATTCCCTTTGTTTCTGGATCGCGGTCATAGTACACGTCCAAGAATGAATCACGCTTATTCTGCATAATCGTGATACTCCGTTGTGACGCATCATCTTCCGGCATGGGAAGAATGATATCCATGACCTTGACCAGTTGACGCTTTGTAACGGGAATTGCTGCCAATTCCCGGAATTCAGCGATCATGTCGTCGGCAGTCTTATGGATGATTCCCAAGGCTTGCCGAACGTCGGCAATCTTGTTGTCTTCCAATGACTTTGACGTGTGCTTGGCCTTATAGATACGGCCAGACCTTTCAGCGGACCTCAACGCCATGTTGCGAGTGGTGTCGCAAACCACTAGCAGCGATTGCGCGCTGAAAGTGCTTGGGAGAGAACCGTCTAGCGACGTGCTACCCATGATGTAAGGCAGGAATTCAATTCCTGTCTTATCATCCTTGGCCGTATCAGGTAGTGCCACCTGCACATACGCTTGGGCACCGCGCTTTGGCAAGCCAGCGCCCAAAATCGTAAGAGTGTCGCCAATTACGTTGGACTGCAACTGAAGTAGCCACTGTTCGTAATCGTGAATGCGATACTTGCTTGAGTGAGTTGCAATGTGCTCGAACGTATCTGAACGCACGATACCTTGCTCACTATCTGTCGGCGAAACCCTAACGGGCTGAGTAACTTTCACCGGGTTCCCATCCTCATCAAAGATGGTGTTTCCGTCCTTGTCAGTCTTGACCATTTCATAGAACCAGTTGGCATCTGCTTTGGCGCAAGGGATTAGGTTCGCTTTCGGGACCGAAATGGCCTTCCAGCTAAACAACCGACGAACAACTTCCTGATAGGGAATTGGCTCGTCATAGTGGTTGTCCTCCAACCCAAGTCGCGCACGCAGAGCCGGATCATTGTGCCAAGCTCGCGGTCGATGCTTGCAGTTTCCGATAAGGAAATTGCGCTGCAAATCTTCGCGGGTTTCAAGGGACATATTTCCATCCTCCAATGGAGTTGTGGCACACCATGATTGGTGAACCATCCAAATTTAACGTCTTTCGACGGGAGCTAGATACTCCATGCCGAAATGGGTTCTCTCACAACCCATTTCGACCTGCAACATCTAGCTGCTTATCTCACCAGTCGGTGAGCAGCCAACATATAGCTTCTGTGCCGGGCCGCCGACCCAACCTGCAACGTATCCGGCAGGCAGATCGAAAGCTGGTTTGTAGTGTTCCTCATCGAACTCTACTTTATACCTAGAGCACAAGGCGCACAAGGCTTTTCGCTGAATCTCGTTCATTTGGTGACCTTTGCTTTCGTAATGGGAGGGTTGCCATGTTCGTCCAAACCACATGCGGCATAGAACTTTTGGCGGTCGAATCTCTCATTGTGCTGCCTGAACAGACCCGCCAGCCGTTGCGCCGTATTGCGCACGGCGCGCTTGCCGACCTGAGATTGTTCTGTATTCAACTCTGCGTTGATTACCTCAGCAATGGCTTCAAAGTGCCTCTGCGTGAACATGATTCAGACCCTCTCTTTACGAATGCCACCACGCGGACCCCTCACCAGCAAAAACATTGGGTAATCGTTGTGCGACATGAACGAATTGTCTTCTGGCGTATAGGGATACACGCTCATTACACAATCCGTTGCCGTATCACTCAACGGACCCCAAGGTCCGAACATGCTGGCAAAGTTCTTGCGAGCCAATGCGATTGAATCGTAATGCTCACAGAACTGTACGAATCCACTTTCATATGACGAGATATGACAAGTGACTTTCATTTCCATCCTCTCGAATTCCCTTGTGAACAAGGGGATTTCAACCACAGTTGCGCTGTAGTACCGCTGTCCTAGTGGACAAGACCAAACCCGTTCTCTCACAACGGGTTTGACCCAATCAACTAGGCTCAGACCAAATGAACCCGGCGATCACCGTCGAAGATGCGGCGCGAGGGTCGCGTCGAACCTTCAACCAGCACAGGGACTTTCACCCTAGAATCGTCGATTTTCTGAGGCCAACCCTGAACGGTGACCAATCGACCGTCGACGTCAACAAAGGTGTCGCCCTTGCGAATTCGACGCATATTGCTGGTGGCTTTAGCCATGTTTTCCATCCTCTGTGAATTCCCTTGTAACCAAGGGTATTTCGTACCGCAATTCCGTTGCGGAGCCGGTGCCCTAATGGACAACGCCAAACACGTTCTCTCACAACGTGTTTGACGCAATCAATTAGGTCTGATTGATCTGCCGCCTAGCGTCATCTGTTAGAACAGGGTTGACGTTAGACACTTAGTATCCGGTATCTCTTTCCGTTCCGAAGCAACCATTTGGTGCCACGAAAGAGGTTGATACCGTTAGCATGTCGCCAACTAGATGTTGTAATCGGTTTGAAGCGTTGACCATTGGCCAAAACTCCGGTTACAACATAAAGGTCGCCGGGTTTTTGTTCCCACTCAACTTCACCGTTGTTTCTCTTGATCGGTTTCGTCATTTCCATCCTCAGTTGTGTTGGGCTGCAACGTTATTCGCTGCAACTCCGGTCGCCAAATCCCTTGCAGCACAAGGCATTTGACTAGTCTTCCCACTGAGAAAACCGTCGGAACCGGTCATTACCGGCCCTGTAGTCCATTCTAACTGGAGTTTAAAAAGACCAGCTACTTACCTACCTGACCAGCACTTGCGCCAGGCAGGGAGGACTACAGAGCCATTGTGAACGTCCGACCTCAGATCAAGAAGCTTAGGAAGCAAGTAGTCCTGAAACTACTTGCAACCCAAGCTCATTGAGCTTAGGAGGATGGATGGAAATCGTTGGTACACACAGAGATTGCGGCCTCCCCGTTGCTCAGAGGTCTTACTGAATTTAGCTGTGCCCAACGCTCTACATCTTCATGGAATCGATTGCGCGAGTTGTTATTTGGGTTTATGGAACTGCGATAGTGCCGTGCGCCATACTGCGTCATATCGTTTGTGCCTAGTGCTACAGGCTCACCGAAACCTCTGACTTGCGCCGCGCCCCAACATAATTGGAGTAGCCATCCTACCGTCTAGACTTGAAAGTCTTTACGCCCGACCAATACTCGCGTCTTACGTTCTACCTGGCCTGTTTTGACCAGGGCGATTCGTCTGACACTAGAACGTGACCGCTCTCGCACGTCCTAGCGGGATTCAATCCTAGTGGATCTATCCCAAACACTATGTCCTCCAAGACAATTCGGGTAGCGACATTCACTAATGCCTATGCGCGCCAAGGCAATTGGCACGCATTCGCTACAGGCCAGGCTACTACTCCCTGTCCTATGGTCCGTGTCTATTCGGTTCTTACCCTCGCGGGCCTACAGCAATGCCGGGTTTCAGGGTAGACCTCACGGCCATCCCCTAGCTAGGTGGTTTCAGGCCACCCTCGCATTCGCCTAGTCCGAATAATGCTGGCCAAAGTTGGCCTGTCCCTTGGTTTTTCGATCCCACATCGTCACGAAAACCCTTGGGACACACGTCAATTCGCTGATACTGGCAGGTGCTGCACTAATTGCGTCCGCTACCGGACGGCAGGCCTTGCCCGGGTGATTGCTCACCCGTTGACTCAAACGAACGTATCGAACCGGTTCAAGTCCCGACACTCTGTAATTTTCTAAGATCAGAAGAACCTATTTTTGGGTAGACTCCTCCAACACCATTATATCAAACCAGGCCTCCTACCAGCGGTTTTAGGGTACCCAGCAAACACATAACCGCAGGTCAGGCATGTGATTAATATCACATTTTGCGACCTGGGCCGTTTCAAGATCAAAACGGGCTGAGAGGCTCTAGGAATCAAGATCATTTTTAGCCTACCTATAGTACCTAAAAATCAAGATCGGCCTTAGAATTGAATAGGTTTTCTATGTAAGTGATCTTGACGCGAAACTCGTTGCGGCACAACAACTTTCACGATTTTGAGGCTCTGAAAAGTGGCGTGTCCCAACGGTTTTCGATTGTATACACATTTTCTGGTACGCCTGTACCGCTTTGCCGACAACTAGTTGCGAACGCAAAATTTGCAAACGCAACTACTTTGGTTAGATGATCTAAGTAAAAAGTGGTACAACTGTACCAAAATTTTTCTGGTACACCTGTACCACTTTTTCTGGTACATTTGTACCAATTTATTTCTAGTACAGGCGTACCACTTTTTCTGGCACGCCCGTACCAGATTTTCAGCTACAGATAAATTGGTACAGATGTACCAATATCTGCGAACTAGTTCGCAGTCGCTTCTGTCGTCGCGTCGTCGGCAGTCGGCACTTCAATCTCTGCGGCGGCCTCTAGCTGAGACTCTTTCCACAGTCTGTAGCGATCAGTGATGGATAGCTTCTCTGGCTCTGCGGCTGTAGTAGTCGAATTCGATTCTGCTGCAATCGTTTCCGTCGATACTGTGCCTTGCTCCACTGCGCCACTAATCAAAGTCTCGACCGGAACTGCTTGCGGCACAATCGATCCCGCTGGCGGGTTGCGACGTTGCCAACGCTGCGAAATCAGGATTTTGGCCTTAGCGTAATCCATGCCAGTTTGTTTCACCAGGGCCGAAACCGCAAGCGACATAAGCGCATTCGGGTCCATAGTGACAACAGTGTCTTCCCAAGATTCGCCGGTCAGCAGTTCTAGCAGTGTACGGTATTTCACGTCATTGATTACTAGAGCTGCAACCGTACCTTCCAACATGCCAACGTATTGCGCTGTCTCCGTTGACATTTGGAGTCCAATTAGAGGAACTTGGACCGGCACAGAGATTGGATCAGTCATTTGCGATCTTTCCCATACTCCACCAAATACTTTGGCGGCTCAGTGATTTCGAGCATATCTATCACAATTTGACCCGCCGGTTGGTCGCGCATTCTAGCGGTCGGCTTCAAGCCAAACAATGAAAGTTGTTCTCCCACAGCACTTTTCGACTTCATTTTTGAATCGGTCCCCCTTGAATCGGCCCGTAAACGGGAATCTTGTTTATTTCTTCTGGCGAAAAATACGATCCCGGCTGACCCATGTCACAAACTGGACAGACCCATCCATTTTTATCGTCAAAAGCCCTGGTACGCACGCAAGTTGGGCAATGTTCTCCCAACGAATCCCATGCCATTTTTTCTTACCGACCTTTCCTAGATTTTTTGACTGCCTGTTTGTAAGCTGAAACCCGTTGTGCCGCAGCCTTTTTCTTTAATTTATTTTGATTTGTAAGGCTATAATGACCATCTGGTTTTTCGCTAGATTTAATTATTCGGCCTTTCATAGCTGCGCTGTACTCCCTGGCAGCGCGAGCGACAGATTTACCTGCGGATTTCCTTGCCGCCCTTGCTATTTCAAGGTTCTTTTTACTTGCTGCGATTTGTGCAGCACTTCTTTTCCTTGCCACACGAAATCCTCTCTCTACCAACGGTTTTCAAGTCAAACTTTGAATTAGAATTCTTCTAGCTTCTTGCGCTTTGGTTCTCGCCATAATTGGGTCAGAAGCGACAACCATTGCGTCAATTGCATCTAACGCCAAAGCTACTGCGGCCCTTAGATGTTCGTTCTCTTTTTGCAAACGGTCCAACATCTTGTTTGCAACGCCAATACTAACGTCGGCAGCGTCAGCATGATCTTTTCCCCGTTTGCCGACAGTTTGTATGACTCCCATAATGATTGAGCCGATTAATGTACCACCACCACCGGCCATGATCCATGCGCTAATGTTGTCTGACACGGCGAATCCTATTTGCTTTATAGACATTCACCGCGATTGCCCACCAATCCCTGATAATCAAAGTCAGCATAAAAATTAGAATAGATGCAACCAAATACCTTGCAAACAAATGGTTTTCAGATACTTTAGCACCAGGATTAGGGTATCTTCCATCAGCAATATGATAAGTCAACATTGCGCTGAAAAGTGCTGCGTCAGTTCCTAATCGAAGCCATAAACCCAAAACCCTAGCCTTACCACCTTTATACATCATCACCCAAACAAAAAGCATAAGAATGGGTGCGAAAATGTTTATGCCACACCATGTTTCATAAATGTGTGGGCCAATATTTTCAAAGCGAATTGGCCTTAGATTCTCTAAAATAATTCGTATCGTTGCACCCCAAATGAATAGATAAAGAATTGGAGTAAAAGGAACTAATCCCCAATGATCTTCTAAATAGACCGCAACTCTAC
>JAHBWQ010000203.1 GCA_019636915.1 Nitrospira sp. | reverse complement strand
ACAAATAACCATCTTCTACTCACCTAGGGCACCACAATGACATCGCCGCTCAGCAGAATAAAATTTCCCGGTACGGCAGTACCCTTTAGAATGTCGTCATAGCAAACCGGAATTTCGATCTGGTGTTTCTCTTCATGCCCCTCTGAACCGGTACTCACATTGCGCAACACCTTGATCTTGTTCTTGTTCGCAAAGGGGGCAAAACCACCGGCCAGCGAAATGCCCTGCATCACATTGACATATGACTTCAGTGGATACTTTCCTGGCTTCACGACCGTACCCAAGACGTAAATGAAGTAGCTATTGACCTCCTTCACTTGGACCGTAACAACCGGTGAAGAGACATATTCCGTAAGTCGCTCGCTGATGCGCTTTGCCAATACATTCGCAGTGAGGCCAGCAGCAGACACATCTCCGATAAGCGGAAGGGTGATCGTCCCGTCAGGGCGAATCGCCACCTCACCAGATAGATCCGGGCTTTTCCAAACCGTTACTTTCAGCATATCCTCCGGCCCGAGAGTAAAATCAGATGGCTCAGTCAGATGGACTTTATAATCCACCCTCTCCTGGGCGCAACCCATCACTACAAGAACCATGGCAGTGACGAAAACCCAGCTTAGCAAGTAGCTCATTCTATATCTACCATTTGCCATAGCCATCATCGATTCTCCCTAACAGTCTCCCCTGACATCTCTGATCAAAGCAGCCCGGAGTGTTGCGTAATCAAGCGTAAGCTCAGCAAGTTGTTGTTTCAGTCGTCGATGTTCACCCTCTAATGAACGTAACCGCTCTTTATCATCAAATGGTTGTTCGGTGATGAATTTTGCTCGCCACCGATAGAGCGTACTGACAGAAACCCCATATCGACGTGAAACCTGCCGTGGCATCTGACCAGCGTTGAGCTCCAAGACTATGGCCTTTACCTGATCTCGAGAAAAACGGAGCTTGGACATGACTGCTAGCCCCCGATAGTTAACCCACATCCATAGAAAATGAGCGAAGAGAAAGGAAGTAGAAAAAACTCACTGCACTGGAGCAACCTCGCCGCTTCCAATATGGATGAGTACAGCTTGCTGCAGAAGAGCGGAGCGGATCACCAAACCATCATGACCCACTCGCCGAACAAACTGGCCGCGAAGTCCCATAAGCGGACCTTGTTTCAATTCTACCCATGCCCCCATCAGCGAGGTAGTCGCATGGCTCCATCACCGGATTAATCAACGACACTTGCTGGAGGACCGCTATCTCTTCAGTCGGAATTGGTTCAGGCTCTAGAGTGCCGACAATCCGAACAACACCCGACGTTCGTAGCAGGCTAGACTCCTGGCTAACGCAAAGTTGGCAAAACAATACCCGGTAAACAATGGGAGAGTCGTTCACACCTTGCGATCTGACCATTGACGGCGTTGCTTCCCCAATGGAAGCAAGGGTTCTATTCCTACTTGCCCACAATCGATCCCTCACCTGCTCCTCATGACGAGACTGAGTCTCGTACAGCGTACCATTGGCAATCAGCGTGCGATGGCATTACCGGTCCTATTATCCAGTGTCTTTACCTGTGTACCTTGGACAATGGGCTCTTGTCGACTGGTAGCGATCATAGCTTCGCCCCGTGAGTCCCATCCTAATTCTCAAATCGGATAGGGATATTTGCATCTACCGAATAGAGCGCTATGCTCCTCAACTACTACCATTTACCATTACTCCTCGCCATTGGATAAAGATATGGTTTTAGTGTGCTCATCACCGGCACATTTGTCCGATTGATATATTTCAATCAGTTAGTGATAGAAATGTGACCCTCCCTCGATATTACAGACACCCGGTTCAGTATCGACTCCCTGTTGGCGGCGAACGCCCTTGGTCTGGCCTTCACAGTCAAGGCACCCAATACAGGCATGGGATGAAGTCCTCATCCATATCTGGCCCCTTGAAGGATGGCTCTATCTGGGGGTTCTACTTGATCTGTATCCACGCCTGGTGGTCGGCTGGGCCACGGGTCAGCGATTAACGGTTGAGTTAGCCGAGCAAGCCCTCGCGAGGCTCGGTGAACCGAACTCCCACGGTCGAGCTCAAGTACCATTTGGACGCGGCAGTCAGTATGCTGCGACAAGCTACCAGTTCCTACTCACCGCGGACGACCTCATTTCCAGCATGAGCCACAAAGACAACTGCTAGGACAACGCGTTCGTCAAAAGTTTCCGCAGAACGCTCAGGCATGAGCTTGTGTGCCATCAGCCCTATACCACACGAGACGAAGCACGCAGGATATCTTCGAATACCTCGGGGTGTTCTATAATCGGCAGCGACGGCACTCCACCCTCAGCTATCACTCCCCGGCCGAGTATGAAGCGAGGGCAGCCATTGCATATCCAGGTGTGGACTTCCCAGGCTTTCACGGACACCTTAGGGTGTCGTTAGAACAAGGGGGATGACCAATGGGGCATCGATGGAAATCGCAGCGTGTCCGACTGAAATACACGTTTATCAAAGCCCATCGCCGAGAGTTTGATACGGCACATGAGGTGCCGCCTCCTCGACGTCTCGCGTAGCGGGTTCTATCAATGGGTACGGAACCCGCTCTCCAATCGAGCGGTGGAGGACCAGCGGCTGCTTGGCCTGATCCGCGCAGCCTATATGGCGAGCCACGGCATCTACGGCGCCCCGAGGATCGTTCTCGATTTGCGTGAAGCGGGGGGGGAAACATGTAGCAAGCATCGTGCGGCTCGGATCATGAGGGCCAACAGCCTGAAATCCCGATACGGTTACTGAACGCCCCAGTACACCAGAAGCCCCGCATCACTCCTGACGCCCAATACGCTGCAACGAGGGTTTACCGTCCCCCGGCCCAACACCGCCTGGGTTACCAACAGTACATACGTGCACACATGGGAAGGCTTGCTCTATTTGGCCGTCGTGATGGACCTGGACTCTCGCCGTATTGTCGGCTGGTCCACCAAGCCCACGCTGGCTCAAGATCTCGTGCTGGACGCACTCCTCATGGCTGTGCGTCGACACAAGCCCCAGCATGTCCTGATTCACTCCGATCAAGGGTCTCAATTTGACAGCGATGCGTGGCGGTGCTTCTGCCGCGCACATCACCTAGAACCCAGCATGAGTCGACGGGGTAATTGCTGGGACAACGCGGTAGCTGAATCTTTTTTCAGCAGCTTGAAGAAGGAGCAGATCAAGAAGCGCATCTACATAACTCGAGCGATGGCGATGGCCGATAGCGACGAGTACATCGAGACCTTCTATAATCGCATCCGGCGACACAGCACCTCAGCAGGGTCAGTCCGGAGGCATTTGAAGCAGTGTCAAACAATGCTTAACGCATGTGCCCACGAAACCCTGGGAAGTCCGCTCAGGCGATAGCGATCTCCAGATGGAGGAACTCTTCAACCTAGCCAAACCCTACCATGAATCTGATCCGATACTGTACCAAATTAGATTCACATGATGCCTTTGATACCTTCATCGGCTTGTCGTGTCCAGAACAAGGAACAGAGCTCCTCTGAGCCACCATATCTAACATCTTTGATTCCAAACACTTCATAATATCTGCGATCTTCATTCAACACAAAATCAAGTTTACTGACAACCCATTTCACAAGTAATGTTGTTCCGACGCCACCCTCTGATTTCACAGACACCTCTACAAGTGGGAGAACGATGAATCTGGGGGAGGTCACCCAGAAAAAAACACCTCAAATATTCTGGAACTGCTTCGCTCGATCAGATCCTGAATGACCATTACTGACTATAGACTTAGCTATAACTTGCTCACAATTATTTAGTGCTATAAATTTCGCAATACAATTAAGAAGTATTTCAATCTATTACCTTATCTAGCCATTAGACAAATTAGATCTTCCAATTACATCTAGTAACCTTATGAATTTATCTTACACATCCACCATCGAATAAAATCATGCCAATGGCTCAGGATTTGCACGGAACATAGAAATTGACAACCAAAATTGCATGCATTATTACGAGTGTTTGCGTATAGAAAAGAACCGCCTCACATGGCATACTTCGCAGCATCATACTTAGCTCTAGCCAGACCAAGCATCGTGTATGATGCAAGTCTAATCAGACCAGTACAAGGCACAAGAGGAGTGTCGTGCGTGCTCTGTAAGACCCTCATATCACACCCATAGCACTAGCTTCAGGTAGATTGATTTTTCCCTTGAGAACTGGCGGAGCGAATAGAAACTGGTTGTTAAACCTCACAAGGTACAAGATAAGGTCTTCTGGATGACTCTTCACAAGAAGTTTCTGGATCAGCGCGTCTTCTACCAGCAACACCGATCCCGAGATCCCTTTCTTGTATCACAAACAGACTGGCTCAAGCCCGTGAGAGCGAGTACGCAATTATCACCAAGAGTACAAAGGGGATCACAGTTGCCATGAACAACGCCATTCTTCCATCGCTAACGATAGCGATTGTTAGCGGTCATCACCTAGCGAGGTTGGGGTTGCAGAGAATTTTTGAGAGTAGAGCGACTCGCCGCATCATCGTTCAGCAGTACCAGCGCATCACTCCCGATCTCTCCCTTCCAGAGCCCCTCCCAGACGTCTTTATCCTCGATATGGAGACCGAGCGAGACACTATGGGAGCGATCAGATGGATTCGCGCATCCTCTCCGCCAAGCAAAATCCTGCTACTGAGTGGATTTGAAGAAAAAAATCGTATGCACGAAGCTTTTGAATGCGGTGTGGACGGAGTAATGCTGAAGATACAACCGCCAGAGGTTGTGTTGGCTATGATTGATGCGCTCTCCCCTTCCCCTTGCCACCACACCCACCTCGTGCAGGATGTAGTGAAAGGCACAGACCTTAAACAGGCTTTCATTTCGAAGCCCCCTATCGAAAGACGATACGCGTCCTGGCCCGATGGCCTCACAGAACGAGAACACGAGATTATTAAGTTGCTCCGTCAAGGCCTGTCAAATAAAGACATTGCTCACTCTCTTTCTATTTCTGATAGTACAGTACGACATCATTTGACCAATATTTTCGACAAGGTCGGTGTGCCGAATCGACAGAAACTCCTCGTCCATGCACAAACGGTTCGCTCCTTCTCTGACTAACACACTATTACCAAGTTACTTTCAACTTCGTTGACGACACGACAGAATCAACAGTTGTACGAACTCAGGCTTTTCTGAGCCTCCTAGCCTATAAAAAGGGTAGAAGTCAGACATACGATCTTGGTAGTATGCAAAGAATGAACGGTCATTTACGTGGCAGCTGACAATCCTCCATCGTAAGATCGGATCCCCACAGTGCCGAGGTAGCTCAGTTGGCAGAGCACAGCCCTGAAAAGGCTGGTGTCGACAGTTCGATTCTGTCCCTCGGCACCACATTCCGCATGCTTAGCAATTCCATCTCAGGTGCAAATGACACCTGAGTGGCAGTAAGTGGCACCTCAGCCACTGTTTTGGCAGTGAGAACCTCCCGCGTGAATTTTTCCAACCGCATCACTGCATCTCGCAGACGGCTTTCCCACTTGTGAATGTAGTATTTCACGGAGCCGGGCAACGGCTCCCCTTTCAAGGTCTGGACTACCGCGTAGTCAACACCACACTGCGTAAGCCACGTTGAAAACGTGTGACGGAGATCGTGAAAGCGCAGATCGTGCACACCTGCCCGTTCACAAGTCCTGACCTTCCCCATTTATTACACCACCGCCAACGAAGGTGCCACCTGTGCCCTGTGGACTCCGTCCTGATCGGGGTTGATGAACTCCTGGGGAGTGATATCCCTAATGGAGCTGTGCGTCCGCTCCTCATTGTATTCCTTCCGCCAGGCTTCGATTACGAGCTGCGCTTCCTGGAGTGTCACAAACCAGTGCGGATTGAGGCATTCATCACGAAACCTGCCATTGAAACTCTCGATAAACGCGTTCTGCGGGGGTTTCCCTGGCTGAATGACGTGTAGGTGGACGCCATGTTGAGCCGCCCACGCACCCAAAGCCGTGCCGGAAAATTCCGGCCCATTGTCGAGGATCAAGGTTTCTGGCAAGGGGCGCGTCAGAAACACCCGATCGAGAATCCGGCACACCCGTGCCCCACCACTAGAGATATCCACCTCAATCACGGGAGCTTCTTTCGAACAGGGATCCGTCATCGTCAAACACTTGAACCGCCGACCGGCCACGAGCCGATCATGCACAAAATCCATCGCATAACAGAGCCCCGGCCGCGTCGGTCGAGGCAACGCGACCCGAGGAGCCGCCACGGTCTTCTTGGGGCAGCGCTGCTGTAGTGCGAGCTGTTCCTCTCGATAATAGAGCCGTTCTACCTTCTTATGATTCACCGGCCAACCTTCCCGCCGCAACCAGACATCAATCCGTGGACACCCGTAGCGGCGTTTGCACGCTGCCATCTCACGAATCCGTGTCCGCAAGGCAGTATCCTCCTGGCGGTGCCCACGATAGCGCACGGTGTTGCGATCCAAGGCCAATACCCGACAGACTCAGTCGCTGACTGAGCCCAAAGCGCTCGGCCATCCAGTGGGCCGCGATTCGTTTCGCCTTGGGCCCTACCAGTTTTTTGTGGTGACCGCTTTCAGCGCCTGGATGTCCAGGGCTTGTTCCGCCACCATTTGTTTCAAACGTCGGTTTTCGTCTTCGAGCTGGCGCAGCTTTTTCACATCGCTGACTTCGAGTCCCGCATACTTCGCCCGCCATTTATAGAAGGTGGCATCCGAAATGCCGTGCTTGCGGCAGAGTTCTGGGACCCCAATGCCCACTTGGGCGTCCTTGAGCACGGCAATGATCTGTTCCTCGGTGTGCCGTTTCCGTATCATGGCTCCCTCCTGTAGAGCCCATCACAGCACAAGTCAACTTCTCAGCCAATGGTCTAGTTTTCGGGGGGAAGGTCAGTCCGGATCCAGCTATGCTTGAAGGAATTGCCGTCCTTCCACTGGCCAAAGAATCGACCACCGATTCGCGGCATATCCCCTTGAAGGGTATCACAGGCCAGCCCATTGAGTGGAACACCCTTGATTCGGGTTTGCCCCGGAGAAGGCGCCATCCACCACCCATCCCCACGCTGCATCAACCATTCTTCGTGGATCTCTATGAGTTTGTTTTCGCGTAACCCTGTCTGTAACGCAGCCATGACGAGGTTCCATACGATCGGCGAGGCGGCCTCTCGAAGCTTGATCAACTCCCAACCCTCTGCGACTCGCTCCCGTTTCTTGTATTCCGGGACAGGCAGCCGTTTGAGACGATTCTTATCCAGCCAATCCATATCCACGGCGAGATTCAACACGGCCATGAGCGTGGCACACTCCCGCTCAATCGTTCCATCAGCCACGGTGCGTTTCTTATCCTCAGGCCCTATCCTAGCGGCACGACGATTCTGCAAGTAGACGAGACCATCCTGTAGCTTGATGGCCGACAACCGTAGCGCTCCAAAGTGAGGAATGAGATGCTGGGTCAGGATGGTTTCATTGCGGCCATCGTTATTTGGTCGCTTCTCCCTGAGATAATGGAGATAGGTCGGGATGAATTCTGAAAAGGTCAGGTTCTTCATCTCGGCGCCAGAGAATTCTTGCGCCGGCTTTTCGGTGGACGGTCCCGTGTTGGCATGGATAGCAGAAATAACTGAGAAGGTTGACTCTCTCTCCTGATCCAACCCAAGGTTGTACCCAAGAACAGGGCGATACCGCTTTCCTCGGTACCAATAGGTCAGCGTCGAGCGAATCCCCTTCGATGTGGGGAAGACGGCGGATATTGAGAAGATCCATCAGGCGCTCCGCGATGGAGGCATCCGAAAAATAGGGTTCCGATGGTAGGGCGCTGACTTTGGCACGTCAACACGAAACTGCTTTACGGGGTTATGCTCGTGGCCGAGGTCA
>JAHBWQ010000202.1 GCA_019636915.1 Nitrospira sp. | reverse complement strand
TCCTCTTCGTCGTCACCCCACTCAGCCAGCCGCTTTTGCAATGCTGCAGAGACCTTGTCGAACTTAGTGAACAGATCGTCGCCAAACTCTTCGTAGAGCGTGGCGCGGAGGTCCTCGTCACCTGATGCAAAGCGCAGCGTCTCGATCGCCTTGAGCGTGAGCTGGCTATGCAGACGCAGTGGACGCTCGACCGTAACCTTCCAATAGCCGAATGCGGCGTTGGGAAAGAGCTTTGACTCGGGCGTTTCCTTGAATTCGAGAAAGGTGCGGCTGATGCGGTCGATATCCCCAGCCGAGAGTTCGCAGTTCTTCTTACCAAGGTTCTTACGCAATGGTTTGAACCACTGAGTTGCATCAAGCAGCTGCACCTGGCCCTTGCGGTGCGCTGGTTTCTTGTTCGACAGCACCCAGACATAGGTGGCAATGCCGGTGTTATAGAAAAGATTAAGCGGCAGGGCGACAATGGCTTCAAGCCAGTCGTTTTCGATAATCCAGCGGCGGATGTTGCTCTCGCCCTGACCCGCATCCCCCGTGAAGAGCGATGAACCGTTGTGTACCTCGGCGATCCGGCTGCCCAAAGGCGATTTACCATTCATCTTTGACGCCATGTTGGCGAGAAAGAGCATTTGGCCGTCGCTCGAACGTGTGACAAGCGACAGCTCTTCGCCTTGGTGCATCACTTTGAAGCGAGGGTCCCGCATCCCCTCCTTACCGTTCATTGCTTCAAGGTCCTTCTTCCAACTCTTGCCGTAGGGCGGGTTGGAGAGCATGAAGTCGAACTCTTGTACCGGAAAGGCATCATGCGAGAGCGTGGACCACTCCGCACCGCCCACGATGTGGTCAGCACTTTCTCCCTCACCCTTCAACAGCATATCGGCCTTGCAGACTGCATAGGTTTCTGGGCTGATCTCCTGCCCGTAAAGCAGACACCTCACCTGTTTGTTGCGTTTCTCGGCAATGCCGACGAGTGTGTCTTCAGCAACCGTGAGCATGCCGCCCGTTCCGCAGGCGCAATCGTACAGCAAGTAGGTGCCGGACTTGATCTTGTCTTCGATGGGAAGAAACACGAGGTTCGCCATGAGCCGAATGGCGTCGCGCGGGGTCCAGTGCTCGCCCGCTTCTTCGTTGTTCTCCTCATTGAACTTCCTGACCAGCTCCTCGAAAACCGTCCCCATCGAATGGTTGTCGATGCCAGCGGGTGAGAGATCGATATCCGGATCAAGGAACTTGTTGATCAGCGTGCCAAGAGCGTCGGCTTTTGACAGGTCCTTCAGGTAGTTTCGGATCTTGAAGTTTTCAAGGATGTCCTGAACGTTTTGCGAAAAGCCGTTGAGGTAGTCCTCGAAGTCTGCGAGGAGCTGCTGCTGGTTACCTCGGGACTTGAGGTCACGTAGGGTGAACTTCGAAGTGTTGTAGAAGGCTTGGCCCGCCGCTTCGCAAAGTGCCGCGCGCTGTTCGGTAATGCGCGCCTCATCGAGCATCTTCTTGGTCTCAAGCACGTTCCGTTTTGTCGGTTCGAGCACCGCATCCATGCGTCGGATGACGCACATCGGCAGGATTACGTCCGGATACTTCCCACGCTTGACGAGATCGCGCAGGACGTCGTCGGCGATGCCCCAGATAAAGGAGACGATCTTGTTATGAGTTGCTTGGTCCATTAGGAGATTTGCTCCAGCCTCAGCATTGCTTTAAGGTAATTTTCGCGGAAGCTTACCCCTTTCCCCTTGAGAAATCACTCCTTCCGGATGGGGAAGCGCTTCTAGGGACGGACCTATAGCTTGGTCCGCATTTTGTGAAGACTGATAGCAGCTCTTCATTTTATCCAAGCCGCCTGTTGTACTCGGAGAAAAGATTTGAAGGATGAATTGCCCGACACGTTCACATGAGACAACGATGTCAGCACCGGTTGCCTTAGCACAACAGGCACGGGTGAGGTGCGAGGTTATTCAGGCAGGATGATAAAGCGGCCGAGTTTCGCCGTGCGGTAGATTTCGAAATCCCGGCGGTCGAGCGTAACGATATGCTGAGTGTTTTTCGCTCTGCCACGACGGGTTAGCGCGTGAGGCGAACTCGGGGGGTCTGGCATTGTGGTGAGCCGGCTGGGACTCGAACCCAGGGCCCTCGCCTTAAAAGATCGAAAGAACGGTTTTTGACAAGTGCTCGCTATTGCAACGGTTTCCCCAATTTAATTGTGATATCGGTAACTTAGGCCTTTCCGTTGGTTCCACTGTATTCCATCCTTTCTGTCTGTTTCAACAGAGTTTTGGCACAAATTTGTCACACCTAGCCCGTACATCAATCGAATCAGGCAGTCATGTCTCCGATGAAAATACAGTACCTGAGCCATCCTCATCAGAAGACAACGCAGCCCACAAGAAACAAAAGTAGCCCCCTCGACTCGGCATTTGAGAAATGCATCAACATGATCATTCCTCAGATCGCCCGGTGAGTAGCAATTGCCTCCCTCATCCCTCAGGAGATCCCACGCCAAGCCTGTTCTGTTTACATGCTATCGGGTTTACGGTCAGGCCAGTGCTGCCAAAATCCCTAAATGCCCGCACAGAGGGAACCCCGTGTCCCTGTACCCATGCGGGTTGCCATACCAGTGCTATGAGAACACGGTCGGGGCATGTCGCCTAGCGACGGCACCTCCCGTGCGTCCTTACCGTGAAAAGACTTCGAGGATTTCATCCAGGGAGCGGATCGTCCCCAACAACAACGGATCACCAAACCGCTTATTATGGCGATTCTCCTTCACCTTCAATAAGCCGATCACCAGATTGTTGAAGTCGTCCAGTTTTGCCGTCTCAAAATAGGTGATGAAGTCCAGGTCATCCAGCCCGCTGGAATGATACAGCTTGCGCTTGACGGTTTTGAGATATGCCACTGTCGCATCCGTATGCTCCTTCATCAAAGCGGCACGCGGATCGTGCGGCATCATCCACCATTCAGCATCTTTGCGGATAGGAACCACCAGGACATACGGACTGCTCGGAGGTGGAGGAGTCTTCAGTTCAGTCTTCAACTCTTCAGGAAAACTCGGGACATAATTTAACGCCTTTGTAATCCCGTTGAACGTGTCGGTGTTCTTCAACGCTTTCCCGAACGTCGTGCCCATGAAGTCGATCAGAACATTCTGGTTGTGACTCATTTCCTTGGAGTGAATCCTCAGGAAAAAGTCAGCTTTCTCAGATAATCCTCGCAGCAAGTACGTATCGATGGTCATTTGCTCTGAATACTTCTGGAACACACTTTTTGCCTCCGCCACGGCTTTCGTCCGGGCATCGCGATCCAGTTTCCACCACTCGTCCCCAACCTTGAAGACGGCGAAGGTGGCATAGATCCCGGGTTCCTTCAATAACTTCTCCCGATCCGCTTCAGCACCAGCTATTTGCGCACAAAGCATGAAAGTCAAAACCATCACGGCGAGGATAGATCGCTGTCGCATCACTTCTCCTTAGGCATAAGGTTGTCCCATTGTCGGAACCGGTCCCGCTTAGTGTGAAATTTTCGCGGCGAGCACATCGACTTGTTCGATTTGTGGGGGTTTAGCCAACAGATCAGGAGCTTTCGCCATCAGGGCGGCCGCAATCTGCCCAGCCAGGTGCGCTTTACGCCCCGCCTCGTCAGCAAAGGCATCGAAGATGCCAAATGTGGTTGGCCCTAACTTTAGGGCAAACCAAATCGGTGTGGCGGCTTCCTGATTTGCCAAGGCAAGGCCACCTTCGAGAAAGCGAGCCACCTCCGCTTCCTTGCCTGGCTTGGCCTCCAACCGCACTAGCAATGCCACTCGTACCATGTTTTCCATCCTTTCAGAAATTAACTAATTGCTATGCGCATCCTAGCGTGTGAGTTAAGGATTGGTCTATTGGCAATAATGCCAATTATGCTACAGTTCTCGCCATGCGAATTTACATCGTGGCACTACAGAACACCTTCGATACTGGCTTATCTACTCTTCTTGATACCTTCAGCGTGGCAAATGAACTCGCAGCATCTTCGAAAGCATTGACGACGCGCTTCGATGTCACCATCGTGGGTGTCCGATCCCGAGTGACCACGAGTCACGGCCTGTCGATCCCGGCAAGACGAGCAACGGGACTGGCTCATCCCGATATCGCCCTGGTGCCGGCCGTGGGGGCGAAGATGCCCGATACGTTGTCCCGCCTTCTTGACCAACGAGAGATCGTGGACGCACAAAGCCTCCTGCGGCACTGGTTCCAGCGGGGCACCATGCTTGGGGCTGCCTGCACGGGCACGTTTATCCTTGCAGAGGCCTCCCTACTCAACGGCCATCATGCGACGACTTCCTGGTGGCTGGCTCCTTTCTTTCGTGAACGGTATCCCCAGGTAGTACTGGACGAGTCGCGTATGATTGTCCACTCGTCACCCTTCATCACTGCCGGAGCCGCGCTGGCGCATCTCGATCTAGCATTGTGGCTCGTGCGCCACCGTAGTCCCGCATTGGCGGCCCTGACTGCCCGTTACCTTGTAATTGACTCGAGACCAATGCAGGCGACCTTCGCCATTCCTGACCACCTGGCTCACGCAGATCCATTTGTGGAGCGGTTCGAACGATGGGCCCGCCGTCGTTTGGGTGACGGCTTCTCGCTCCATGATGCCGCCCGTGCCGTGAGGACAAGTCCACGAACATTGACGCGTCGGCTGCACGCCGTGATCGGGAAATCTCCGCTTGCCTATTTCCAGGATCTTCGTGTCGAGCGCGCCGTCCATCTGCTACAGACCAGCAACCATAGTGTGGACCAGATTGCCGACCGGGTAGGCTATGCAAGCGGGGCCACGTTGCGAACCCTCATCCAACGGAAAATTGGACGCGGCGTACGTGAGCTGAGAGCACGGGCCTAGTAGTTGTGCAAGATTGGAGGTTGTTTCATAACTTACCACTTATGAAGCAAGGTACTTGCAGAGAATAATGGAGAGACAATCCACTTTTCCGAGGCAGCGACTCATCTGCATTGCCACTCACGGATAGGGTTGCTCGGCGAGCTGGTTGATCTTCGGCTTGCGCGAAAACCAGAACCGGCACGAGTACTAGAATGCATCCAACGACAATTCCCAAAAATACTTTGAGTCGGCCCATTGGTCCTCAGATTAACTGAATATCCAACCGTCTTTATACATCAGCAGTAGAAGAGAGGAGCAGAATAGTTTATACGAGCTTGGAAGTTGTTACAGAGGTTACCACTTACATAGAAAACGACCTTATCGGTCACGATCGTTTCCTCGGTTCCGCTCCATGTCCGGAGTACGGCCTCGTCCCCCGAGATAGCGCACCAGATCCACAGCGAGCTGCCGGTCTGCTCCTTGATCAGATCGTGCGAGCGTCTTCAGAACCTGCTCGTAGTGGTGCATGACCTCCCGCTGCTTCCTCGGCATGTGGGTGACTCGTCGCTGACGATCGAGCACCTTCGCCTCGGTCGTGCGATCACGTAGATGCTGAACCTTCCACCGTTCCTGTGTCGTACGGTGAATTCGGCTTGTCGTCGTGGCCTCAATGCCATGCTCCCGTAACGCCTCCGCAAATCCCTCCCGCCAGCGCTGCAGATCGGCCTTCCTGGCATTCAAACGAACTCCATCAAGACCTGCGGCTTTCACCGTCAAATGCACATGTGGATGTGGAGAGGGATGGGGATCCGGATCGGTCTCGAAGGTATGAAGCACCATTGCGTACTGAAACCCGGAGAACTCCCGTGTGGCGAAGTCACGGGCCGCCCGCTGCACTGATAATGGATCGGTCCTGGTCGGCATGGAGAGGACGAGGTGAAAGGCGTCGCGCATCGTCGAGTCTGCCGCGATGGGCATCCCGCCATCGCGCCATTCAGCTTTCAGATCGGCCACGGCCTCCTTCCCGACAATCACTTGGCCGCCTTGATCCTCGATCTCAAGCTGGCCATCACGCGAAATGTAGGTGAGGTTGTTCGAGATGCCCTTCATCCCCTTCGGTGCCCTAACGAGTTTCACCACGACTTGTGGCGAACGGCGAACCATGGCCTGAAGTTTCTGCCGCACATAGGTCGCACGAGCCTGTGCCGTGCTGAGCCGTCCGCCGGTACTCACGAACTTAGCGAAACTCAGACGAACATTCCTGCTGCGACGCGGTCGCGGGAGGGTCTCCGTTGAGACATTGAAGAGCCGACTCCCCCACTCATCCAACTTCTGGTCAATTTGGCTGCCTGTTGAACTCATTGGAGATGCCAGCGGTCCACGGACCCGCGTAAGACATCGGACACCTTCTTTGTATGGGCCTGGATCACGCGAGAGAGTTCGGTGATGACTTCAACCCGAAAGGCGGCTCGGTTCTGAGGCGCGGTATTCAAGACTTTGGTAATCTGGTTCAGGTTCCTCCCCAAGGCGAGGAGTTGTTGATTCGACCGGGCCAAGGTCTCCAATTCCGGCTGTCCGACCTGTGGCTGCCCGGTCAACTTGGTGCGGACCATCGCCACCAGCCATTTCGTCGGCACATAGCCTTCTTGACCGGCCATCTTCTTCAGGGCGGCGAGCTCTGAGGCTGTCAGGTTCAGTTCGATGCGAGCGATCGCCCGTTCTCGCTTCGGGGTGACACGACTCCGAGGCGTAGGGGCCGGGGTGGCTCTCCGATCCATGGTCTGCCGAATGGCGTTCCGCAACGCATGGCTCGGTGTGAGTCCGTGGCCCTGACACCAGGCCTGCCAGGGTGCTTTCAGGTCCCCCAGATCCACCGTGACCGTGGTCGTCCGCTTCGCCCGCTGCCCCATCAGCTCACCCGTACAAGCCCCAAATCAAGACACCAAACTCCCCTCACCGACCGGTGGCTGCTTCAGGTCATTGGAGGGTCAGAAAGCCTGGGCACAAGCATACGATAAACCCATAATGTAAGACAACTACGGGCAATAGCCATATCCTGCAACCTCTTCAAATCGGTCTTACACCATTCCTAGGACGACACGGATATAAGACCACCGGTAACCGTTCGGGCTGGCTCAGGACGCCAGAAATTGGCCGCAGATCGGCGGTCAGTGGGCCTTCCGGCAACTTGGGCTGGCTGACATCGGGAGTCGGCTGGTCCGGCTTCTAACAATTCGGGGGTCCCGATTTGAGGGGGGATCTCTTCCTGTTATCCTGTGACAGGGAACCCCTCATACGTTGTTGCGGGGATCACCATGCACATGACCGGGACACACGTTCTTCGGTGCCTTCTGGCCCTCGGCTTGATGATAGGGCTCGTGGCCTGTGGCAGCTTTGCCAACTGCTTCAATAGTGGGTTCGCGCCCGCCGCCTGTGGCGGGGGGTATCGCGAGAGTGACGTGTCTTCCCTATCGCAGCCCATGGCCACTTCAGGGGAAGGTCGCTGGACAGGCACGACTTCTACCGGCCGCACCGTCACTGGACTGGTTCTAGAGGACAGCTCCTATTGGCTGTTCTATTCGGCAAAAAACAATCCCAATATCCTGGCTGGACTAGTTCAAGGAACTGGCACGTCACACACCGGCTCCTTCGGGTCCTCAAACACCAGAGATTTCAATCTGGAAGGTGCCGGCATTCGCGCGGCGACGATGCATGGTGCCTATACGGTAAAGAAGAGCTTTGATGGGACGATCGCGTGCGTCACTGGCGAGACCGAGAGCTTCACGAGTACATACGACGGGAACTCTGTGTCGACACCAAACCTGACTTTGGTGACCGGGACCTATGCGGGGCTCCGTGCCGACAATCACCAGGTCACAGTGACCGTGGATTCCACCGGGACGCTTTCCGGTCATTCGACCGATGGCTGCACCGTGACGGGGACCTTGTCTCCTCGGATACAGGGTAATGCGTTTCGTACCTCGGTGACATTGAAAGGTGGCGCTTGTGGCACTGAAACCGAGACGCTCGCTGGGGTGGCCTTCTACGATGTCGAGACCACCCGGCTGTACAGTGCCGCCCTCAACCATACCCGGACCACCAGCTTTCTCTTTCTCGGCGTGAAG
>JAHBWQ010000201.1 GCA_019636915.1 Nitrospira sp. | reverse complement strand
CTGCGGTGGAAAATATTGGGAGAAAGGCGTTGAACCTCAAAGTCAACGTGGCCGATGCCGGTGAAACCAAGTCGATGGTCGAACAAGTGCTCAAGGCTTGGGGAAAGGTGGATATCCTGGTCAATAATGCCGGGATCACTCGTGACGGCTTATTGTTACGGATGAAAGAAGAGGATTGGAACCTGGTCCTTCAGATCAATTTGAACGGTACCTTTAACTGTACAAAGGCGGTCTTGCAGCCGATGACCAAGCAGCGGTATGGTCGTATCGTCAACATTGCCTCGATTGTTGGGGTGATTGGAAATGCAGGGCAGGCGAACTACTCGGCGTCGAAGGCAGCCGTCATCGGGTTTACGAAGACAGTTGGGCGGGAATATGCCAGCCGTAATGTGACGGTGAATGCGGTGGCGCCGGGTTTCATCGATACGGCAATGACCCATGGTCTTTCCACTGATGTCAAGGATACATTACTCAAGCAGATTCCGCTGGGTCGCTTGGGGACGCCGGCCGATATTGCCGCAGCCGTGCGTTTCTTGGTATCCGAGGAGGCCGCTTACATCACGGGTCATGTTTTGCACGTAAACGGCGGTATGTTGATGGTATAAAGACAGCAAGTCTCTTGGGAATGGCCGTCACAGATCCCCGTGTGGCGGTGCAAGTGAGAGTATACCGGGGAAGGAGGTAGTCAGATCGATGGCCACTGTAGAAGAACGAGTCAAGAAAATTATTGCCGAACAGCTTGGCGTGGAAGAAGACGAGGTCACACCGGAGGCCTCTTTCGTTGAAGACTTGGGAGCGGATTCGCTCGATACGGTCGAGCTGGTGATGGCACTCGAAGAAGAATTTTCGATCGAAATCCCCGATGAGGATGCCGAGAAGATTCTGACCGTCGGGAAAGCGTTGGACTACATTAAAGAAAAGTCTTGAACATGGCCGCAGGTGAATCAGATCGGCCGACCCGGCGCGTCGTTGTCACCGGTCTTGGGCTGGTGACTCCGTTGGGTACCGGCGTCGAGAAGACGTGGAATGCCATTTGTGCCGGTGAGTCCGGTATCGGCAGGATCACGAGATTTGATCCGGCCGGCTATGATGCTCAAATTGCCGGCGAAGTGAAGGACTTTGATCCGGCCCGGTTCATCGAAAAAAAAGAAATCAAGAAGATGGACACGTTCATCCACTACGCTGTTGGTGCAGCGCAGTTGGCCGTGGACGATGCAGGGTTGAAAGTTTCGCCGGAAGAGGCCACGCGGGTCGGAGTCTATATTGGATCCGGGATCGGCGGTCTTGGGTCAATCGAGCATTATCATGATGTGCTCAGGGGCAAAGGGCCAGGTCGAGTCTCACCGTTTTTCATCCCGATGACCATTATTAATCTGGCATCCGGGCAAGTGGCGATTCGGATCGGGGCCAAGGGGCCAAATTCCTGCGCGGTGACGGCATGTGCCACGGGCAATCATTGCATTGGGGATGCGTACCGCCTCATTCAACGAGGTGAGGCTGATGTCATGGTGGCCGGTGGCGCCGAAGCGGCGGTCACTCCGTTGGGTGTTGCGGGATTCGCAGCAGCCAAGGCGCTGTCATTCAGGAATGATGAACCGACGAAGGCGAGTCGTCCATTCGACAAGGATCGCGATGGATTTGTGCTGGGCGAGGGTGCGGGGGTCATCGTGATTGAGGAATTCGAACATGCCCGTCGTCGAGGGGTCAGAATGTACGGGGAGATCATCGGGTATGGAATGAACAGCGATGCCTACCACATTACGGCTCCACCGGAAGAAGGTGAAGGGGCCGTGCGATGCATGGAGCTTGCGCTGAAGGATGCAGGAATTCCATGCGATCAGATCGGCTATATTAATGCGCATGGGACATCGACAATGGCCGATGCGATTGAGACCCGGGCGATAAAACAAGTGTTCGGTGAGCAGGCCTATCGTATTCCCGTCAGCTCGACCAAGTCCATGACGGGGCATTTGCTCGGTGCGGCTGGTGGAATCGAAGCCGTCTTCAGCATTCTGGCGTTGTTCCATGGGATGCTCCCCCCCACGATTAATCTGGATACTCCTGATCCAGCCTGTGACTTAGACTACATTCCCAACAAGGCTCGGCCTGCCGCGATTCAGATGGCCTTGTCCAACTCATTCGGATTCGGTGGAGTGAACGCTTGTTTGATTTTCAAGCGACCGGATATGTAACACGCCTGCCTCAATGATGCCTGTCTCTTTTGCCGACTCCTCACGTACCTTTTTGAAATATCGATTCACGGATGACAATCTCTTGGAAGAGGCGCTCACGCACAAGTCGTACGTGAATGAGCGTCGGGAGTCCGGTCGCACACACAATGAACGCCTTGAGTTTTTAGGAGATGCCGTTTTATCGCTGATCATCAGCGATTATCTGGCGAGACGATATCCCGAACTGAGCGAAGGAGCTCTCTCAAAACTCAAGGCAAAGCTGGTGAGCGAGACGTCGTTGGCGAATGCCGCTCGGCGGCTAGATCTTGGGCGCTATCTGAGGCTTGGTCGAGGGGAAGAACGGTCAAAGGGAAGGGATAAAACGTCATTGTTGGCTGACGCGCTGGAGGCTGTCATTGCCGCGGTCTATCTGGATGGAGGTTTTGAGGCCAGCCGTGATTTCACGGTCGATGTTCTCGCTGATGAACTGCGCCGACTTGATACCTTTCAGGAACAACCCGGAGACGACGATTACAAAACGCGCTTTCAAGAGTGGTGTCAAAAGCGGTATGAGATGTTGCCGCAGTACTTGGTGGTGGGCGAAACTGGTCCGGACCACCAGAAGCTCTTTGAGGTGGAAGTACAAGTGAATCACCGAGTCGTTGGGATTGGGCGAGGAAACAGCAAGAAGGAAGCAGAACAGGAAGCTGCGCGTCGCGCGCTGGAGGAGATGGAGCGTTGAGTTCGCACTCTGTTTGAAATTGAAGGGTGCTACAATATGGGGCCATTGTAACGGGAATGGTATGGGAGGTCGGTAATGTTCAAGCAAACAGGATGGCGTATGCTGGCGGGGGGGCTGATCGGTCTACTGTTGTTGGTCACAGGAATCGGGTTGCTTCCTGCTGCTGATAACACGACGAATTCAAAGACGGACGTTCCGAAGAGCCCCCGGGCAATTATCAAAACGAAATTAGGGGATATCGAAATCAAATTCTACCAAGATGTCGCGCCCAAGCATGTGGAGAACTTTGTCAAATTAGCCAAGGATGGTTTCTATAATGGTACGATTTTCCATCGTGTCATTCCTGGGTTTATGATCCAAGGCGGGGATCCGAATACGAAGGATTCTCTCAAAAAGGACACCTATGGCCAGGGTGGTCCCGGTCATTCGGTCAAGGCGGAGTTCAGCGACATCCCACACAAGCGCGGTATTGTCTCGATGGCTCGGGCTTCAGATCCAGATTCTGCAGGGTCGCAGTTTTTTATTGTGGTGGAGGATTCTCGATTCCTGGATCGAAAGTACTCTGTGTTTGGTGAGGTGACCAAAGGTATTGGCGTGGCTGATAAGATCGTGAATCTTTCACGTGATGAGCGTGACAACCCACGTGAGCGTGTGGAAATGACAGTGACCATAGTGGAGTAGTATTGCGTCTTGTGGTGAGTCCTAAAATGTGTGTTTGAACTACCATTTGTGTCGGTATGGCTATCTCTGCCTTCCATGCGCGGAATCATGTCATATGTGCCTACCTGACGTTTCCGCCTTCTGAGGGAGAACTTTCGTAGGATTCCCCCCATCTGGTTTAGCAGGTACCCTCATCCCTGGTTCATCGACTCGTCAATGGAGGGGGTATGCATTCCATCGGGACGCGCCGGATGTATCGTCGTATCGAGGCAGACTACCCCAGCTGTTATCTAACGAGTCATTCTGTGAGACTCGCGGCTGTTCGGGATATCTCGTTAAATGGGTTTCGGGTGAGATGCCTCTCTGCTCCTCAAGACCAAACCATCCTGAAGCTTCATCTCTGGCTGCCTGGCCAGAAGGATGGTATTACGATCGATCAGGCAGTCGTGCGATGGGCAGAACAAGATGAATTCGGTGTGCAGATCGTCTCTCTCTCAAATGACGTGGATTGTCGGTTGGCCGAGCATATCGAACAGCTCTTGCGCCAGCGATTGTCGGGTGAGTCTGCAGAAGATGCTCTGGCCAAGGCTAGTGGGCTATACCAGTTTGCTCGACAGTAGATTATCGTTTCGATTGAAATTCTGAAATTTTCACATTCACACACACCGTTATTGATCTAGTTGTTACGGCCTGCTCGCAGACTTCTGGAGGCTGTGGCCAACCCACCAATTGTCGAGACTTCCGGTGTGCTGAACTATATCCAAACATAATCTACTGTTCTCTGAGGTCTTTCTCAATGGGGAAGATGACGACGAGTGCATTCGCTGGTCCGGTGCGTCTGCGAGCGAACCAAGGCAAAGTCAGGTAGACGGTTTAGGGATGGTGTCTGCAATCAGGGCCGTGGGTATGCCCTTCTGGGGCTGGTGAAGGCAAGAAAGATTGTCCCGGAAGAATAATATGCCCTGGTTCGTGCTTCCGCTTGAGGTGATCTGCGATTTCCGGATGATGCATTTTGACGTAGCCGATCAGCCCTCCAAGAAATCGGCTCGACTGAAAATCCTTTCCTGAAAACGTTGATACAAACCTGTCGATTCGGTCCAAGACGGCTGGAGCGTCAGATGGATCCGCGATCTGATCAGGGTTCTGCTTTTTGAAGCTGTCGTATTCCTTCCGAAGGTGTTCGGCAAACACCGGCATGGGGGCGGCCGGTACATGGAGGGGGCTGAGTGTGCGTCGGAGGGCTTGAAGAGCCGTGATAACCTCAGCATCCTGTCCGTCTCGGCGTCCTTCAAAATAGCTAAACGTGATGACTTCAATCAGATTAAAGAGAGCAACGGCCTTTTGTCCCCCTGTTTCGTCTAATTCGCGATAGAAGTCTCGGCGAAGTGGTAAGAATTGCTCACTGAGTCGTTTTTGTTGGTAGTCGCTTCCGGCGTCGAGATAGACACAATCAGTCGGGCAGGAGATGCGGGTGAGGCGATGCTCGCCGCAGCAGAGGCTGCAGATCGAACCCCCGAGTGCGGGACATGGGCGCTTTCCTTTGCGGTCATGGCAGTACAGGCATGTACTCATTTCTTCGGTCCTTCCGAGGGTGACTTAGGAGGGGGAGGAATGAATCCGTAGTCAGCGAGTGTACGTTTCTCGCTTTTAGACTTGGCTGATGATGGGGTTTCCAGCCCGTTCATTTCAGCCGCATGGACATAGTAGTAGGGAACCAAGATGAGATTATTCGCGCGGTCGATGCTGATGTCGGCCGGAGCGGGGAGATACTCAGCAATGACTTGGAATCGATGATCTCTGGTCATCCGCCAAATCTTGCCTTTTGTGAGGTCTGATACATACATATTACCCCACTGATCGAAATCAACTCCGCTCAGGTTTTGGAAACGACTGGTAAAAAACCCATTGGCCTCCAGTTCGGTCAACTGTCCCTCAGGGGTGATCTCCAGAATTTTCCCTTTGTCCCAGCTCACCACGATGAGGTGGTTTGTTTTTGGGTGGACAGTGAGTCCTGCGGGGCCTGCGAGTCGTTCGTCGTGGATCAAGAGGTCCACCCGATGGTTGTCCGATGGATTGATCCGGTAGATAGAATTGGCGGTTTGATCGGACGCATAGAGGAGACCAGTTTGTGAGGCGGTCACATCAGTGAGGGAGACCTGTGGTCGGGACGGCGGCGAAAAGGAGACAGTGATGAGCAATTTCCCGGTTGTCTTGTCAAAGCCTTTCAGTTGATCAAGATCAGCGACGTAAAGAATAGACCCGATTAAGGCCATGCCCTTGGGGGCGTGCAGAGTGATGTCAGTCACACCGCCTTGGATGAACTTGAGGTTGGTGACCTTCCCCTCAGTATTCAACTTCGTAATGAAGCCGTTATTATCACGGGCCTCGGGTTCTCCATTGATATTAGAAATAAAATATTCCTTCCCGGACGGATCACCGACAAAACTATTGGGCGTCTCCAGCCCGGTGATCTGTACGGCCTCACTGGGTAAGGCAAGGCCAACCATCAGTGCTGCAACGAGGAAGGAGTGCTGATAGGAAGATAAGGGCAACGGAGGGACATCCCTGAATGAGATAAAAAGCCATCGTACCCAGGGGGTAGAGAGACTGTCAAGAAATGACGGTGAGGGTCAACGGGGCAATGAGTGTCGAAATGGTACTTGCCGGACCTTTCAGGGGTTGCTCTTAACCTGCGTACAGCGTTGACTTGCATAAAATTTCCCTGCTAAGTTGCCGAAAATATTACTGACTCAATTGCGAGAGGGAGGGAGATCGTGGCTGCACAATTGATCGACGGCAAAGCGCTGGCGCAACAGGTTCGTGATCGACTGGCACAAGAATCGGCTGAGCTATTGGCGAAAAAAGGGGTCACCCCTGGTCTGGCTACCATCTTGGTCGGTGATGATCCCGCTTCGCATGTCTATGTGAAGAATAAACAGAAGGCCTGCGAAATGGCCGGCATCTATGTCGATGACCACAAGCTTCCAGCCAATACGAGTCAGACCGAATTGCTGATGCTTATTGAAAAAAAGAATGTGGATCCCAAGATTCATGGCATTCTGGTTCAGCTGCCCTTGCCCAAACATATCGACAGCAAAGTGATTCTTGAGGCTGTTTCTCCGTTGAAGGATGCGGATGGGTTTCATCCCTACAACTTTGGCCGATTGGTAGAAGGGCATCCGGTGTTTGAAGCCTGTACTCCCAAGGGCGTGATCAAGATGATTGAATCGGTCGGTGTGACCATTGAGGGGAAACGAGCCGTCGTTGTCGGACGAAGTAACATTGTGGGGAAACCGCTGGCGCTGATGTTGCTGCAGCGGAACGCCACCGTCACGATTTGTCATTCAAAAACGAAGGATCTTCCGGCAGTCTGCCATGAAGCCGACTTGTTGCTTGTCGCGATCGGGAAAGCGAAGTTCGTCACGGCGGATATGGTGCGCGAAGGGGCGGTGGTGATTGATGTGGGAACGAATAAGACGCCTGAGGGGAAGTTGTGCGGTGATGTGGATTTTGAGCCAGTGAGACAGAAGGCCGGCTGGATCAGCCCCGTTCCCGGCGGTGTGGGTCCCATGACGATTGCCATGTTGCTGGAGAACACGGTCGAGTCCGCCAAACGAGCCGCAGGAATGAAATGAGAGGCCGGTCATGAGCCGAGAGCCGCAGCGTTTGGTTGATGTCCTGAATCGCGGGACATTCGCCGTTACCGTCGAATATAACCCTCCCAAAGGGACGAATATTTCCTCTGTCTTGGAGAATGCCAAACAGCTGGTGGGGCGTGTCCACGGTGTGAACATCACCGACAACACCGCCGCTGTGGTACGTGCCGGGTCGCTTCCGGTCTGTCGCCTGCTGTATGAGCTGGGGCATGACCCGGTGATGCAGCTGACTTGCCGGGATCGCAATCGCATTGCGATGCAATCCGATCTCATGGGCGCCCACATGCTTGGCATCCGCAACATTCTCTGTCTGACCGGGGATTATCCCACCGTCGGGGACCATAAGGACGCCAAGCCCGTGTACGACCTGGATTCCGTGCAGGTCATGCAACTAGTGGGCGGGCTGAATAACGGCAAGGACTATGCGGGCAACAAGCTTGACGGTTCGACGGACTTCACGATCGGCGGCGCCGTGACCCCTGAAGCGGATCCGCTCGGGCCGATGCTGGTCAAGTTCGAGGTCAAGGTTCGAGCCGGAGCGGAGTTCTTTCAGACCCAGGCAATCTATCAACCGGAGCAGTTCAAAAAGTTTATGGCTGCAGTGCGCCCGTTCAAAGTGAAGGTGCTTGCCGGGATTCTGCTGTTGCGCAACGCCAAGATGGCGGAATTCATGAACGCCAATATTCCCGGCGTCTGTGTGCCGCAGGAGATGATCGACGAGATGCGCGCGGCCGGGGACAAA
>JAHBWQ010000200.1 GCA_019636915.1 Nitrospira sp. | reverse complement strand
ACTAATCCATCCCCATCATTATCAACGCCATCCCCCGCACGCTCTCCCGGATTCGTCCAGATATTGGGTGCAAGGTCCGGATGGTCGTAAGCCACGCCCGTGTCAATAACCGCGATAATCACGTTTGGGCTTCCCTTGCTGATATCCCAGGCTTCCGGCGCATCGATGTCGGCATCTGTCGTTCCCGCCGTTCCATTCACAGCTTGACCGATGTTGTGGAGTCCCCATAGTGTGCTGAACTGGGCATCATTGGGAATGGCTTGCAGCTGGTAAAGATAGTTGGGTTCAGCGTACTCAACGGCGGGGTTACGTTGGTATTGCACGATGGCCTCGTCCACCGATAAGGCACCGTCCAACTTGTACTGATGAATCACTCCGGCCTGTACTGACACTGCTCTGAGTTCTTTGGCACCCACATCGGCATTCAGCGATCTGATCCCCGATGAAGGTGCCTCATCCCTGAACTTGACGAGCACCTCTCCCGGGACATAGCGTGCCGGGTGACGCAGGCCCCCGGAGAACGCTGTCATGCTACCGGATGTCTGTTTCTGCTTCGCATACACCAATCGATTTCCGGGTATGAGGTCCGGCAATGTGACCACGAGTATGGAAACTCCAACGATAATCCCGAACAAACAGAGCACAATTTTCATCATGCTACTTCTGCGTTTCGTACAGGTAATTGGGCTCCGCATACTCGACCTCCCGATATGAAATGAGTCGGGTGATCGCGGATTCAACCGACCGATCATCCAAAATACGGACATGATAAAGACGTTCCCGCCGAAGTTCAGTGATCACGTCGGTTCGGTTGTCTTTGAGGATCGCCGCAATCCGCTCTGGTGACACCCTGTCTTTGAATTTGACCAACACTTCATTCGGGGCGAATCGAGGGGGGAGGGATTTCTTAGATGGATCGAACGCATGTGGCGTTGTCACCGCGTGATCAGTTGCGTTACAGGATGAGGAAATCCACACAGCCGATACACACATCGTGATCATAGCAAGCTGTGCTACGCGGTGAGAGAGTGCGGGCAAGTAGGACATTGTCTTCTCGGTGTCAAATGGACTGATCGCACTGGTTCATCTGGACCAGGCGTTACATGTAATAGAACCGGCGTTCATTCATGTACCCCTCTTCTGAGGGGAAAACTGGTCTAACGTAATAGATCAATCTTTGGCGTAGAGTGCTCTGTGACTGGAGGAGACTGCGTGTCGGTACGGATGTGTGACGAAGGATTGTTCGCGGAGCAGGAGGGAGCGCAGGTCGAGCATGTCCGTGTGCACGGTCCTCAGATTTGCACAAATCGTGTGATGGCAGTTTCGATGATGTGCCATGGATTCGCTGGATGGTCAGCCTTTCCCCGGAGTCGCTCGTTCCACCGTTTGATGGACCCATTTTGATGGTGCCGTAGCAGCTGATACAAAGGCTTGGCCGAAGCCGAGCACAAAGTGGGCATCGTCAAATTTGATTTCCCAGAGAGCGAAGTCACCAAAACCAAACATCATCTCAGCCTGGGGGAACCGCTCAAGGTATCGTTCTTTGATGACATCGTAGGATGATGTATCAGGCGACAACACTACTGCCTCGCCTTGAAGATTTATCCGTCGTAATGCCAGCGGATTTTTCTCGGGTCCATCGGGTTCCGCAATGAACAGTGATACCCGTGGATCAGCCAGCAGGTGCTGTGTATGGAGCGCGAGACGACTGAGGTGTAGGTAGACTCGCGTCCAGTCTGACCCGAACACATACGGTACATGTGATCCAAAGGGCCGTCCATTTCGCATCGTAAGTAATACGGCGGTGCGCACATCTTGTCCCAGTGCCGACCATGCGTCGCGAACGTTCTCACTGGTCAACGCGGTTGCCATGGGTGGTAGCCCTCCAAGGTCTGAATGTCTGAGACTTGTCGCACAACTGAGTGTCACTCACCATACCACCCGTCAGGCGGAATCACCACAGAGGGGAAGGAGGTCGTGGCGAATTCCCTCTGCCTCTTGACTCACCTCGGTGTGAAGCCTATGGTACCGGAGTGGGAGGAGTTAACGCCCCGAGGGAATATGGTTCAAAAGGGGGTCGAGTGAAAGAGGATGGTGTGCAAGCCCAGCTTCGACTGGGAAGCCTGAAGTCCTCCCAAGATCTCCGCCGTACCTAATCGTCCTCGGTTAGGTGCGTGCTCCTCCCACCCTAAACGCATTCCCTTCCAGTCCTACTTCCAGAGCCATGGTCCGCTCAGTTGGTCTTCGTCCGATTACGCGAAGGTACGTGCACAACTGGAAGCAGCTGCTATACTTTGGTTCATTGAGGCAGCGTGTGGGCTATGCAGGCATCTTCCATCATGAAGGTATTCATCCTGAGCACGGCAGCTGGACTGCTTTTCTCTCCGACCGTGAGCATGGCAGAGCTCTATAAATGGACCGATGAACAGGGGCATCTCCATATTACCGATGCGCCGCCTGCCGGTACACACAAGAAATCTGCGCTGATCGTGACGCCAGCTCCGCAATCAGCATTGCCGCGGAGGGCGCGAGTTCAGCCGGTCACGCCCGAGCGGCCTCGCGCAGAGGCTCGCCCGCTTCAGGCGCCAAGCGGAATGTCTCCAACGAGTGATCAACCGCCTCTAGAACTGACCATCGAAGGGTTGAACCCCTTCCAGGCTATGGCGATCAGTCCGTGGCAGGTCTTCGACGGCAGTGAGCGGGACGCCAGAGCACCGGTTCAATCATGGAAGGACAAACAGGGGCTTGAGCACTTTGTTGACGTGTTACCAGCCACGAAAGGAGGCGCGGAGGAGGGGGGCAAGGTCGAGGATTTGACAATCCCGCGTCCTATGCGTAAGGGCAAGGAGCAAGCAACGGGAGTCGCGCGCTCGCGTCATCATGCGACAGAATGACGTCATGGCAATGGTTCGGTGGACAGGACAGAACTTCATAAACGTCGCACTGGCGACCCTCTTAGCCCTCATCACGTTGTCCCCGAAGGATGCTGAGGGGGCTGTCCCCAGAGCTTCTGCTGTCTTCTCTGATGATGGTCGGTTCCTTCTCATTCAGACGGAGGAGTTGGCGGTATGGAATCTGGAGACCAAGACACTGGTGGCCAAGATTCCGGACCTTCCCTGTCAACAGATTGCCTTGATGAAGCAAGACGGGTGGGTGCTGTGCGTGGGGCATAGCGTTGTCATCTACGATTGGAAGAATCGTACTGCGGTCGCCACGATTCCCTCAGAGTCACGCGAGCCCTATCAGTTGCTCGCCTATTCGAGCGAGACCGATCAGCTGATTCTTCGTCATTGGAATGAGGCCGTGTCCGTCTGGCAGCTAGGGAAGAAGCTTGTGCCGCTCAAGCATATCGCGTTGGATCAGAAGAAGGACCTGTCGGCGGTTGCGGCCTCCCCCGATGCGAAGCAATTGGCGATTGCCCAAGGGCAGACGATCCATCTGTACGACCTGCGAGGGACGACCATCCGTGATGTGGCCGCAGACGGCGTCGTGCGGGATCTGCTTTTTGCACCGAACAGCGAAACCCTCGCGGCGGGCGTCGGTCGTGCCATGCTCTTCATTGATACGAGTGGGGCAGCGGTTTCGGTTCGGGCGACATTGGCGAACGGAGAGGGGACAGGAGGAGAGGCGACGCCTCAGCTGTTTTCGCGTGACAGCCAGCACTTGGTCACCGAGAACGGTGAATCGAGTTATGTATCGGTCGAGGTGAGCACGGGTAAGCAGGTGGCCTTGACGGAATTTCTCTATGAAGACCACGAACGCGGAGTACGGGTGCCGAGCCATCTGCATCCGGTCGATATCTCAAGCGATGGGGACTATCTGGTCGGACTATCCGACCATCTCTCTACGCTCCAGATCTGGGACTTGTCGACTGGAACGATGTTGCCGGATTTGTGCGGACACGACTGCCGTCAGCTAGGGACCCGTGTGTCGTTGCTGAAATGGTCGCCGAATGCGGCCAAGGTGGTCGTGGCACTGCAGGGGGGCCTGAATCCCGAGGTGGACGGGAAGGTCTCGGTCTGGGATGTCGCGTCACGTTCTCCGGAGTTGGTGTTGGATCCAAGTCAGCCACAGGCCAAGGTCTTGGCAAAACGAACGGTGCCGCAGAGTCCGGTGCCGGTGGCAGCGCTCACGCCGACCGCTGTGCCGACATTCGTTCATGCCATGGTGGTGCGTGCAGTGGTGACCTCTCCCAGTGCAAACCAGCTTGTGACGGCCAGTGACGACGGGTTTCTGAAAATATGGGACCCGGGGCAGGGGATGCTCTTGCGTCAACTGAAGCTGCCTGTCCCGGCCAGCGCCCTCGCGTTCAGCTCCGATGGCGCCATCTTGGCAGCAGGGACCACTAATGGGGAGATCCGTCTGTGGGAGACCCATAGTTGGCATGAGTTTTCTCCCTATGCCAGCCAACAAGGGCAGATCAACGCGTTGCAATTTCTTCCGGGCAACCGTGTCTTAGTTATCGCTGGGGGCCAGCCGCACGTTTCGGTCGTGGATCTCGTCACCCAAACAGTCGTGAAGGAGCTGGTGCATCTCAACCGATCGCCGGCTTACGGTGGGAAAACCTGTGCAAGGAAGCGAGGCGTGCAGGGGGAGGTCGTCGAAGGCTTGAGTTTCTTGGATGGCACCGCGTGGCTCATGACGATCTCGCGATCCGGTCGTGTCATATGGGACAGTACAACCTGGCAAGAAGTAGAGAAGCCCGCCGGCATGCCGGAAGCCTGGGCCGGTCTGGGATGGAACCAGCCCTTTGTCTGGACGACCACGCGAGCCCGTGATCCGAAATCCAAGACGCTGGTGATTTGGGATCTCAAACACAATACAGTGTGGGCCGGCTTAGATACCTTCACCAGTCGGGCTACGGAGGTTGATCATGGACCGCCTGTGGGGTTGGGGACAGCCATGGCTGTCGATCCACGGCAAAGATGGGCAGCGACTCGCGTGGGAGAACATATCTCCGTCTGGGACCTGTCGGCCAAAGCCAAACGAAAGACGTTTCATGTCAGGACGCCATCCCATCTGCATTGGACGAGTGATGGGAAACATTTGATCGTGTCGACCCTCAACCGAAAAATTCTGGTCTGGTCAGCAGAAACCATGGAGCCAGCGCACTATCTGCGGGATCCTTCCGTCACCCGCTAGGGCCATTCGTTTCTTGCATAGATCTATTTTTGTTTCGGTCATTCACTATCTCTGTCCCATTGTTTCCGAATAAGTTTTGTGATACCACACAATCAACGCTTGTCTTCAAGAGAGGGTGAATGGCACAAAAGAACGCATCTGCAAGAGTAACTTCATCGAAACCTTCCGCTCCTCCACCAGCTCCTGAATCAGTCGCGCCGAAGAAACCCGCCGCCAAACAGGCAGAGCGGGTGACCGCGGTGGAGATGGGGGCGCGCCAGCGAGAAATTTCCGTTTCGGAATTTTTCACGAAGAACCGGCATCTGCTCGGCTTCGACAATCCGCGCAAAGCACTGCTGACCTGTGTGAAAGAAGCGGTCGATAACGCGCTTGATGCCTGCGAAGAGGCGGGGATTCTCCCTGATGTCACAGTCCGGCTCGAGATCGTATCAAATGGGCAACCGGTTGCGGCAAGCCAAGCGAACCGATTCCGTGTGACGGTCACCGACAACGGGCCCGGCATTGTGCGGCAACAGATTCCTCGGATCTTTGCGAAGCTGCTGTATGGGTCGAAGTTCCATCGTCTGCGGATGAGCCGAGGGCAACAGGGGATCGGCATCTCCGCCGCGGGAATGTACGGGCAGCTGACGACCGGCAAACCGGTCAAGATTATTTCCCGGATCGGGCCGAAAGCCGTCGCACATTTTTTTGAAGTACAAATCGATACGAAAAAGAATGAGCCGCTGGTTCATGAAAATAAGCAGATCGATTGGGAGCAACCGCGCGGCACCCAAGTGACGCTGGAAGTGGAAGGCAAGTATCAGAAGGGCCGTGCGTCAGTCGACGAATGGCTGGAGCAGACCTCGATCGCCAATCCCCATGTGAAATTGATCTATCACACGCCGGAAGGGGAGACGAAAGAGTACGCGCGCACCTATCACGAGCTCCCGCCGCAACCACGCGAAATCAAGCCCCATCCCTATGGGATTGAGTTCGGTATGTTGCTCAAGATGTTGCAGGATACGAAGAGCCACACGGTTGCGGGGTTTCTCGAAAGTGATTTTTGTCGTGTGTCTACGCAGATTGCCGAGGAGATCTGTAAGGCGGCAAAAGTGTCGCCTGAGGCCAAGCCACGAGAATTGAAAGGGCCGGTCGCTGAAACGCTCTACAAGACTTTACAAGAGACGAAGCTTATGGCGCCGCCGACCAATTGCATTTCCCCGATCGGTGAAAAGGCGATTCTCTCCGGACTCTACAAACAGATCAAAGGTGAGTTTTATACGGCAGTCAGTCGACCACCGGCGGTGTACCGCGGCAACCCCTTCATCATTGAAGCGGGATTGGCCTACGGCAACAGGCCTCAAGATCAGAACAAGCCGCAGCAGCCAGCCATGCCGAAGGCCGAGGGCGAGGGCGAGGAAGAAGATTCAGAGCTCGCTCGTGTCATTCGCTACGCGAATCGCGTGCCGCTGTTGTATCAGCAATCAGCCTGTTCGACTTTCAAGGCCGTGCTGAGCACGACGTGGAAGAACTACGGCTTGACGCAGTCGCGTGGGGCCTTGCCTGGCGGGCCGATGGTGATCTTTGTGCATATGGCCTCGGTTTGGGTGCCGTTTACAAGTGAGTCTAAAGAAGCGATTGCTGACTACGATGAGATTCAAAAGGAGATTACCCTGGCGCTTCGTGAGTGTGGCAGGAGACTCGGCCTGTTCGTGCGTCGTCGCGAACGGGCAGCAAGCGAATTTCGGCGCCGGAATATTTTTGAGCTCTACATCGAAGAAGTCGTTGAGGCGTGCAATCGGCTCAAGGGGGGCAAGCTACAGAAAGAAAAATTGAAAGAACAGCTTCAGAAGATCGCTTCTACCCGCACCGGTGGTCAAAAAACAGACCAAGCCTTGGGTAAAACCGGAGCCGGGCCTGAAGGGCTGCCGCACTCCATCATCGTGACGGCTGAAGGTATCGAAGGCGAGACGGCAGTGGCCAGTCAAGTCGAGGCTGATCAAGCAGGAGTGAGACCGAAGGCCACGTCCGATTTGTTGGGGGAGACACTGTCTGTCGGTGAGCCGACCTCGAAAGAACAAGTCGTCAAAGCGCGACCTACTGAGAAATCAACGAGGAAGGTAGCCGCGAAATCAGAGCAGACGATGCTCTTTGCGCGAAAGTCTGGTTCAAAAGCGGAGCCTGCCAAGCAGGGTAAGTCCACCGCCTCCCGCAAACATAAATAGGATACCAATTAGGACACTATGGCGACCAAGACAAAATCCCCCACAGTGGTCGAGAAAAAGTTGATCAGTCTGGCCGATATTGTCATCCAAGCGGCCCAACGGTCGAAGGACCCAACGCTTCAGATCCCGATTCGTGCCCTCTCGAATGTGTCCTTCAACGAGCGGAAGGGCCTGATTGAAATGGGGGACAAGAAACAGGAACGGTCGTTCTTCAACGTCGGTATGGCCAAGAGATTCATGCAGACGGTGCTGGTGGCGGACGCGCTCTCTGAGTTGCAGCGTGCCGATCTCACGACGTCGCTTCGAGAAATTTACTACCGCACGAAACACACGATCAAGGATTCTCACGAGAACACCTTCGATGCGCAGGACGAATCCGATCCGGTCATTGAAGATCTTGAGGTGTCGCTCGCCGCGCTTCGAGAAGAGCTCCATGTCAGTGCCGAAAACAGAGGCAGTATCGTGGGGCCGGTGGTCTTCGGTGATGACGGCGATCGTGTCGACTGTTCGAAGCTCGGCAAGGGCGGTTACTCGGTCCCCTCGATCGTCGAGCCGGAGTATCTGGAGATCCGGCGCTGTACGGCGGACTTCGTGTTGCTCGTCGAGAAGGGTACGCAGTGGAACAGACTCTCGGAGGACAAGTTCTGGCGTCGCTATAACTGTATTCTC
>JAHBWQ010000020.1 GCA_019636915.1 Nitrospira sp. | reverse complement strand
AATCGCCGTGCATGCGCACGAGCCGAACACAGTCTTTGTCGTTCCCATCAAAAGCGATTCTGAGCACTATCCGCCCGAGGGAAAACTGCGCGTGTACCGTAGCAGGGTCGGAGGAAATGAGTGGGAGCCACTGACAAAGGGATTGCCGCAACACCATTGCTACGTCAATATCCTGCGCGACGCGATGGCGGTCGATCAGCTTGATCCCTGCGGCATCTATTTTGGCACCACGGGGGGTCAAGTCTACGGGTCCCCCGATGGAGGAGATAGTTGGGAGCCGATCGTACGGGATCTGCCGGCCGTGCTGTCGGTGGAAGTCCAAACACTGTCAGCCTGAAACGCGAACGGTCTCTAGTTGCTGGTTTCGGGTTTCGATATCCTGGATTCGAAACGTGAAACTCGAAACCTCCGAAAGTGACTTATGGTACGTGTGATTCTGCCTCAACATCTGCGGACACTCGCAAGGATCAGCGGAGAGGTCACACTGGACGTCGCCGGCGCCGTGACAGTGGACTCTGTGCTCGACGTCTTGGAGAGTCAGCATCCGATGTTGAGAGGCACGATCCGAGACCACGTGACAAGACGCCGTCGGCCGTTCATCCGCTTCTTTGCCTGCGAACAGGACTTGTCGCATTACCCGACAGAGACTCCCCTGCCCAGCACCGTGGCAAGTGGGGCCGAGCCGTTGTTGATCGTGGGCGCTATGGCGGGAGGATAGCGGGCTGTCGATTTCGATGCTCCTGATCGACTAAAAGCATAGAGGCCGGCATGAGTGTCTCCGGCCGACCAGGCGCATACTGAAAAACCAGGTCAGTCATATCCGGAATGAGGAGAAAGAATAATGGACACCAATACCATTCGCCTACACCGTGTGTTTCGTGCAACACCCGAGCGGATCTATCGGGCGTTCCTTGATCCGGATGCAATGACGAAGTGGCTACCACCCAATGGATTTACGGGGAAGGTGCATCACATGGATGCGAAGGTCGGGGGAACATTCAGGATGTCGTTCACCAATTTCACAACCGGCAAGAGCCACTCGTTCGGCGGCAAGTACATTGAGCTCATACCGCATCAACGGCTCCGCTACACCGACGCGTTTGATGATCCAAACCTTCCAGGGGACATGCACGTGACGGTGACCCTGACACCGGTGTCTTGTGGAACGGACGTGAACATCGTGCAAGAACACGTTCCCGCGGTGATTCCTTCCGAGGCTTGCTACCTCGGCTGGCAAGAGTCACTGGTCTTGCTGGGCAAACTTGTCGAGGCTGAGATTTGCGAATGATTCGACAGCCAAGATGGATCATCCGTATCGAAGGGAATACAGGGTCTGATCTCATCTGCCGTGACACTCCCTACTTCGTGATCGCGTACGCTGTGACGTTCAGGGCGAACGAGAACGTAGTAGCGGACAGGACGAACACTCAGCGATTGCGCAACAGAAAGGCAGCCGATATGGCCAAGCATACGATTGCAAAGAATACGATCTGTCTGTGGTATGACAACGAGGCCGAAGAGGCCGCGCGTTTCTATGCAGCGACCTTTCCCGATAGCGCCGTGGGCACGATCTACCGCGCTCCGAGCGATAACCCCTCCACCAAGGCGGGCGAGGTCCTCACGGTGGACTTCACCGTCGCCGGTATCCCCTGTATCGGTCTCAATGGCGGTCCCGTCTTCAAGCACAATGAAGCCTTCTCGTTCCAGATCGCGACCGACGACCAGGAGGAGACCGACCGCTACTGGAACGCCATTGTCGGCAATGGCGGCCAGGAGAGCGAGTGCGGCTGGTGCAAGGACAAGTGGGGCGTCTCCTGGCAAATCACGCCGCGCGTGCTGATGGAGGCGATGGCGGCAGGCGGCGATGAGGCCAAACGTGCGTTCGATGCGATGATGACCATGCAGAAGATCGACGTTGCGACCATCGAGGCAGCGCGGCGAGGCTGACAGTACGTTCCGTCTCACTGACTGCCCGATCTTCGCGCAACAGCTTGTCGAGGATATAGAAAGCAGCTATTGTCGTTTCTTCTCTTGAGTAAACACTTTGGCTGAACATGACATCTGAATCAAATCAAGTCACCTGTTCCATACGTGAGCTAACCACAAGGAGGACTCTATGCGTTTCCTATCCTTTACCGTTACCACATTATGTGTTGCGTTGATGGTTTCCCCTGCTCTGGCCAAGGACAAGAAACACGACAAGCCGATGGATAAAGAGGCGATGATGGAACTCTGGAAGCAACTCGGCACGCCCGGCGAGCCGCATAAGCAATTTGCCTCTCTGGCCGGAAGCTGGACCACGAGCACGAAGGAATGGATGGAACCGGGGAAGCCTGCTATGGAATCCACCGGCACTGCTGAGATGAAGATGTTGCTGGACGGACGATTTCTCTACCAGGAATTCAACGGTCAGATGATGGGTCAGCCGTTCAACGGCATCGGCATCGACGCCTACGACAACATGACCAAGAAATATGTGACCGCGTGGATGGACTCGATGGGAACCGGAATCTTCATGATGGAAGGTACCGCCAGCCCGGACGGCAAGACCATCACGTTGCGAGGCTCACATCCTGAACCAGGCGGAGGGAAGATGTCGCATCGTGCAATCTGGAAGTTGATCGACAACAATACCCAACAGTTCGATATGTATGGTGCCCACCATGGCCAGAAAGAAACGAAGATGATGGAGATCACCTATACCAGGAAACAATAGGGAAGACTCGGCTTCTCAGGCTGAGAGGCACGCCTCTCAGCCTTCCTCTCCATCTCTTCACGTTCCTCAACGGTATACAACGGATCGTCTCATAACCTCACCCTGTTACGAAAAGCTTCCATTCCCATCAAGCAGTATTCCAAGACCGCCGATCTGAACCCATGCGAATCGCACAGGCACCATGCTACAGTGCGCCGATCCATGTTGGGTGAAACGACAAACACCAAGACGGTTCACAATTCCCTCATCCAGAAGGAGACGATCATGCGAATCTCATCCCTCGTCCTGACATCACTCTGCCTCATGCTCGCCGTCTCACCGGCCCTGGCCAAGGACCAGAAAGAACAGAAACCGATGGATCCATTGGCCATGATGGAACTGTGGAAGCAGGCCGCTACACCCGGTGAGCCGCATACACTCTTTGCGACATTGGTCGGCAGCTGGACCACCACCACGAAGGAATGGATGGAGCCGGGCAAGCCTCCCATGGAATCCACCGGCACAGCCGAGTCACGGATGCTGATGGAGGGACGATTTCTCCACCAAGAGTTCCATGGCCAGATGATGGGCCAACCATTCACCGGCATGAGCATCGATGCCTATGACAACATTCGGAAGAAATACGTCACGGTCTGGGTGGATACGAGAGGCACCGGCGTCTTCATCATGGAAGGGATCGGGAGCGCCGACGGAAAAACCATTACCCTGAGAGGGTCACATGCAGAGCCTGGCGGAGGCACGATGGCTCATCGGGCCATCTGGAAGATCATCGACGCCGATCATCAACTGGTTGAGATGTACAGCGCGCACCACGGCCGGAAAGAAACAAAGATGATGGAGATCACCTATACGAGGAAACAATAGGAGCCAATGACTGACGGCTGATTGCTGCATGACGCAACTCTGCCTTGAATCAATCGAAGGGCCTGTCCTGAGTCAACCGAAGGACTCATGCTTCGACCAGCTCAGCACGAACGGAAAACATCGGAAGATTGAACGGCCACTCCGTTCGTCCTGAGCCCTTCGATCCACTCAGGACAGGTCTCTCGAAGACTGCGGTGAGTTCATCGAACCGGATGAACGGAGGGGTGTCCCGCAACCTGATAGAGCAGATACGATTGGGGTGGATTTCCGATACCGCGTTATGCGGCCTGGCCGCGAGATTCTTTGATTTGCCGTTCGGCCTCCAGCCAATGGTCTAAGTCATTCCCATTCCGGAAACCACTTCGCTCATACAGGACATAGGCGAGTTCTGCGATTTGCCGATGGAGATGGGCCTGGCCTTCCGTGTGAGCCTCTGACCTTCCGTTGGTAGGTCCGACGGAAGGCGACTCCCGTTGACCGGCTCGGCGAGCGCCGACCATTCCGCCTACCTTGACGTCCGATGCACGAGGCCCATTGCTGTTCGCTTCTCGCTGTTCACCGCTCGTCCGACGCGCCATAATCCTCCTCCTCTACGTGTAGTCCTCTCAACATGGCTTCATTCGCATTGTACCCAGATCAGTCACCGATACAACTTTCTTCGGAGATTTCAAAATCCTGTCCGTTGCCTCTCCTGCCGTGATCCGATCACCAACCCTTGACACGAGCTGTTTCTTCAGTCTGTCGCACAATAGAACAGTCGAGATTTTGTGGGTAGCATCACGTGCGGTGATGTGGTAGCGTAAAAAGTATCCACACAACAGAGTCTGGAACCGATCGCCCGTCTGCACCCATCTCACTTGCGACCCTTTCCAGTCTACTCACAACCCACTTCTCACAGGAGGTGCCCTATGAGACGTTCATTGATATTTCCGTCACTCTGTGGTTCGTGCGTGATCCTCTTTCTTGCCGCGGCCTGTGCCTCAGCCGGTGATGTGAAGAAAGGTGGGTCGCCGACGACCGTGTCGAACGGGAAACAAGTCACCCTCGAATACACCCTGAAGCTCGACGATCAATCAGTTGTCGATACCAATGTCGGGGGAGAGCCATTGAAGTTGACGCAAGGCAACCATGAAGTCATCCCCGGTCTGGAGAAAGCGCTGGAGGGTATGGCTGTCGGGGAGAAAAAGAAAGTAACCGTCGCCCCGACAGAAGCCTACGGGACCGTCGACCCCAAAGCGTTTCAGGAAGTGGATAGGAAAATGGTGCCGGCGGATGCGCAAAAGGTGGGGACGCAGTTGGAAGGGAAAACCAACGATGGGAAGACCGTCTATCCGCGAATCTCCGAAGTGAAGAACGACACCGTCGTGCTCGATTTCAACCATCCATTGGCCGGGAAGACGCTGCACTTCGATGTCAAAGTTCTGGACGTCGCACAAGCCATGTCTAAATGATCGTCTTTTCTAGTGCGGGGCGGGAAACCGTTCCGCACTGGCTGAGACCACCAAATGAGCAGACATCATTGGGCACCAGCACGAACTTTCTCCTGCAGGGTTGCTAAATACTGTCGGTCTTCTGGTGACAGATGCAAGCCTCGCTTGTCGATCTTAGACAGCACGTCATAGGCTTGTTTCCAATAAGTGAGTGCTTCCTTAGTAGCCTTCTGTTTTTCGGCAAGATCTGCCAATCTCCAGTATGAGACATACAGGTCCCGCTGCCACCCGGTGTTCGCCGGATCGCGCATCGCTAACGTCTCACGGATCGTAAGGCCCGCACGAAAGGCCGTCAGCGCCGCCGGTAAATCGCCCTGCGCCACCAACACATCCCCGATGGCGTTATTCGCGACCGATTGGTCCCGCTCGTCTTCCGCTGTCACGCCTGCAGCTTGGGCCGCCCGCAATGCACCCGGTAAGTTGCCACTGTCTTCGTACAAGCGCCCCAACTCGACCCAATCCCAATGGACGCCCGGATCGAGCCGCGTGACCTCTTCGTATCGCGTGATGACTTGCGCGGTCGTGAGTTTCCCTCTCGTGCGGGCTTCCAGCGCCAGCGTGGCGATCCGCCGGCCTTCCGCCGCGCTCTCCAGGTCGGCCCGTTTCTGCCGAGCCGCATTGTGCGCCGCCCGCAGCTGATCCAACACCGTGATGGCGCCCGGTTCATCGCCGGCGTTGAAGCGCGTCAAGGCCGCAACCCCCTCCGGTGTGTCCGCAATATCCTCCACCGCCTTCCGAAAGACGACGATCTCTTGCGCGTAGACTCGATCGCGAGCCGCTAACTCAGCCACATATTGCTTTTCCGCATTCGTGAGATCAGCCTGATGCTGTGCTGCTCCTGCCTGCACCTGAGCACGGAGCGCCTCGATCTCTTCGCGTTGGGCTCGCAACACAGCATCGTCTGTACGCTCCGATGCAGTTTGGGTTGCGGATGCTGCATAAATGGCTTCGAGCATTGCCGCCACTTTGTCCAGTTTGGCTTCGGCATAGTCTTGTTTGGCCAGTGTGCGAGATTTGAAGCCGGCGTCCTTCTGAAGCCAGTCATCCCATTCCCGCCGCAATTCACCCAGTCCATCATGCAAGCGGAGGACGATGTTATCTAATTCGGTGAGATTGTTTGCGGAATGTCGAAGGTGATTCTCTCGTTTGAGCTGTGCGAGATATTCCTGTTGGAGTGTCCGCCGTTCGGCTTGATAGCCGGTTCGGTCTGGCTGATTGTCGTCGCGTGGCAGGTCAAGTTGGTCGGATGCCTTATCCCGTGGGAAATCCTTGTCAATGACGATGAGCCAGGTCTTTTTCTTCTGTTTGTAGGCGTAGAAAAATTCGAACTGCGTGTAGGAAATGCGGCCATAGTCTGGATCGACCTGAGGTGGCTCCGCGCCGTAGCCGACGCCCACAAGCTGAATGAGCCCCTCGGCGGAATCAAGTTGCTCGCGCAGCCACTGACGCAGCTCGCCATACCCGGTGGGAAAGTCGTCTTGCGAGACAGGATCGAAGCCGAGCGTGCGGACCGTCCTGGCCATAGTCTGCCGGGCAGTCCGCAGTTCTTCACTGACGGCAGAGAGAAACAAGCGCGGTCGTTCCACGGTTATCAGCTTTTCCCGTTCAATACACAGTTAGCAGTTTCATCTATTCGCCGGCCCCTTCACGTTTCGCTAATTGAGGCCTCACAACGATGATGTCGCTCTCGCGTTCCTCACGACTCCAGGTCGGCTGCTGCGTTCCTTCCTGACAGAGCGACCAATTTCGCCGTAGCCTGGCCGTAATGCTGATAGGCTCCCCAGGTCGACCCGCTTGCAAGGATCGCTTCTCTGGCTCTCGCTAACGAGGCCCCCAGCTCCTGACCGGACAACGCTTCGGTGTAGAAGACCTTCGCGAACTCCAAGGCTGCCGCGTCGTCCACGGGCCATCCGGTGCCGATGTAATTCTCGACCCCCCGCTCAAAGAAGGCCTGAGCCAGGCCGGCGAGGTTACGATTCGATTCTTGCAGGGTAAATGGTCGCCCTTGTCGAATCACTCCGGAGAAGCAGGCATTGGCGAAAATGAGACGAGGCACACGCCGTGCCCGAAAAATCTCCCGCGCCGACAGGATGCTGTCCTTCCCGAAAATCCAGCCGCTCTTAGTGGGATTCTTCTCGTCGAAATCTCCATGTCCCGAGTAATGAATCAGGTCGAATTCTTCGCTCAGGATCAACGCGAGCAGTTCGACCGGATCACATTCATTGGCCCCGATCCGTTGCTCAATCGTGAGATCGATACCCTGTTCCTGCTTCATGGCTTGAAGAATCTTCACCACGGTTCGCCCCTCTTCCCGTGCACCCGGCAATTGCAACTCCGCCTCAGGAGCCGGATCAGCGATGACCAACACCCGCAAACGGTTTGGAATGGGTGGGGCGATCAGTCCGGGAGCACCGGACAGGGTCGTTCTGAACTGACGTGTCAGTTGACGCGCCGGTCCATAGAAGAGCACCTGTCCCTGCCGCTCGAACGCCGCCATTTCCCACGGAAAGGCCGCCGTCGAACGATCGACCATCAATGTAAGCGGCGTCATGTCGATCATGCTTTCAAAGTCTTCCGGCATCAGATAGCTATGCAACAGTTTCCCGTATTTGCGCTGTTCCTTCAGCGTTCGTGACTCTTTCAGCAATTCGGCGGCCCCTTCCGCGTACGAGGATTGAACGGCTACCTCTCGAACGGGGATCACGGCTTGCTTCGTGATGGCCGAGAAGCGAAACGCATCACGGTCCCGCTCGATGGTAATACGGCTGCCTTGCATCGTATCGAGGTTGTTCGGCGGCGACGGGGCCGCGCGACGGTTTCGTTTCGGCAATGTCTTTTTCGTCACGGTCAGTTTCAACCCACTCTCGTGATTCTCCTCGATCTTTCTCAAGACCTTCTCGATGGCCTTCACACGGTCTTTCTCGTATTCCACTACACGGAGGACCTTGAGCCGCCCTTGCGCTCCCAATCGTCCGAGAGCTGAGCCCACCCCCTCCAGCATGCCTTCCATTGCTTGATCCAACGACAAATTCCCTTCTCCGGAGCCGACGACAACGGTCGCAAATTCTCGCCAGCCGAGGGCGGTGACCGCATACGTCACATTGGCAAACAACAGATTAAGGTCTTCTCGGTTGAAGCGCCCATACTCCCCCATCCCGGCAAGAATCACGGCATTGGCCGCAAGGGCCTTCTGCGGATTCGGAATCAGAAACACTTCACCCAGCCCACCGCCGATCATGCCGTGTGTGACCGCTTTGGAAATCCAGTGGTCGAGCGCCTGGTCCAATGCTCCGACTGCTCGCACCGGTGGGACTCCCCGGTAGTGTCCCACCACGACGGCCGGAGCCTTGATATCGCGAATGTCCCCATGGACCACCTCTATGTTGAGGGAGAGCGACTGCTGTACCGGCTTTTTCTCGACTTGCTCCTCACGTGCACTCACCTCGGTTGAATCGGTGACGGCCCGGGATGTTGAAGGAGCCTGCGCCATGACTGCTTGCCTGAGCAATGTTTCGGCCCGACGACGCTCGGCAACCGAGCTGTTGTTCGCCTCCGTTTCTTCTGCAATTCTGCGAATCCGCCCGGCATCCTGACGATCTTGAACCGCACGGACTCGCGCAGAGGTGACCGATCGGACGGCACGGGCAGCGACCGGCTGTAGCGCCAATACGCTGGTCTTCCCGGTACGCAGAATTTCATCCACCGCTTCGAGCACCTGCTCATGCTTCTGCAGGTCCCCATGGATTTCGTCGACATAATAGGTCGGCACGCCGGGCAAGAGCCCGAGCGCATGCGTGACCCGTCCATCACCGTTCCAGGTAGCGCCAAACTCGAACAGACCGGGAGTCTCGACCTTGACGGTACACACCGTTTCCCGGTTGCAGCCGGCGATGTAGGTCATCCGCTCCGGATCGATCGTGGCCGACGCCTCAAGATCCTCATGGAACTTTCGCGCACGGACGAGATGTGCCGCCACGATGGGATACGAGCCCCAATTGCTCGGGGTATAGATCGCTTGTTCCGATGCCGGAAGTTTGGCGGGAGCCGGGAGCAGTTGATAACTCCCGACGAATCCATTCAGCACTTCAAGCACCTCATCCAGGTCGTGACGCAAGTCTGCAGCGGCCAACCACTTCACGAGTTTTTCCTTGGCGACCATGGCCTGCACAATGGCATGGGACCCATAGTTCGGTGTGCCGAGCATGATGAGTCGCCCGCCCTGCCCTTTCTTCGGTTCCACCATGGCCTTCCACACTTTGGGATAGAGCCGAATAAAATTCCGGGAGACCAGCCCCCCCATGGAATGGGCGACGATGTGGACCGGTTGGTCCTTGAATTTGGATTCAACAAGCTCTTTCAACCGTTCGGCAGCCAAATCCACGTCTTTTCGCCAGTCGTAGGCAAGCGGCTCTACGTTCCAATACGCCTTCAACCACAAAATCGTCTCGGCGTAGCTGTCCTTGTCGAGTCCGCTGGGCTGTACCCGTAGGTTCGGATCGGCTTCCTGAACCCCATCCTTCGCAAGCCGCAGTCTGTTGATGCCCCCTCCGATAAGTCTGAGAAAACTAATCCACACGACATCATCGTCGCCGTCTTCCGTCACGCTCAATTCGGAGCCCATGGTGCCAGGGATAAAGATAATGTTGCCCCGAAGCGGCTCCCGCTTGCTACGTACCGATCGCACCCGTTCCGCCAGACGTTGGAGACGGTCAAGTTTCTCCGGCCCAAAGTGGTCGCGCAAGGACTGATCGGATGCTGAGCGCGTTTTTCCTCCGCGTGCTGATCGAGAGAGTTGTGTTTCAAACTCGTCCCAGTCCATCTTGTGAACCACATGATCTGCATTGCTGGACGTTGAGTTTCTCTGGTTTCTATTCATGAGTGCATTCCTCCATCAGAAAACGTCCAAGCCTACTCGGAGGGCTCCACGAATGGTTCGGATTTCGTCATGACTGCAGCCGATCCCCACGTATAGAACAGACGTGACATTTCTCCTATGGAGAGAGAGACTTAATTTTTCGCTTACTCCCTTCATGCAACGCATCGAGCAATTGTTGTCTCCGAGATGTATAGGCATCCGTGGATTCCACCTCTTTCAGCATCTCGGCGAAGGACCATTGTCCGGCAATGGGCGTCGTGGAGAGTTCCACGAATTTTTGCAAGTCCCATTCAAACGCCATGGCAGCCATTCGATACCCACAAGCCATGAGGGCATTAGATTCGTCCTCGGTAAAGACGTCCAGATCCGTCCGCAATTCTGCAACCGCTTTTTGGAAATCCTTGCGCACCCCCAAGCGCGATAAAGGCTCCCGTCGTGTTTCATATGGTTCTTGGGAGAACTTCAACCGAATGGAATCGGCATCTAATCCATCTTTCATGTGAAGAAACAGCAACCCTCTTATCAGCTTCGTACGGACCCGGGCATCTAAGTCTGCATAATTGGCTCCCCGGATCCGCTCCATCAACGTATCTTGAGCACGCAACGCATACGCGGCTAATCCCGCAACCCCCGGGTTGGGTGCCTGCTCCAACAAAAGCTGTCCCGCCGCATCGCTAACAAGTAACACCGTGCAATTATGAGCCAAAAGCGCCGCAGTGCCTTGGTTGTCATAGACTCCACCGTCAACTAACTGGATTTTGTATCCCTCATACGCATCATCGATTCGTAGTGGCTCAAAAATTCCAGGAACACAGGCAGAAGCCGCGACCGCCCTCCCCAATGAGATCGCCCATTTCTCATGAGGAACATACCAATGCCTTTCAAGGCGTGGCACACTATCCGCCGCTTTGTGAATCGTCCAAGGTGACTCGCCCATCCAAGTCGGTGTGAACTGCCAGTTATGACCAGTATTCACCGTCGTTGCATTTAGGATTAAAGCCGGCACCCTATCCCTTCGCAACCAATTGTGTTTGCCCGGATGGAAGTGTTGACTACCCGTAAGGGCAGGGTCATGGTCCTTGGGCATGAATGGTAAATAATGCATATCAAGCGGCTTATCATCATTCCACAACGGTTTATAAAAGTATTGCTCCAGAGCCTCGGCAATTTCTTTAGTATCAATCGCGCCTTTATCACCAGTAATAAATCCCCAGAGAACTTCTCTCTTGGATGGCTGAGCCCTCCCTCGAAGATTTTGATTAACAGCCTGGGAGAAGTGCTCGATCAGATCTTGAACCAATTTGATATAGTCCGCGTGCGCTAGAGGAGCCTGCGCTGACAACCGGTTGCGTAGCATTAACCAGTAACAGGCTCCGACGATGCTCCCTCCCGAAACGCAAGAAAGGACATCAATGTGTCGCAACACATCCAGCTCGGCTAGCCGCGCCAGCACTCCCAGATGATAGAATGACGCCCGGAATCCACCGCCTGAGAGTGCGAGACCTACCTTACCAATTAACGCCGAACGTGCCACCGTTGCAGCTCCTGGCAGCAGTGCCTCGAACACCGCATGAATGTCCGGATTATTAAGTGGGCGATCATTGTGCAGATGGGCTAGCGTGGCGAGCTGCTGTGCTGTCGTCTGCAACTTCCAGGGTACTGGGCGTTGCGTTACTGCCGCAAAAGCCTCAGCAGCATCTTTATAACGTCCAAGGCCAAATAGAGCCTCGGCACGCGTTGCAGCATTCCACCAACGACAGTCATCTGCTATCTTATCTAATGGGGTGAGTTCTTGGAGAATCTTCTCACGAAGCGCACGAGCTTCTCTTCGAGTATCGCTCTCGACCCCAGAGACATGTGCCAGAAGATCTTGCAAGAAGGCTGCGTTGATGTAGGCATATCCATCGTCGCCCACCGGCCCTTTCGCTCCTCGCATGTAATAGTCGGCAGCACGGCGCAAATCCTCATACTGCCCTAAATCCATCCATCGCCTTTTGCAAATTCCTCCGGCAATGCCCAACACTTCCCCATTACCATCGAGTGATGCATCCTCTAGTGGAAATTTTCGACCGAGAATCTCTAGCGCCTCGTCGTGACGCACCTGAACACTCAGTTCAGGGTCTTTGCTGGTCAGTTCAGCATGTTGCTGGCATAGCTTGTTTTCCTTATCGAATGGAACCTTATCGGAAAGGTTTTTATTATCACTCCGTAGCTTGGCAATGACAGAACGGGCCAATGATATCTCATCATCATCTTTGAGCTGTTTCCACAGTCTGTCCGCAGTCTCAAACCGCACATATTTTCCCTTCAGATAGCTATGGGCCTCTCGCTTACGGATCTCACGCTCTAGGGCTTCAGATTGCGGCATCGCTTCCTCCTCTCTGTCGCTTATGCGATACACTGGACAATGAACACAGAGATGCGATTATTCGCCTATGTTCAGAACTAAGGATAATTTGCTGATGCGCTTTGCGCAAACCCGTCGGCCATCGAGCACCAAAAGCCCGATGTCTGAATATGCTCTGCCAGTGTTCGCTCTGCCTCCTGATCGAATGTCTGACACTCATTACAGGAAGCAGCACGGGAATTGTTGACTGAAGTCTCCTGTATCATGCCTGCCGATCTCGCCCTCTCCCGTGGAGAGCGACTTCCCTAAAACACGGGTGCTATTCCCGACAATGCGTTCAAGCCGCTGGGGCCCTTAGCCTTCCTAGCTGAGAAACTGCTTATCGAACGACGCACGCTTCCCTTCGAGCTGGGGTACTTGGTCGTAATCATTCTGCTTCAATTTGGCGATGGTCCGCTGATGCAGTTCACGGTAGGTCAGTTGACCACGAGCCTCTTTGATCGACTCGACCAGGTAATAGGTGAGCGCACCGTTATACGTACCGCCGATATGGGCATCGGCAGAAGTCTGTGTATCGCGACAGCCGGTAATCAACATCTCTTGAATGTCGGCGTGGACGATATCGCTCTTTCGCTTCCGTCCGCGTGGCGCCTTGCCCAGCTGACCACGAAGCGTTCCGCGCAGCTTCCGACCGGATTCGGTCGCCATCAGATCCAGCGGGCACGGGAGGAACCGTTCTCGGACTGGCGCATCCGGTGGAAGAATGGCACGCGTATTGGTCCCAGAATGGCAACAGTCCATAATCACGGTGAGACTCACGCCGACTCGCAGCTTATCGAAGGTCTTTCGCAACCAGTCGTCGCGCAGGGTATCCTTCCAATCGAGGTCGGTTGGGCACAGGATCTCATCACGGTGGTCTGCTTCATCCCCATTGTCATCCGGGACATTCGAGCCATGTCCCGAATAGTGGAGCAGCAAGGTGTCGCCCTTTTCCCCACCTTTGATCAATTTTTCAATCGCTGTTTGCATCGCCTTCTTCGTCGCCTTGAGGTCGATGAGGGTCGTGATGTCCTTGTCCGCAAATCCACAATAGGTTTTCAGTGCCCCGCTCAGATTCTTCACGTCATTGACACACCCATTCAGATCAGACCCGGGAATTTGATATTTGTTGATCCCGATGAGCACCGCTCGTTTGGCCATAGCATCTCCTTTCTGTGGTCATATTCGACACTGCACACTGCTGAGATTCCATCCCTCTAGAGCAGGAGCAAGCTACTTGCCACTTCATAAGCTAGAGGAGGACGAGCACGATTTCACACCTAGGCTCTACTACAGGAAGGGAGAATACAGCATTTCCAGGCTCCCCTGGAAGGCTCACGGGAACACATCTCGCTCAATACTGGTGTGGATAGATCAGGGTAGAGAATCTAAAAGGATACACCCCCTGTATCGAAATGGATTCAGCTCCGTCAGTTTCGATTACAGGGTACGGCTGTCAATCCAGATAACCTGGCCAGTCTGCCTGTTCACTTCTTGATACATATGCGCAGTCCCACCAGGACCGTCACCTCCCCCACCGTCCCAGAGACAGATGAAATGAACTTTTCTGACACCATATGACATGGCCGTCGAGAGGAGCCACAGGTTGCACCGTTCATAGGGATCGCCTCTTGTGGGCAATGGGCCTAGATCTCGTGGAGCGGAGCGAATCTCTGTCGTGAGCTTCGTTTTGGCTTCTAGATACCGGGCGCGCCAGGTTTCGCTGTGACAGACGACCGACTTCTGAATGAATTCAGGCTCATCGAACGGTTGCAACCACTGGACTGTCACCCCACACTGCTGACAGGCTTCGGTGAACAACAGATCGCCGCCACAGGCGCCTTGCGTGAATGCCAGATCCTCTGAGCCAGCACAGAGACGATCGAGGGCCTCTGCAATCTTCTGTGCAGCACTCGATTCCTTGGCAGCAGGGAAACGCGGCTTCGGCCTGTTCGGCGCATCGATCATGTGGCCGCTGAAGAGAAGCACATGCCGTGATTGCCGTTGGTCATCTGTCTGAATCAAAACCATAGTAATCTCAGCTTCTACCTTCTAAGCGGGACCAGTCAATCACCTTACTAGCCCGTTCTCTTTATCACCAAAACCCCATCCCGGATCGTCACCAACACTGCGCTCACACGAGGATCGGTTGAAACGACACGGTTGAGCTCCTGAATGGCAGCCGTAGATTCATCAGGCGGCGGCTGCTTCAAGACCTCGCCGCTCCAGAGCACGTTATCGATCAAGATGACGCCCTTCGGCGCCAGCAAGTCGAGCGAGCGTCTGTAGTAATTCAGGTAATTGACCTTGTCGGCATCGATGAAGATGAGATCGAACGGTCCTGTGAGCATCCGCATGGTATCCAGCGCCGGTCCAATGCTTATACTGATCTTGCTCCCGAATGGAGCCTGCGCGAAATAGCGTCGAGCCACGGCCGCTGACTTTTCGTTAATCTCACAGGTGATCACCGTTCCATGTTCCGGCAAGGCTTCGGCAAAGCAGAGGGCGCTGTAACCCGTAAACATCCCGATCTCGAGCACGCGTATGGCGCCGACCAACTGCGTCATCATTTTGAGAAACGCCCCTTCCAACGGGCCGACCAGCATCTGGTGATATTCCATCGTCCGCTGAGTCTCTTCGCGCAAGGCGCGACAGATGGCCGACTCCTGCATGGAATGCCGCTCAGCATATGCTTCGATCTCTGGTGGAACTAGCTTTTCCATGAGAATCCCTTTCAGCTATTTGAAAACGCGTCTGCCCTTGCGTACACTGCGCCCAACTACGGAATTGCGAACACGAATCTTAGCATAGGGAACAGGAGGACGATTTGAAAACCCTCGCGACGTTGAAACCTCTCACGACAAGACTCTTGGAAATTCAACGGATCAACAGCGCCGCCTCGGTGTTGTCCTGGGATCAGGAAACCTATATGCCGACCGGCGGAGGGGAAGCACGGGCCGAACAGATCGCGGTGCTTCAAGGCATCGCCCATCAGAAATTGGTGTCATCAGAGGTACAGTCGCTCTTGTCTCAGTGGGTGGATCCGGCAACCGGCCAGGCAACCGAACAACCAGGCGACACATGGGATGAACCGTCACGATCGCTGTTACGGGAGGTGTGGCGAGACTTCAACCGCGCACAGAAGCTCCCATCGGACTTTGTGATGAAGCTCAGTCGGGAATGTTCCCTCGCCCAACAGGTCTGGGCAGAGGCCAAACAACACGACAAGTTTTCGCTGTTCCTTCCGAACCTGCAAACAGTGCTCCAGCTTAAACGAGAAGAAGCGGAGTACCTTGGCTATCAGGGTTCACCCTACAACGCATTGCTCGATGTGTATGAGCCAGGAGCAACTATTGCGACCCTCCAACCGATGTTTGCCCTGCTGAAGGCTCGCCTGGTGCCGTTGCTGAAAAAGATTACCCAGAGTCGGGTTCAGATTGACGACCGCGTTCTGCACCACGCCTATGACCATGACCGGCAGATGGAATTCGGGCGACTGGTCTTGACGGCGATGGGGTATGATTTTCAACGCGGTCGGCTGGATCTCTCAGCCCATCCCTTTACGACCTCGTTTCATCCGACCGATGTACGTGTAACAACCCGCGTGCATGAACGGGAACTTCAATCATGCCTGTTCAGCTGTATCCACGAGGGAGGACATGGGCTGTACGACCAGGGTCTGGATCAGCGCTATTTCGGCACGCCGCTGGGCGACTCGGTTTCCCTGGGGATCCATGAGAGCCAATCCCGTCTCTGGGAGAACTGCGTCGGGCGCTCTCGTCCGTTCTGGCGCTTCTTTTTTCCGATTTTACAGCAGACCTTTCCGGACCAACTGCACGGCATGGCTGTCGAACAATTCTATGCCGCAATCAATCGTGTGCAGCCCTCGCTGATTCGCGTGGAAGCCGACGAATTGACCTACAATCTCCACATCATGTTGCGGTTTGAGATTGAGCAAGGGCTGGTGGAAGGCACGATTCAGCCGGACGAATTGCCTCAGCTCTGGAATAACAAGATGGAAGAATACCTCGGCATCAGACCACTATCCGATGCCGAAGGCGTGTTGCAGGACGTCCACTGGTCGTTCGGTGCCTTCGGGTATTTCCCGACCTATACCTTAGGCAACCTGTATTCCATCCAATTCTTCGAACAGGCCAAATTGGAGATCCCACAATTGGAGGACACCATCGCTACAGGGCAATTGCTCCCCCTGCGCCGATGGTTGGAGCAGAAAATCCACCGCTGGGGCCGCATGTTCACGCCAGCCCACCTGGCCGAACGGGTCACGGGCTCCTCACTCCGCCCCGAGCCCTTCCTCAACTATGCGGAACAAAAATACGGCGAGCTCTACCAACTCTGAGTGTCCCACGCCGGTCGGGCTTCATACCCCATCGCGGCATTGAGTTTTGCCGCGATGCCGGAAGGGATGGTGAATTCAGCCTTCACCTCAATCCGCTGCGGCACAAGCAATGTGGTGTGGAACACGATATCTCGAATCGGGATTTTGAGTTCAGGTTCCTGGGGCGTCGTCAACTGCACCGCCTCGACCGAGTTCGTGATCGTCCCACTGTCTTGTGGCGCATAGGTCGCCACGACGGCCTCAATGATCTCTTTCACCCGCTCGTTGGCTTCCACCCCTTCAACAGCTGCGAGCAGCAACGGGATCGCCTCTTCCTTAGCCTGATCTGAAACGGTGAAGTTTTCAATCCGACCTTTCCGACGGAGCGACGTCACGTCATTATCCAGCTCTTTACTGAAGGCTCCGTACGCAAACCGGAAGAATTCGAAATGGAGCGCCTTGAACCCTTTGGCGAAGGTTTGGAGCTCGCACAGGAAGCAAAGCTGCTGCAGCTTGACATCGCTCAGCAGCCCATGGGGTTCGGCTAGTTGCACAATGTAGAGCAACAGAGCACGATCCACAAGAATGTGGCTGGGTGTTCTCACAAGTTCCTTGCGCTAAGATCGAGGTCCCCCACTATAGACAGTCATGGAAGCGCCCGTCAAAGGGAACTCCACTGCCTCGTGTAGGTCTACAAGAAACTCTTGACCCACTGCTTCATTTCGTCTTTAATTCCCCCCCTGGGAGGGGCAGACTTCGATATGTCCAAACATGCCAAGGAAATGAGCGTTCTGAAAGAGCATCTCGGGAGACATCAGCTCAAATTTACGCGCCAGCGTGAGTTGATCCTCGACGCGTTTCTGAAGCAAGAGCACATCACGGCCGAGCAGATGTACCACCAGTTGGCCCGCAAAGATCCCCATCTCGGACTTGCAACCATTTACCGGACCCTCAATCTGTTTTGCGAGGCGGGGCTCGCTCAAGCACGACACTTTGGGACGCAGACCCAGTATGACAACGTCTCCCATAAGGGCCATCACGATCATCTCATCTGCACAGGTTGCGGCAAGATCGTGGAATTTGAAAACTGCGATATCGAGCGCCTCCAAGAGGAAGTCGCGACCAGAAACGGCTTTACGATCAGCACCCACCGACTCGAACTCTACGGACTCTGCTCCCGCTGCCGTCATTGACCCCCATCCATTGATTCTGCTATTCTTTTTGATATAGCTTATCAATTTCAAATTTATCCGCTCTTGTTCGTACAAAGGTCTATTGTGACGAGTTTCCTTCACCGGGCTCCTCGTACCGCTCTGTTTGCCAAGCGCTGTCCGCGCATCGGCAGAGCAGCCGCCTGTGTCGTCCTGTGCCTCTCCATAATTATTCCGAGCGTCGCAACCGCCGCCGACCAGTTGACCGTCTACTCCGGCCGAGCAGAACGGTTGATCAAGCCGGTTCTGGACCAGTTCACCGCAAAGACCGGCATCCGCATCGCATTGTTGTCCTCCGGAACGACCGAACTGGTGAACCGGATGAAAGCGGAGGGCACTCGAAGTCCTGCTGATGTGTTCATCACGAACGACGCCGGAAGTTTGGAAATTGCCCGCACGGCTGGACTGTTCCGACCACTGAGCATGCGCGAAGTCGAAAGGGCGATTCCTCCTCAATTTCGAGCAACGGATAACAGCTGGATCGGCTTGTCAGGACGATTTTGGATCATTGCTTATAACACCACCATGGTAAAGCCAGACCGAATCAAGTCGCTGCTGGACTTGGCCGATCCCGCATGGAAGGGACAGCTCGCCATTCCGAACGCTGGGAGCGAATATCTGCACGCAGGCGTCTCCGTGATCCGAGCGAGTATCGGTGATGATCGCACCAAGAAATTCTTGGAGGGGCTTCGCGACAACGCCGGGACGCACGTCTACCAGAACAGTTCCCAGATCGTCGATGCGGTTGCGAAAGGCCAGGTCGCGCTAGGCATCGTCAATCACTACTATGTCTATCGGCACCTCGCCACACAACCGGCCGCGCCGGTAGCCGTGTTGATGCCAGATCAACAGGAAGGCGGGATGGGAGCCATTATGAACGTGGCCGGCATCGGTATCCTCAAACACACGCCTCGCATGGAACAGGCCAAACTGCTCGTCGAATTCCTCGTGGCGCAGGCAGGTCAAAAGCTGTTCGCCGACCTCGACAAAGAATATCCGCTCCATCCCGAGGTTCAAGCTGACCCGGCTCTCATCGAGCGAAAGAACTTCCGGGCGGCCATGGTGCCATTGGCCAAGCTTGCTGAACTCCGGGCACCCACCCTGCGACTCATCGAGCAAGTGGGCATGCGGTAACCCCGAGTGACCTGTGATTGCCGCCCGTTCATCATCGTTCTCCTCCCTCCAATTGGCTGCTTTGGCCAGTGCCGCGCTGATTCTCTTCCCATTGATCTATATCATAGCCCTAGCCTTTACAGCCGATTTGGAGGTCTGGTCTCTCCTCTGGACAACCCGTGTACCTGAGCTCCTCTGGAACACGGTTTTCTTGGCCGGGGCTGTCGCAATACTCGCACTCGGACTGGGTGTCTCGACCGCATGGATCGTCACCCGATTTGAATTTCCTGGGCGCCGACTTTGGGAATTGGCCCTCGTGCTTCCACTGGCCATGCCGACGTACGTGTTGGCCTCCGTCTTCAACTACCTCTTGGGATTCGGCGGCCCAGTCGAGTACCTGTGGCAGATAGTGGCTGGCCCCCAAGCCAGAATCTTCTCGCCTCAAAGTTTTATGGGCGTCACTTTGGTCATGGCGCTCGCGACATTCCCGTTCATCTATTTGCTTACCCGCAGTGCACTCCTGAACTTCAACGTGTCGTTTGAAGAAGTCGCCCGTACCTGCGGCGCCTCCTCTCTGAGGAGAATCTTTTTCGTCACGCTCCCGCTGTTGCGACCGTCGATCGTCGCCGGTGTCGCACTAGTCATCCTGTATGTGGTCTCCGATTTCGGAGCCGTGTCATTGTTACGCTACCAAACACTGACCTATGCCGTGTTTCAACAAATGACCGGCCAGTTGGACAACCAGGCCGCCAGTATTTTGAGCCTGTTGTTGGTCGTCCTGGCACTCCTGTTCTTATTAACCGAACGATGGTTTCGCCGGAAGAGTCGCTATTATCAAACTGCTGGTCGCTACCGCGCTCCGCAACGATTCCATTGCAGCCGGCTCCAGACCGTAGGCTTGACCGTATGTCTCTCCGTGATCATGGGAGCAGCCTTCGGTGTCCCCATGTGCCTCCTGATCATGTGGAGCTTCTCTCCGGAGGCTCTCGCCACTCTCGATGCGCGGTTCTTCGGCTTTGTCTGGAACAGCGCCTTGCTCGCGACCCTGGCGGCCACAGCCAGTGTGCTCATCGGACTGCCGTTGGCTTATCTAGCAAGTCGGAAACCCACATGGTTCAACATAGGCTGCCTGCAGGCCGCCTATGCCGGCTACGTGTTACCAGGGCCAGTGGCCGCACTCGCCGTACTGGTCCTCTGTCTCAACCTGATACCGGTCGTCTATGGAACAGTAATCGTGTTGGTCATCGCCTACGTCTTGCATTTCCTCCCGGCTGGGCTACAATCACTCGAGCCTGCAATCCAGCAGATCACACCCAATCTTGAGGAAGTCGCCCGCACCCTCGGGCTGAGCGCTCGCGAGACCGTGCGACAGGTCACGTTGCCACTGATCCGGAATGGCATCATCGTAGCCTGGGTCCTGGTCTTTCTTCAAACGATGAAAGAACTTCCCGCCACACTCCTGCTCCGCCCAGTCGGATTCGATACGCTAGCCATCCGGGTCTGGCTGGAAGCAAGCGAAGAATATTATCAACTGGCGGCTCCCTCTGCCCTCTTGATTGTGCTTGTCGGTCTGCCCGCCCTCGTCTTGTTGCTGTCCCGTGATTGGCGGGCCGCGTAAGGAACCATCATGAACATACCGGCACAGACCAGACCGATGAATATCGACTACCTCCACACACGCGCTCAACTCTTCTCTCAGAGGACTTCTATCTTGGAGCTTCGCTCGATCTCCTGTGCCTACGATCCACATCGACCTGCCATTCGTAATATTTCATTCTCCGCCAAGGAAGGTGAAATTCTCTGTCTGCTTGGACCATCCGGCTGCGGGAAAACCACCGTTCTGCGGGCCATCGCCGGATTCGAGCCTGTACGGTCTGGGGAAATTCGCTTATCGGGACGGGTGGTCTCATCCCCCTCGGAGACGATTCCGACAGAACATCGCCGCGTCGGCATGGTCTTTCAGGAATACGCGCTCTTTCCACACCTACGTGTCGCCGACAACATTGCGTTTGGACTCAACCACTTACCTCGGGCAGAACGAACACGTCGGGTCGATGAGATGCTGTGTCTGACCGGATTGGAAGGATTTGAACGCCGATACCCTCATGAGTTATCGGGAGGACAGCAGCAACGAGTGGCACTCGCACGGGCGTTGGTGCAAAATCCGGTGTTACTCTTGCTGGATGAACCATTCAGCAATCTGGACCCCGACATGGCCGGTCGTATGCGCCAAGAAGTTCACGCCCTGTTACATCAGATGAACACCACCACCATCCTGGTCACGCATGACCATGAGGAAGCCTTTGCCATGGCTGACCGTATCGCTGTATTGAATCAAGGGATACTCGAGCAGATGGATTCCCCCGAACTCATTTACCATCTCCCGGCCACAAGGTTCGTGGCCGACTTTGTCGGCCAAGCCGACTTCATTTCCGGCCAGATTCACCAGGGAGTGGTTCACACCGAGCTCGGAGAGTTCCCTAATACGATCACCGGCTCTGAAGGAGAGCACGTGGTCGTCATGATTCGCCCAGACGACGTGCACCTTGTGCCTAATGAATCCGCTGAACCCAAAATCGTGGCAAGACAGTTCCGCGGATCCGAAAATTTGTACAGGGTTCAATTGCCTTCCGGTCAGCTCGTCCATAGTAGTGAAAGTTCGACCAGCGTCTACCAAGAAGGCACCTCCGTCGAACTCCGCGTATCGGCCACCCATACCGTACTGTTTCAGGCGGAACCACCCCCTGGTCCGTCGCGACACCGGGAGAAACTGGACGCAGGTGGTGATTGACAGCTTCCCCTGAGATCTGGCATGGATGAACCAGCGTTGAGGTTCCCAACCCCACCTAGCTTACGCCCCCTTCCACACTGTAAGGAGTCGCGATGGACGCATTGAAAGACGTGATTGATTACGGGGTTATCGGTCTCTTATTGGTGCTCAGTGTGTGGTCCGTCGCAGTGGCCATCGAACGGTGGCTCTTCTACAAACGGATCAACTTCTCTCAGTTTTCCAACGCGCAGCTGCTGGAAATTACCCTCACTCAGCGACTGGTGATAATCGGCACCGTTGCCGCCAATGCTCCTTATATTGGCCTCCTCGGAACCGTGCTTGGTATCATGTTAACGTTCCATACGATGGGAACATCTGGAACCATGGCGGTCAACACAATCATGATTGGGTTAAGTCTGGCATTAAAGGCGACCGCCGTCGGGCTCTTGGTCGCGATTCCTTGCGTCGTGATGAACAACCTACTCCGTCGTCGCGTCACTGAACTATTGACCGAGTATAAGGCACAACATGGAACGGAACATTGATCAAATCAACGTTATTCCGCTCGTCGATGTGATGTTGGTTCTGCTGGTCATCGTGTTGACCACGGCCACCTTCATCAGCACGGGGCAAATCCCCGTCAATCTCGCCAAAGCGAAAGCGGTCAGTGATCGGCAAGACGTGCCCATCGTGATTGCGTTGACGGCGGATGGGAACTTGTTTATCAACGATACGCCGATCCCAGAAGGCGGTCTTCCCACGGCCCTGAGCACTCGGCCCCGCGAGTCGGCGGTGGTCGTTCGTGCAGATAAGGTCACCTTGCTGGAAAAGTTCGTCGCCCTCGTCGATGAGATTCGAGGCTTAGGATTTCATCAGGTGAGCTTGGAGGTCATTCGGCTCTAAATGCCAGGCTCATTGCAACCTCCGCTGACTTATTCCAACTTCACAGTCACTGGCTGGTTTCTCTCGTGCCTCTTACATGTCGGCTTGATTCTCGCCAGCATCCTGCTCGTACAGCGTATCCACCTGGACCCACAAGGGGAACTGTTCCAATGGGATGTGGCCATGGTGGCCACTCATTCGCCTTCTGGAACGGCGTCTTCCCTTGCTCCTGTCGCGCCAGCAACTCCGCCAACCAAGCATCCTCCTTCGTCGATACGTCCTGTTCAACGTATAAAATCAACACCGGTTGCGTCAACTCCACCTGAGCCAACAACCGAGCTCGCTCCACCACAACAGGCGGAACCACTTCTGAACGAATCAAGCGCACCACAAGTGGTACCAGTTCCTTCATCCCCTCAGCTCGTGCCACTGACTGAACAAGCTTCGGTCCCCCACACCGACATGAATCAGTTACCCCCATCACCATCAGAGATGAGTCCCTCTTCAACCTCTCCCAATACTCCGGTAGCATCGGCCGGCTCACAGCAATCAGCCGATATCGACTATCGATGGCTCACCACTCTCATGGCGAAGTGGATCGAAGGCCTCGACAAACGCTACCCCGCAGCATTACGTGCCGAGGGAATTGAAGGAAAGGTCACGCTGATTGCGCTCTTGCACGAAGATGGCTCGCTGAGCAATGTGCGCATCGCCAAGGGCTCAGGGAATGCCACCTTGGACCAGGTGGCGCTGGAGGACGTCAGAAACGGTCCACCAGTGAAACTTGCTCATCCACTTGAACGTCCTCAGATATCGGTAAAACTCTCCATCAGCTACGATCTACGGACGGCCCGATAATCGCCTGTCATCCTCATGGTATGCGCAACCGATCACGAAGCCCTGATGACACCCTCATGGTGCCCTTCGCATCGATGATGATCGCTTCGACGTCCGATAGACGTTCTACCAGCGCCATCCCTTCTTCTGGTCCCAGGACAAAAATCCCTGTATCGAGCCCGTCGGCAACTACACCGTCCTTGGCAATCACCGTCACACTCTGACATCCACGTGCCGGCTGTAACGTGTGAGGGTCGAGGATATGATGATACCTCACGCCATCCCGTACAAAGAACCGTTCATAGTCGCCAGCTGTTGAGATCGCTTCATCTTGCAGATCAATGACGGCAATCAACGCTCCTTCTTCCCGTGGGTGTCTGATCCCGACGGGAAACCCACGGCGATCAGGAAGAGCGCCGAATGTTTTGATGTCTCCCGACAATGCGACTACTCCCCCTTCAGCTCCTGCCCGCTTCATCTCCTCAACCGCTTGATCTGCGGCATATCCCTTGCCAATTCCACCAACATCCACCCTCATTCCTTTGCGTGGCAGGAAAATAGTTCGAGCTTCGTGATCCACGCGAATGCTCGTCCAATCGATGAGGGGCTTCACATGCTGCAACTCGCTCTCGGCCGGAATGTCCTGTCGCTCGGTTACACTCCACGCTTCGATTGCAGGTCCCAGCGCAATATTGAAGCCTCCATGGGTGAGTTGCGCCATTTCCAGAGATCGCACCACCACCTCAAATGTATCTCGACTTACCTCGACAGATTGGCGACCGGCTTCGGCATTCACCCGTGAGAGTTCACTATCAGAACGCCACGTACTCAATAACTGTTCAAGTCGCTTAATCTCATCGAAAGCAGCCTGGACAGCACGGTCACCCTTCTTTTTGTCCGACGCAACGGCTGTAACCGTCACAAGCGTCCCCATGTGCATCTGAGCACGTTTCGTGACAATGGGCGGAGCGGCTGACCGTATTTCTGCACAACCTCCTAGTATGATCAGAGCAAGAAGGAGGATCGTCAAAGAGCTGAGAGAGGAGTGAGAGTTTTTCATTATCCTACCACCCTTACCACTAATGCCGGCGAAAGTCTCTCGGATCCCGCGGGTACGGCATGACTTCATAGAACCGTATTTCCAGTTGTGCCGCTTGCGGGAGTGTTTCAAGCACTGGGCACCTGCCTAAGGCCGGATACTCGTCAGCGAGAAATTCCTGTGTCCTCGCCGCCTCGGCTGATCAGCAAACATCGCATCCTCTCATAGCAAGGTGACTCAACTCCAAACCTCCAAGTCCCCACATACGTACTAGCAGGGGCATCGACCACAAAGATCATTCCATAGACATGAACGGTCCCTCACCAATCTGCACGTGTGACAACCGTTACTGCCCGGACGGCAGATTCACAGCAACATATCGATCGTGGAGGCTCATCTCGACTTGGAATCGCTTGTGAGACGCGTGGTTCTCCGATTCAAAAAACCGTACGGCTGGCAAATACTTCCGAGATTGATCACCGGTCAAGACCGTCATAACTCACCCAACAACAAGGCTCTCGGTCACATCGGTTGGATCACTCAACGCAGGCAATTGGGACACACATCCCCACAAGCCAGCGATCGTGATCAGCACGAACATTCCTTGAACCTGACCAAGCTTCAGACATGCCTGGAAATTATACGAAATTTATAGAGACACTGGCAGCTCCACTCGACTGAAATTATGCCTTGACAGCAGAGCGTCGATCAGGATATTAATAATCGTTCTCAATTTCACCTAAACCAGCGGCTCGTGTGTTTATGACAAGTGCAAGAGCTTCCGTATCCGAAAGTCACCGGATTCTTGAGACGCGCTGTGAGTGCGGGCAATTGATCGCCAAAGTGTGCGGACAAGGGCTCGAGCTGAAGTGTAAGCGGTGCAAACGCATTGTCGTCATCCCTTTTTCTTCAATCGAAGGGTGGGGAACCGTTTCCACGTAATCTCATCTCACACAGGAGGCAGTCGTACCTGACCATCCATACGAGTTACGCTAAAGACCAGAGACCGTCGAGTCCCGAGTCAGACCACAACACCATAATACGGGAGGATACCGATGAAGTTACGGTCAATCCTCGGGGCTCTTGTGATCATGAGCTTACCGGCCATGCCGGTACTCGCGGAAAACTTGACCCCGGAGGAAATTAAGAAATTGGTCGATGAGGCAGTAGAAAAGCGCCTGCAAGAACATGAGCGGCGAGAAGGCGCCATGGACCGCCATGAAGGCTCCGCGGCACCAGCAGCAGAGCCTGGGATCGGCTCACTTCCGGAGGTCGGGAAAGAACGCCGGTCGGGGCAACAAGCACCGCTCTCGTTCAGTTCAAGTGGATCAGGCCGGCTGATATACGCCAAGCCATTCGTATCCTTTCCAAAAGCAATTGTCGGGGGATATTTCGATATTCAATATCGCGCACACCGAAACTCTGTGCTTGAATCAGGCCGTCCCGGTGGAACCACCAACGGGTTCGACCAGCAACGATTTGTCCCCTTTATTTACGCTGACATCACCGAACATCTCAAATTTGCCTCAGAAATCGAGATCGAACATGCGATCAGGGCAACCAATGATGTTGAGATCAGCCTGGAATTTGCTCACGTTGACTATCTTATTAATGAAAAGGTCAACCTGCGAGGAGGAATTGTCCTCATTCCTCTCGGAAAGTTCAACCTTCTACACGATTCCCCGCTAAACGACCTGACTGATCGACCTATTGTCAGTCGACTGATCATTCCCTCGACCATGTCTGAGACAGGCGCAGGCTTGTATGGCACGTTTTACCCAGGCCGGACCGGCAAACTCGATTATGAAGTGTACTTTACGACTGGTCCCTGCGGCTACAACAACGATGGCGAACCACGTATCACTGAAACAGGGGGCACAAAAGAAACCCGCCAGCGAAAATGTGGATCCGCGGATGGGCTGGACATCAATAACGGCAAAGCGGTTTCTGGCCGCCTCGCTTTCAGTCCCATACTCGGTGTGGAAGTGGCCGGATCAGGATACTTCGGCAACCAATCAGCGACGAGTTACAATCCGCTCAGCATCTTCGCAGTTGATTGGACAATTCAAAAAGGTCCGTTTGAGCTTATCGGTGAAGCAGCCTGGGCCCATGCCCGAGGAAACTCACGGGCAATTACCGGAAGTACCTTCGGAGGGTTTTCACCTGGCTCTCTACTTACCGGTGTCAACACACTGAATCCCCTAGGCTTGCCCCCAGAAAGAATGCAGGGGTTTTACATTCAAGGCAACTACCACTTCATGCCTTCATTCTTGACAAGGCTCTCCCCCAAACGGTTTGGCGAAGGCTCAACCTTCACCGCCGTCATTCGCTATGACCGAGTCAACTTGAATTTGGCCAACAAAGGAGAGAACGGGGGAGAGCTCGAGCAAATTTCATTTGGTTTAAACTATCGCCCCGTCGAGGATGCGGTCATTAAGATGAGCTACCAGTACATGCCGAAATCACTCAATCCGAACAACGACCAGCGCATTCACGACAGTGCCTTTGTCATTTCAGCCGCGACGTATTTTTAAGGAGTGCGTGGAGGCCGGTTCTTCCGGCCTCCCAAACATACAATGTGATAGGAACCAACTCATGCGTGTAATTGTTCTCCTCCCCGTTTTAGCATTAACAGCCTGTGCCTCATTGAGTGGAAGCCGTGATCATACATTCCTCTGCTCCTACGATACCGTCTGGGACACAACGTTGGACACCATGAAAGGCTACTCAGTCACATCAGAAAACAAACGTACTGGAACGATCGAAACGGCATGGATCGAGATGGAAGGGAAAAACCGTCCCTATGGGATCTTTGGACGCGAGGGATTCGGCAATCGTGAACGAGCCCGGTTGACAGTGATCGTCAGGGACAACAATGGCCAGTCCTCGGTCAATGTCCTTGAGATTCGGCAACGTTGGCACGCGAGGGGTGGTGCCTCTCAGCAAGCAGCAAAATGGTGGCCAGTAGAGCCTTCCGAGGAAGTAATGGACGAGATCACAGATAAACTCAATGCTCGAATCAAAGAGAAAGGGTGCGGAACCAACCCATGAGTATCAGCCTTTTGTGCTTATTGATCATCATATCTCTAATCCCTACCCCCTCGATTGGAGCTGAGCGTATTTGGGATACCGACCTGAAACGCTTTCTCACCGATCAAGAGATGAATATGGCTGAGGTCTATCTCAAAGAAGACGAGAGTCTGAAGCTCATGCTCCCGAAATCCGAACGCGTCCGAAAAGAGATCATCAGACTAAATCCCGAGAAAAAAACTCAGATCGAGGAGCGTATCGGCTGGAAGTTTCCTGAAGAATCCTTTGAAGTGTATATCGGGGAAACCGGATCACAAATCGACGGCTATGCCCTCGTCCAGAATACGATCGGCAAGCACAAACCGATGACCTACATGGTCGGCGTGGATAACAAAGGATTGGTGTCCGATGTTGAACTGCTTGTGTTTCGTGAAGCGCGCGGTAGTGAGGTTCGGCAGAAGCGGTTTAATGCACAATATGAAGGCAAGTCCGTCCTCGACCCAGTCCGGATCAATAAGGACATCATCAACATCTCTGGTGCCACCATGTCCGTCCGTTCCATGAGCGCCGGAATTAAACGAGCTCTGGTATTGGTCGACGAGTTTTATTTGAAGCCGGCTGGAATCGGTAGTGACACGGTGGTCTCCAAAAGAGACAAAGGCTTCCTGCCGTCGATATTTGGCAATTAGTCGAAGCGGACCCCGCGTCCCAGACATGAGAAATTTCAACCGGACATTTAAGCTGCGTGACTCTGATCGTCATGTCCGGTTGCTCTATACATTGTTTTTATTATTGATGTTCGTTGGATTTTGCTTCTCATTTTTTTGGGCCCATAGCATGACAGGATTATCACCACAAGGCATTGCCGAACACTATCGCGGATCGGATGCCACTTTCGGCGAGCCTATGTCGTTTCGAGAGTTGGCGGAAATCACCCATTTCCACCTCTTCACCATGCCGGTCGTCTTCATGATTTTGATTCATGTGATGTACCTGACCAATGCCAGCCATGCCCTCAAGACCATCGTCACCTGGGCCGGATTTGGCGGAGTCATACTTGATCTGCTGTCGCCTTGGCTCATCAGCTACGTGTCTCCGATTTTTGTGCTCTCCATGCTCACTGGCGACACGCTGATGACACTAAGCTTTCTGGTCATGATGGTTGTTCCACTCTATGAAATGTGGGTGCTCGGACAGCCGCTCATGGGGGGGAAACGACCACCGGAATCGTAGCTCCACAATAGAGCAAACACAGATCCCGTTAGCGGCCAGCGGTTGTTCACCCAGAGCCCGGAATCACATAAGTGGTTTCGGGCTCTTTGTTTTTCAGGAGGTAGCTCATGCATATCCATAGCGTTGATCAGGGCAAACCAGCTGTTCTTACCATTCAAGGCATGCTCCAGAAGATCGACCGACTCAATCTTCCTCCGACATCCCGATGTGATTTGGAGAGCATTTTGGTTCGACAAGTGACGAAGGAACTGGATCGCCTTCTGCCCTGGCAAGCCGGACATGGCGAAGCCACCTCGGTCATTACCATGCAAATTGGACAAGCCATGGGGTTGCATAGGGGGGTCCTGCACCAATTGGAGCTGGCTGCTCTCCTCCATGACATCGGTCTCTTGATGCTCCCTGCTCCCCTGCGGACGAGTCGACAACCGCTCGATGCGGACTCCTACGCAACTATTCAGAATCATCCCCGACTCGGATCTATCTTGCTTGAGCCGTTTGCCTTCCTCCGGAAGGCGACAGCCATGATCGCGCATCACCATGAGCATTGGGATGGATCGGGGTACCCCTACGGTCTCAGGAGAGAGTTCATTCCGTTGGGAGCGAGAATTCTAGCCGTTGCTGACGCATTTGAGGCCATTCAGGTGCCACAGATTCGCAATCGAGCCCTGCGCGATCGCATCGCTCTCCGAATCTTACGGATCGCCTCAGGCACTCAGTTTGATCCTGTTGTAGTTGACATCCTCATCGAGCTCCTTGGGAACCAGCCATCGGACCTTCTCGGAACACAGAGGGTCGATCTTACCCCCGGCGTACTCTCTACGCCGGCTTCAAAGTGGGAGGCCCCACCCCTCCCACTGTAACAGGCAAGGGGCCTCGCCTCCCGAGGCCCCTTGCCTCCCAACAAATGATGCTGACCCCTCGCAAACCGTGGATATGGATACAACACAGAACGGACAACACACTTACTACGAAAGAAAGGACCTGCGCCATCATGAGTCTTACGGCCCTTCCACCGCAACCAACGCTCTCGCTGAGCTTTCTTCCCTCGGTCCTTCTCCTCATTGGGCTCGTATCCTGTTCCGGTGGAGGGAGCTCGCCTCCTCCGATTGCCGATACCGGCACACTCGGTGCGGAGGAGGCTGTCGGTGAGCGGCTCTTTCTCGAAACACGCTTCGCCCAGACCTTCAAGGTATTCCTCGACAACGGCGGCAACATCAACGATCCCAACGCCGGCGATGTCATCGTCGATGCTGTCGAAACCGTGGGAGCACCGATCGATCCAGGACCATTCAAGGGCATGTCGATGAATTGCCGTGCTTGCCACCTTGTTGATGATGTCCTAGCCGCTCCGGGCGGAGGTATGCGAACCTACGCCGATTTTGCGCGCCGCAGTCCGATTCCAGCGAGGGCCGACGGCAAGACACACGCCCCGAGAAACTCTCCTCCCCTGGTGAATTCGACTCTCGATAGACCAGACGGTATCCTACTCCACTTCGATGCCGAGTTTAGTTCGATCGAAGAATTGATCGCGGCAACCTTTACGGGTCGGAACTTCGGCTGGCTCCCTGGAGAAAAGGCGCAGGCCATTGCGCACATCGCAAATGTCCTCCGAGGAGACGATGGTTCCTTCGATCTGACCGACACCGGCCTCTCCTACCGCATTCTGTTTACCGGCACAAACCCGAACATCCCTGAAGAGCTAAGACTCCCACCCCAATTCCGTACGTTTGTTGGATCGGGAACCGACCAGGAAATCTTCGATGCCGTCGTTCGAGTAGTGGCCGCCTACGTCAACGGGCTCCGCTTTTCACAAACCACGGAAGCTGGGAAACCCATCCGTTCGCCGTTCGATGTCTTTCTCGCTCTGAATGGGCTTCCCCAACAACCAGACTCGAATGAGTCGCCGTTGGCCTATAGTCGCCGGCTCCGAGCGCTCATCTCTGCACCAGGCTTCTCTCCCCAATTCGTGACATCCAATCCCAATCGCTCTAATGGGCAATTCGAATTTCACACTCAGCCGTTCGAGTTTGGTGCGACAGAGCTCGCAGGCTTGAAGATGTTCCTGGCTGAACCGGCAGGACTCCCAGCCTCACCGATTGAGTTATCCGCAGGCCAAATTGGCAACTGCATCGCATGCCATGCGGCGCCGCACTTTACGGATTTCAAACTACATAATACCGGCACCACACAACGGGAATACGACGCCATTCACGGGACAGGGAAGTTCACCGCACTGGCCATTCCCACCTTGACCAGTCGCAACGGGAACTACAACCAATTCCTACCGGCAACCGAAACCCATCCAACGGCACTGGAGCCATTCCGCGCCATTCCCGCAGCAGGGAATCCTTCGCTCACCGACCTGGGGATATGGAACGTCTTTGCGAATCCTGATATCCCTCGGCCTCAAGCCAAAATCCGAGCCCTTCTGTGCAATGACCAACAGCCCTGTCTGCTCATGGATGAAGCGCTACTCGACCGTGCCATTGCACGGTTTAAGACGCCAGGCCTCCGCGATCTCGGCCATTCTGCTCCGTTCATGCACAACGGACAATTCGACACACTCGAACAGATCGTCGACTTCTATCGAGAGACCTCCGATCTTCAACGGGCCGGACTCCTTCGAAATGGAGGACAGGAGCTGGGGGGAATTGGCCTGACTGGACAAGATGTAGCCCCACTGGCGGCATTTCTCAAAGCGCTGAACGAAGACTATCAATAGGCAGATGTCACTGTCTCATCTACCAGCGAAGGGAGTAAGTACCATATGTGGATGACAACGGCAACCGGAGGTACGCACGATGCACGTCTTAATCTGTCTCCGCTGCAATGAACCAATAGGCCATCACAATCCCCTGCTCTGGTGCATCAAGTGTCGAACGTTCCAACGGCACCGAGGACGTACTAGGGGACTCGCCAAATCCCTCAAGACACGACGATTGAAAGCATGGCTCAAAACCTTTCCCTACTCATAGAAACGACATATTGGTTTCGCAACCTCTCGATTTTCTAGCACACAGCCTACTCATGGAGGACCTGCACCTAAGACAAATGCCTCTCATGATCTGATCGCTGATTCGCATAATCGCTTATTACACACACGGCCAAAGGACTGAGAGTCCAGAGCCCATGGTTGTTCACCAGCCATTGGCTCTGTGTTTTTCGGATCAGATGAGTGCCGGGCCAACATGAAGAACCACCGACTACATTCTCTGTCCTAAACCGAATCCACCAGGCACTCGCTCATTCAAGGCAGCGTAAATGCCAAACACGTTCGCCATGCCTACAAATACCAGAAAGAAGAAGATGTCTCGGGAAAGATCCGTAGATGACCTGAAGAAAGGCCTTGATGCTATAGCATTCTATGGTCATCATGTACCCGAACGAATGGAATCGACAATTGACTGTGACTTCTCACATAGTCCTCTTCCTCTCGACCCAGGTGGTCAGGCCATCTCTCTCGCCCGTCCACAGCTCCCCACTTGGATGAGTCACACCACGACCGATCCGGCGATTACCGACCGCTTGCGCCGCCTCATGGAAGAACTCTCTCGGCAGGATCCCCAATCTGCCGAGCAGCTTTCCAATGCCACAACGCAACATGAATTTCTCTCAGCAGTCTGCCGTCTCTTCAACCTGTCGCGCGCACTTACTTTTTCCCATCTTTTAGCACACGATCCGACAGATTTGGCGGATACCATTGTCACTTTTATAAACCGAACCCTTCATACCGGTCCGACACTGAAAACCTTGGCACGTTTTTTAGGGTATTCGGAAAAGTATTGCTCCGATCTCTTTCGTTCCACCGTGGGAGAATCGTTCTCGTGTTATCTGAAACGCCGGAGAACTGAACGCGCCGCCGCATTGCTGAAGACTACCGACAAATCGGTCGCAGAAATCGCTGATGCCCTTGGATTCAGCGACCAGTTTACATTCAGTCATTTCTTCAAGCGCTCAACGGGACAATCTCCACGTGCGTTTCGCACGACTAAGACTCGGCGGCGCCCACTCCGAGCCCAATTCTCATCGACCCAAGAGACCCACCGCTTCCCATCGGATTAGCAGAATATGAAAAACCATCTGTTGATCTCTGTCGCTGTCAGAGATATCGAGGTTGCAGGTGGGATGGGGGCACTGCCCCGCTGCAACCAGGCGGTTCACATGGGCTCCTGACAATGAATGCCAGCCATCGCTGCCCTTCTTGGTCTCTATTGATCTCTCCTAACGCCCACTCTCAATCGTTCCGCACTCCCCAATCGTCGAATGGCCCTCGCCCTCGAGCAAGGTCAAATCTCTGCAACAGCCATTGCTTCATTGCCAGATTGATACCGATTCCCCTCGAACATCCCTCTCGAATAAATACTTAGTTATACGGAAAACAAACATATACACCCGGTCGTTAAACATGGCCCTCGCTTAGCCCATTCAGGTAGAAAATCGCTGACAAGTTGAGAAGTATTCTCATTTCCAATGAATTGATTCAGCCACCGGGTGGACAGCACCGCAATGATCATGGAGTCGCAATCAATGCGGCGTGGTCACGGTGGGTCTCTCGCAGCCAAAGGAGCATAACATGAGCACAGTACATAAAGGTCTTACCGTATTAGGCATCGCGATTCTGGCATGGCCGACAGCAGGAATTGCCGGAGATTTTCAGACTCCAGTGGCCCCTGAGGCCTTCTTGAAGATGGCAAACCCTGTCCCTCCGACTGCAGATACGGTGAAAGAAGCCCCTAGCCTGTATGAAACCAAATGCAGCAAATGTCACGGCGACAAAGGCGACGGTAGAGGGTCAGCGACGAAAGGCCTGGATGTCAAACCCCGGAACTATACGAACAAAACCGTGATGGAGAAAATCCCCGATGGGCAACTGTTCTGGATCATCGCCAACGGCAGCGATCCGGAGGCCACGGAGATGGGCCCCTACAAGAAGAAACTGTCTGAAGAACAGATGTGGGCACTGGTTCACTACATCCGGACCTTCACACGGTAATAGTCCAGGATCTTGAACAAGAAAGGAAACCTCATGCAACTGGGGAGAAGATTCGCATATGCGGTCGTGCTGATCGCCGCGGAGTCCATCGTATTGGCTGCCCTCACACCACGGGAGGCTGCCGCCATTCCGGCATTCAGCCGACAAACCGAAAAAGGCTGTTCCACCTGTCATCAGGCCTTGCCAAAACTCAACCAAACAGGTCAAAGTTTTCGGATGAACGGATTCCGATTTCCAGAAGATAAAGAGTGGACTGACATTCAGGATATGAAGCACGTCCCGGTCTCGACGCGTATCATCGTCGAAGCCGAGTACAACAATGCCGATAACAGTAAACCAACGTCGAAGCTGGGCGTGGCCACCATTGAACTCATGGCCGGTGCTCCCCTGGGGAGGACGGGTGTATTTTCTCCATACATTGATATCGGCTAC
>JAHBWQ010000002.1 GCA_019636915.1 Nitrospira sp. | reverse complement strand
GTTCATCGGCCAGTCGTTGACGTTCTCGTTCGAGGGCCGCAAGACGATCAGCTGCAGGATCAGATGCCACTGCCTTCACAGTTGAAGGACATCCACTCCCCTGATAGTAGCCGTACCATTTCTTGTCGATGCAGACCGTCGGCTGCTTGATATAGGACGAGGGATGGTTGGGAAACGCGGAACAACCAGCCAGGACAACCAAACCCGTCAACACGGTCGCGGTTTTGAGAGCTCGCATAGTGATCTCCTTATCCCCCGATCAACGAGACCGATGCCTCGCACGATCTAGTTATGACGGTTGAACTAACCCTAGTGACGATTCTTGAGCAAATCGCGGATCTCCCTCAACAACTTCTCTTCATTGGTTGGTTCCGGTGGCGCAGGTGGCGGCGGTGCCGGCGCCTCTTTCTTAAACCGGTTCACCTGCTTGACCAACATGAAGATAACGAATGCGACGATAATAAAATCAAACACGCTTTGAAGAAAGACACCATAGTTAAGCGTCGGTGCACCCGCAGCCTTTGCCGCTGCAAGGGATGGCGGGCCTGTGCGAGACAAATCGATGAACAGGCTTGAGAAATCCACTTTGCCCATCAGTAAGCCGATCGGAGGCATGAGCACGTCACTGACCAGTGACGACACGATTTTTCCAAACGCCCCACCGATAATCACACCGATCGCCATATCCAGGACATTCCCCTTCATGGCGAATTCTTTGAATTCCTTTAACATGCCATCCTCCTTCAATAGCTCACGACCCTACGATCCCACAAGAATCCTAACGCTTGCGGGTGGTGTCGAACGCATAGCCTAACGTGAGCAAGTATAAGTTATCGGTATCGCTCGTTCCTGCAGGCGGCCGATTGTTGTATCGAGTGGTCACCTGGAACCCGCTCGCCAGACCAGCCAAAATCTTCATGCGAACGCCGTTATCCATCGTGAAGAAGAAATCCGACGCGTTCTGAACCGAAGGGAAAATCTCGTTGTAGTGGTAGAGAGTCACTCGACCATCGAAGAGCGGCCAATCCCATTTCATTGCGATGCGCGCACGAAAGCTTGCCCGATCGCCGGTGATGCTATTGTCACGGTAGTCCTCATTGAAATACGTCGGACCGGCTTCAGCATAGAACGTCATGTCTTTAAAAATACCATTAAAATCTCCGCGCTCGATGAATTGGTACCCCGGCCCACTGGAGATCGCCGTTCTCAGTTTGAGATTTTGGAGAAAATCGTTTTCAACATAGGCTGAGGCATACCAGAAAAACCGCTTGGTAATGAAGAAGTCCAACTTAATGGTTCCTCTCGCATTCCGAACTTGCAGGCTGCCGTTGTTATCCCCATTGACGTAGCGGCCCAGGAGGGTCAATCGGAGCTGCTCACTCCGAGCCACAAGATCCCCCAAGATACTGACGTTCCGAAGATGGCTGTTCCCCACGGACTGTGAATATCCGGCGTTGAGACTTCCCGTGTAAATAACCGGCGGCTGAACCATCGGATTGACATGCGTCACCGAATCTATCGGGACAGTGAGAACACTTCCGGCCGGCCCCGCCTTCACCTTCATCGTTCCCGGGTCCCCTTCCTCCACCGTCCCGTTCAGAACAGTCCCTTCCTTTAAATGAAAGGGGATGGGATGAGAGACAGCCAGCTTACTCACCTCCGACCACTTCACCTTAATGAGGTCTGCGGCCAGGGCGTTCTTGATTACCAGGAGCCCCCCGGTCATTTCGATCACTTCTCCATGTATCACGCTGCCATCTTTCAGGGTGATGACATCCAGCGTCGGTACGGTCTGCGACACGATCGCTGTGTCATCAGCGGAAAATGCAATGCCAACCATGGCTGTCAGACACCACACGACGATCAACCCAACCGTGACTATCGATGGCCTCATTGGTCCTCCTTTTTCAGGGTACGTATTTTCACAACACTAGTCAGACTTACGGATATATCGCGTTTGCACGAACACTGCAAGAGATCCTTTTGAGCCTTGCCGGTCAGTGCCACTCACATTAATCATCCCGAGCCTTCCGATCCGCTCATCGCGTCCTCAAGACCCCAGAGATTGGACGCCCGCTGCTGTCTCTGGATGGACCGGAATCATCGCACATTGCAACGGGGGGTCCGGTCATTTCCACGACTTCCGTTCGAGATCCATGTAATATCGAGCTGCTTCAGCGCGCCTCGAAATTCTGAGCCGCTTATAGATCTTCTGCAGACGCGACGCCACCACTGTGTGAGCGACATTCAAGTCCCGGCCGATTTCTTTATTGGTCTTCCCGGATGCCACCAAGGACAGCAAGTGTCGCTCTTCCCTTGAGCAGGTCTCCTTCCATCGCCCATGATCCGGTGTACTGCCACTGCGAAACCATTGGATCAGCTGCTCTGTCAAGAGTTGATCCACGATCGCGCCTCCACTCGCTACGACCTCAAGGCTCTTCGTGACGGACTCGGCTGTCGCACTCTTCAGTAGGTATCCGTGCGCTCCGGCCATGATGGCCGCACGCAAGGTATCCTTGTCATCCTGCGCGGTAAAGAAGAGGACTTTCACCTGTGGATGACCATCCCGAATGGTCCTACAGATTTCGATCCCACTGTCCTGTCCCACTTGAACCTCTACCAAGACCAGATCCGGTTGTTCAGCGTGAATAGCTTGGAGCGCCTCCTGTCGAGTGCCAGCGAGACCAATGACCGTGACATGACGGTTCCGGGAGAAAAAGTCCCTGAGCCCCTGAAGTGTGATGACTGAACGATCAATGACGAGCACACGAATCGGCGGCGCTCCACTTCGTTCCGATTTACCCATCCAAGGCTCCTGATCCCGCATGTGACGCACCATCTGATTTCTCGCCTCTTCGTTCACAGAGTCTCACCCCATACCGATCGCGTGGCACTCATCCTTCACGTTCCTCTATTCATGGTTCCATGAAATGCATCGTGCGCTCTGCCTGTCGCGGGTACTCCCCGGTCGACTGCAGCACCTTGATCCGCTCCATCTGTCTGGCCACAAGATTTCTGAGCATTCTGACCGTGACCATCGCTCCGCAATTAACACAACGAAGGGCTCCCCGCCCTGCCTGCTGTTCTTCGATCGCTTCTTCGACACAACACTCCACTATCATCAACCCACTGCACCGCTTGCACCGCATGGAATGTCCCCTACTGATGTCCATATTCAAAATCGTCGTGAATGGCTCACTTCATTATTGACAATTTCGTCCTCGTCGTCGCAGCGCTGGTCCTGTCGCGTGCCGAACACCTGACGATGGTTGTCGAACAGGCACAACCTCGGATACCTGTTGCGGATCAGCGGAGTTCAACACCCTACAGAGATCGACAACAAAGTCGAGGAACGCGCCAATCAACGCCTCACGACAGATCACCTCCTGAACACCTTCCACCGGCTTCCACTGGCCGTTGACTCTCGTCACAACCACCAGTCGATGGCCGCACGTTCCACGATTGGGTTCTGTCGTGAGTAAGTACTCTTTACCATTTGCCTGTTTCACAAGGAGACCTTGAGCAATCATGCGCTTCACCTACGACGGCCCATTAGGTTCAGAGTACCCATCGCTGACTCTCCATGGGCCACCGCAGCCACGCTTCCGATTTCCCGAAACAACCCAAGCCACGATGCCCTCCATACACACAAACGGAAGCAAAGAATCACGTGATCACTCATGGCACGACCACTCTCGAAGCAATCCTCACGCCATGAACCCTATCAAGCGAATTATTTGCTGGAATTCAAAGGTTTCAGTAGTTCTCGGGATTGCCGAGGCGGAAGAGATGTTTCATTCTGAAACAACGGCCTGTCTCATGAGACAGCTTCACTACGTTGTGAGACAGCCGCAGGATACGGAGTGAGATTCGCACTGTTGACCTGGAGACTGATTGGCCGGCACAGGAGATATCTCTATGGTTTCTTACACGCACTGTGCATAAATACTTCTTCTGCAACCTCCGATACTCAGTTGCAACAGGTCTGGTCAGGTTTTTACAGTTGCTCGACTGAGTTTGCCGGCGCCGAGATTGTGGATTTACGTGAGTATGGCTGCGGCAAGTGAAGATACTGCGCGTACTCGGCAGTATAGGATATGCCTCTGAACATCACGATGCCGTAGCTGAGAGGTTTTCCGTAACCTGCTAGCGAGGATGAATCTCAAGTTCGACGAGGCGGCGGTAGAACGTGGCTCTGCTGATCCCCAGTCGTTTGGCGGCCTCAGTCCGATTCCCTTTGGCTTCGGAAAGAGCCACCAACAATCGGGTTTTCTCATCTTGATTCGACAAGGGGATAAAGACGGGCGGACTTGATACCACAGAGGTGCCGGCAATCTCCGGAGGAAGATCTCCAGGGCACACCTCGTTCCCTTTGCAACTAATCACGGCGAATTCAACCGCGCTCTTCAACTCACGAACATTTCCAGGCCAGGAATGGCTCATCAAGAGACGGAGTGTGTCCGGATGCAATCGCTCAACAAGCTTCCCGGTGCTGGCACAGATTTGCCCGAGCAGCGACTGTGCCAGCAACGGGATATCTTCGCGTCGGTCTCGGAGGGGGGAAAGTTGGACTCGCGCAACGCGTATTCGGTAGAGCAAATCGGCTCGAAACGATCCTCGAAGGACGTCTTCGCTGAGGTTGTGATGGGTGGCCGCAACAACGCGAACATTGACGGGACGAGGCTTGGCCTCACCCAGGCGGGTAATTTCCTTCTCCTGCAAGACCCGCAACAGCGCGGTTTGGACCTGAGCCGGGACATCTCCGATTTCATCGAGAAATAACGTGCCCCCCTCAGCCGCTTCGAACAGGCCTTGCTGATCCTGGATGGCCCCGGTAAATGCTCCGCGCCTGTGCCCAAAGAGTTGGCTGGTCAGAATGGAATCGGTGAGACCGGCACAATTCGCCGCGATAAACGGCTTGTTCTTTCGGGCGCTGGAGGCATGAATCGCTCGAGCAATCAGTTCCTTCCCCGTCCCTGTCTCCCCTTCGATCAACACCGTGGTATCAACCTGTGCGACGTCGCGGACCAGTTGATAGACGCGAAGCATAGCCGGGCTTTTCCCGACCAGATCATGAAAGGACGACTGTTCATTGAGGGCTTGGCGGAGCGCGTGAAGCTCAGTGCGATCGTTGATGACCAGAATACGTCGTGTGGGATGACGCAAGTCTCGATGGATCTCCAGCTCAATCCATCGAGGACGGCCCCCCTCCAGACACAAGGGTTTGCCTGTACGAGTCTGTGGGGAGCTCTCCAGGAGGTGTTGAATCAACGGACGGTCTTCTTTACGGACTGACAGCACCTGCTCCCAGTGCCGACCATGAGTCTCGTGGGGAGCCATGCCGAGCAGCTCATGTGTGCGATCGGTCACAAACGTAATCTCCCCGCGCTCATCCAGCACCATCGCGGCAAGCCCGAGATGCTGGAGCAAGGCCAATGCATCGTCCTTTGTGCGCTCACTCGCTTCGAGCTGGCCAATCAAGCTGGTCTGTGTGCTCCGATACGATTTGACGGAAACCTCTTCGGCCAACATCTGCTCGCGAGCCCGCTGGACGATAGACCTCATGTTCTCAAAGTCCGAACCAAGCCGTTCGATGAGCAGCAGCTTGCGAAGTCCAAGGGAAACAGCCTTGGCCTCCAATGTCATCGTCCCGTTCGTCTGATCAGGCTCGGTCCATGAACCCGACGTGATGGTCCGATCCGGTTCGTCCTTCCAGACTTCTTGGGCATACGCGAGAAACTCCGGTAAAAACGGCGACCAGCGATTGAGATCCGGGACAGCGGCGCCTGAAGCAGCGGGCAACTCTTGCCACCACCTTGGTGCATACCCCTGAAGCCTCAACGCACCTGATTCCACCTCCCACTCCAAGACGACGATGTCCAGGGCGGCCAACACATGATTGAAGAATGATGTATCGGATGATGAGGGGAGTGGGGAAAGGCCTGTCATGGGTGAGGCCTTGGCCGAGGAGCCGGATTCATGAGCAGCGTTGCAAGATGACCAAAGAGATCCTCAACTCCCTGCCCAAGCTTGGCACTACCGAAGAAGACCGGCCACCCTTGTTCCCGCAGCTGCTCGATTGTCGGCGGATCAATCTCCCAGTCGGACTGGAGGTCGGACTTGTTGATGATCGAGACGAAAGGAATCGGACCAACCGTCCGCACAACTGTTTGCTGAAGCAGGTGAGCCTTGTCGAGTGAGGCCTTTCTGGTGCCGTCTATCACCAAGATATAACCGGATGATCCCCGCAAATACGATTCCCGGACATGTTGGAATTCATCCTCGCCATAGAGATCCCAGAGCATGAGCATCACATCCTGATGATCAACCGTGACGGTCTTCTTCTCGACCGTCACCCCAATCGTCGTCTGATAATGCTCGGAGAACACGTTGGTCACAAATCGTCGAACAAGGCTGGTCTTCCCAACGGCAAATCCCCCCAACATGCAAATCTTTTTCTGCATCATGGCCGGGAGGGGTCGGATGTATGACCGAGAGCTTCGATCGAAGCCCGAAACATTACAATTCGCCGGGTCGCGTATTCTGGGGGAACCCCACGTTTGTCGAGAGATCCTCCAACACCTGTCGTGACCGTTGTGGAAGAGCCAAGATGCACTCCTCCAAGTACCGCAAGGACAGCCTCAGCCCGTTGCTTACTGAGCTGGAGATTCAGCGCAGCCGGACCGGTATCGTCGGTCGACCCAAGGATTGCGAGCCGTAGGCGTTCACCGGAATGAGCAACTGCTTGCTCCAGACTCCGTAATACATCGGCAAGAGCACTCAACGCAGGTCGATCCGATGGTTCGACCATTGCTGATCCAGGAGCAAAGCGAATCACGGTACGGTTCACCCGATTCAGAAGGTCGGGGATGGATACCGTGACGAGGCCGTCGTCGCGATAATGGGTAATGCCTGGTACCAACGTCGCCAGGCGTCTCGTCTCTTGAGCCCATTCAACCGACGCCGAGCCGGTCGCCACCAACGTGTCTCCCTCTACCCGTAACTGCGCGGTGCGGGGAGGCTTCAACGCCACCTCCGCTCTCGTCACGATCAGTTGAGGGTCGAGCGCATAATAGGGGGCCCACACAGTCGTGACCGTTGACGGATTAATGCCGACCTTGGTGATCACGGACAACGGATCTTTGGCGAGGGGATCCCGCAAGCCCTCGAGATGATACCCTCTCCCCATTGGACCCGCATTCGTCACCACAATCCCAGGCTCCGTCTTGAGTTGGCCAAGGAGATTAAGCCATCGGGCATGATCCTGATAAGCAGTCCATCCCCACCACAAGCACGCCAACAGAACGGCACCTACAAGAATCCAGAGCTTCAGCGTACTTCGCAGCCGTGGTGAGTCATAGTGAGCCTGCAAACAGTCTTTGAGCCGAGGATGCACCGCTTGAAACGGGACGGCATCTCCGTTAAACGTCACCAGCGCATCAGCCTGTTCGGCATGAATACGATCGAGAGCATCGCGGAGCGTCTCCCTCAGACTGATCGGAGGGGTACCTTGAATGACTGCGGCCAGATAGGCGCGTGACCCTTGCTCAATCCAGACTGTCCACTCACCAACTTGGAACTGGTCGAGTGTCTGGTCTTGTGAGACACCGAACGAATCGCGAACATAATCTTGAATCGCCGTCAGCATGCCGGACAGGATATGCTGGTCCTGAACGACCACTCCGTCTGCCGCAACATGATGGAGCAACAGCCCCGTATCCCGGTGGATAAGAAACACTTGGTCCACCCGGTATCGCAGTCGATGGAGCAGCACCACCTCCGCGAACGGACGGCCGGTTCGCCACGCTTCCAACCTCCACTGGAACCCTCGAAATGAGAGGCTTTCGTCCAGCGAGTGGTTGAAGGCCTCCGTCATGCTTTGCAAAGCACGTGCAATTGCCTGGCGGATGGCCGGACCCATGATGGGTGCGATCGCATCAACGATCGCCTGCGGCGACTTCCGCACGGTCGCAATAAAGCCATTTTCGACATAGGGAGTCAGGACGGCTGATATCTGCTGGTCGCCCTCTCCACGTATGGCGAAGGCTTCGGGAAGGACTCGACTGACGTCACAAGGTTCAACGGATCGAGTGTCAAGCCGTTCGCGGAGTTCGTCGAGTTGCGTCTGTTCCGGAGCCAGCAACAGCGTGCGCAATTGCGCCCAGTCTTCGTCTACCGGCACGCGTCCTTCAGAGGATGGAGAATGCTGGCGAGGTCTGTGTGGATTAGTCGACATCCCGTCACACTACCGTCCCACTTGAAATGCCGCCGAAGAAGCAACCGTAAAACTGACTCGTGCGGGCCGCAGGGCACATGCCTTCAAGTTGGCTGGGAGCCGGAGCCTGTTTCAGGCTCGACTAGAAGATGCCTCACCATTGGAGAGTCGTTGTGCCGCCTCCAGCAAGATGGCTGCGAGCGCTGCACGATCCGTCTTTTCGGCACGCAGATCCCGAACGGCGCCTTCGAGGGCTGAGGTTGTTTCGGCATGACGAGTACGAACATCATCGGCCAGCTCGTTGGTACGCTCCGTCAACTGCTGCAAGACATGAGACTGCGCCTGGTTCGCCTGTTGTTCGAGTCGATGAGCCTTCTCTTCCAAGGTCGCAGCCAGTTGCATGAGGTCCTGCGTCAGTCTTGTCACGGACTCTCCGCGCACGTCCTGTTCCTTCGATAACCTGCCTGTCAGAGACTCAACTTCCTTCTTGATGTAGAACTCGAGGCTCTCGAATCGTCGTTTGAGATCATTCCGGAGATCGGTGGCTTCCCGTAGTAAGTGCTGTTCGAGCTGTGCAAACCGGCGGTCATGCTCCCGTGCCTGTGCGCCGAAGAGAATGTCGCGAATCTTGTCCAGATTCCCACTCGCCGATGGATCGTCAGGATGAGCCGACTCAGTATCGTTAAGAGTATTCTGCGCTTGACTGCGATGAGCGCCAACAGATTGGTCTGTGGAAATTGATCGACTCATAGCCTCACCATCATGAGATAACGATGGATGGGACAGGACAAGAAACCTGATCGATTCTTAGGATCAGCACTTATCCCCAGGTCCTCCGGTCGTTTGTCTTCCTTCCCCTTTATCATGGACGAAGGGATAATCCTAGCATTGGCAGGCTGGATTCAACAAGACCGGATTGATGGGATCAGGTTGGTCTCTTACCTTCGGAGAGACCGGACCTGTGCGACTTGGAAGCGTTACTCTTTCACCAGATGAACCTGGTACCGAGGAGATGGCAACTCGATCCCATGCGCCCGGAATCGTTCAAGAATCAGCTTGTTCAACTCGCCTTGAACGGCCCCGTAATCCCCCACCGCCGTCCAGGGGGCCACAGAAATGGCGATCGATGATTCCCCCAGCGACGACACCCCTGCGCCAGGAGCCGGGTCCTTCAAGACCTTGGGATGCTGTTGGAGAATATCCTTTACCTGTGCCAATGCTTCGTCAATGTTGGTTCGGTGGGACACAGGAATCGTCAAACTCACCTGACGGATGATGCCGAAATTATGCAGAATTTCTCCCACGATTTTGCGATTGGGAATAATGACGCGGGAACGGTCCGCGTGCATCAGTGTCGTGGTGAAGATGTCGATGACGACGACATCTCCGTGAACGCCGAGCAGCGAGATATGTTCACCGACCTTATAAGGCTTGCTGAAGATGATCGACAATCCGGCCATGACGTTGCTCAAGACACCTTGCAGGGCCAGGCCGATACCCACGCCGGCCACGCCGACGCCGGCGATGAGCGGGGCAATGGGGACACCCATCGTCTGAAGCGCGATCATCGCGGTAAGAAGCATCACCACGATTTTGACGATCCGAATAAGCAACATCCTCACCGGAGGTTCTAGAGTATGCTTCTCGAGCGCCTGTTGGGCGACATTCCCTACCCCGCGGGATGCCATCATCCCTGCGACCAAGATGCCCAGAGCGACCGCCGCTTGCAGCCCATACTGCACGGCATATTGAGTGAGCGTATCTACGGTATTCATAAAAGGTATTTCCTTATCGTCCGAACAAGCCTTTGAGGAGTTCTTGCCCCTCTTTTTTCAGATCTTCTGGTTTCGTCGTCCCTTTGAGCAGTCCCCCTACCGCTTCTTCCACCTTCTGCTTCACCTGCTCCTGAACTTTTCCCGTCAGGTTCTTCAGATCGACCCCGTACGAGGGAGCTTGAGCCGTTCCAGTTATCGTGAGAGGAAGGACGAGCCGGCCCTCTCTCATGGCGATTTTGACGACGGGCGACGCAGCGGAAATCTTTTGACTGACATCTTGTGACAGGTTGAGGTTCACGATCAAGTTCAGTTTTTGATCGAATCCGATGGTCCCTCCACCGGTCGCCTGAAAGTCATGGCTATCCATTAGGAGCCGCTGCACATTGATCACGCCTTGTTTGATGATCAGATCGGACTCGATCGTTGAAAAGGCCGTGGCCTTTGCCTCACCCATCGAAATGCCGGCCACCTTGAGCGCATCGGCCACTTCTTGGAGAATATTCACCCCTTCGATCTTCCCATCTTTCACGGCCAGATGACCGGCGCCCTCTAACACCTTCGTCAGATCCGTCATGGAGAATCCCTTGCCCTGTAACGAAAGATCTGCGCCGGCAGTGCCACTGATCGAGACCGGTGTCTCCGCAACGGCTTTGAGCACCGGACCAAGCTGGAGCCCTTGAAACGCAACAGACCCTTTAAACGGCGGCACTTCCGATCCAGCAATCATTTTCCCCTGTCCCTTCACCTCGCCGTCAAAGAGGTGGAATGATACGGAATTGAGTTTCGCTTCTTGTCCCTTCACCTCTGCAGTGATCTTCAGATCTTTGATGTCGATCGGTTTTTTCAACGGAAGACTCATCGGGAGATTTGCCGTATTGATCACGGGCGAGCTGATGTTGACCGTCGCATCATTCCCGGCTGCATGTCCTGTAATGGCAAAGTCCGTCTTTCCCACACCGAGTCGGAAATTGATCGCATCAATGTCCATTGATTCTTTCAGCGGACCAAAGGTCCCGTCGAGTGTCACCGCCATATTGAAAGGTTGCACACGTGAGGCGAAATGGAGATTCGGCGTCTGTCCAAGCCGCACCTCACGTAGGAGCACCTCCAGGTCTTGCACGACATACTCCGTGGGATTGGCGGCGGATAGGTCGCGGTAGGTCAGCTTGCCTCCGTCGATTGACACGCGGTCCACCGCCAGCAAGGCTAAAATCTTAAGCGGGCCCTCTGTCGACGGAATCGGGGCTCGTGACGGTTTTTCGGGAACAGGCACGCCTTTGCGCCCGATCGTGGCGGCATTGAGGACCCCGTTTTTATTCTTAATGACCGTAATGACCGGACTATGAAGCGTGATCTCCTCGACCTCCACCTTGCCGCTCAGCAAGGGCATGATTTTTACGCCGACATCCAACGACGACAATGACGCAAACGGGCCTGAACTGAACGCCGGATCATCCAGTACCGCAAACCCTGCCACGCGTGCTCCGACCCTTGGCCAGACCGTGAGACGAATCTCTTGTAGCTGAACCTTGCGATTCAGTGCCTCCTCGATGAGCGGTTTGTACTGATCCTGATACGCATTGAGGTCGACCAGGAAAGGAAGCGCGAGCACCATGCCGACGAGCAGCACGACGAGGACGAGCAAGCCGATGGCTATTTTCATGTCAGTCGCCTCCGGGTGATTCGTAAGTATATAAATGGGTTGCTAGTGAGTCAACGCTATGGCAAACAGAAAACGATCGTGAGCCTTTCAGAGAATCAGCTTCCGGACCATGATTGTGACGGATACAGGAAGGTGCAGTGCTCTAAGCACGCATGGATGGTGTCGGCGGAGTCGTCATTTAGCATGCCATTTGACGACAGAGTCGTCACTTGCCACCATGACTCATGAGTTCGATACCGGTAGTCGTTCGATCACTGTATTTGGCAAATCTCCTGGAGAAGAAATCGTATTTCCTCTTGGGACCCCGACAGACCGGGAAGAGCTTCCTGATCGCCCAAACCTTCCGGAACGCCCGTCTTTATGACCTCTTGGATACGTCCATCTACCTGGCACTCAGTCAACGTCCACAGCGATTGGCCGAAGAACTCACTTCCCGGGATCGACTAGTGGTCATCGACGAAATTCAACGGCTCCCAGGACTCTTGAATGAAGTACACCGACTCATCGAGCAACGAGGGGTTCGATTTCTGCTCACAGGATCGAGTGCTCGTAAGCTTCGACAGGGCGGGGTCAATCTCCTAGGGGGACGCGCGAGGACAAAGTACCTCCATCCCCTCACGCAAAGAGAGTTGGGAGCACGCTTTGACCTGAATACGTTCATTGCTCGAGGAGGGTTACCCTCCATCTATTTCTCTGACGACCCACGCGCCGATCTTGACGCCTACACCGGGTCATATCTTCAGCAAGAAATCGTGGCGGAGGGCGCAACGAGAAACATTTCAGCCTTCAGCCGCTTCCTAAAGGTGGCCGCATACTGCAATGCCACCATCGTCAACTTCACCAACGTGGCCAGTGACGCCCAAGTTCCACGCACCACTGTGTACGAGTACTTCGAGATCTTAAAAAACACGCTTCTCCTCCACGAACTGCCTGCCTGGCGTGAATCCAAACAGCGCAAACCGTTGGCGTCCTCGAAATATTACTTTTTTGACATCGGCGTCGTCGCCGCGCTACAGGAACGGCAATACCGTCGTGGCACGCCGGAGTACGGGGAGGCGATGAAAACCTATCTTTTTCACGAACTCAGAAGCTATGTGGATTATGTATCGGGAGAGCCTCTCGCCTTTTGGAAATCCAAGTCTGGCTTCGAAGTAGATTTCATCCTGGGCGATCACACGGCGATTGAACTCAAAGCGAGCGAAAATGTCGGTCCCAACGACCTAAAATCGTTGAAGACACTGGCCGAGGAGCGGAAACTCAAACGCTATCTTTGCGTCAGCCTGGAAGCGCGACGACGAAAAGTCGGCGAGGTCACGATTCTCCCTTTGCACGAGTTTGTGAACAATCTCTGGGACGGGGCATACTCATAGCCCCGCATCTCTAGGATAACGTGGCTGAGGCAATTGAGGCATGCAGTGGTGGAGTTCAACGACCGTCAGAGCCGGTCGTTGAGTGGTATCTGAAGGGAATGCACGAAGCAAGACCAGCCCCCCTTATGATGTCCGAACAAGATGGACGGTGCAGATGGAATGCTTCAAGAGCGCACGAGGAACATGGCCAGAGGGTGTGGTCGCTACTGCGTTGTCAGGAGGAAAGGCGAAGTCCGTAATTCCTGCGTCATGCAGGATTCAGGATCCAACTTCAGATGAGTTTTCTTTGCCGCTCAGTGGTAGATTAGGCAGTACAAGAGCTGTCCCGCATGCGCAAATCATGTTTCGGTACTATGCTCGGATAAGGCTTCCGAAAGTACAAAACAACAGACTACGACTGCATGAGCAACTACGATTTCGCTCCGGAAGAGCAGCTAATATTGACTCGCATCAGCTTCGGCATTCCCAAACGCAGATGCACCAAGGCTGCCGATGAAGCAGTAGAAGAGTACTTAGCTGCGTTGATGTATAACGGTCAAATTTCAGCAGACTATTTAATTCAGGAACGACCGAAATACGTTGCCTATGTTCAAGCTACTCATGATCAAGCCATTGAGTCTCACTACCTAAGCCCATGGGGTAAAAAGTGTAGCGATAGTATCTTATCAATCTTTGGGCATAGGCCAAAATATGCCCATCTAGAACCCTCTTTAAAGAGAAAAGGCTTAAGCTGGCGATCCGCAAAATCTCTCTTCTTACATACAGCCATGTTCAAGTCGGGATCCCCAGTCGGCTCTCCGGAACTCCGGCAAGTAGTGCCTGTTTATCGGCTGCCGCTTTCGTATCAACAACGCGATTATTTGATTCGATGGACCAGAAACTATCGTGATCACGACAGCATCTGGGTCGGAAGCGGAAAACTTGAAGTTGGTGCCTATCGAGAGATGGCAGACCCGAGGAGTGAACTATCCCGCGTAAGGACGCGAGCATTGTCGGATCATTGAGACCGCGACGAGAATCCCAACCTACTATTATCTCTTTCGTTACCATGGTCGGTTGAAAGAAAAGCTGCGTCGATGCCCATTGTGTGGTGGCGCTTGGCGAGTACGTTCCCCAAAAGGATTAACCAGGTTTTCTCACTTCGACTTTCGTTGTAAACCATGCCGACTTGTTTCAAACATGGCCTCCTCGATTGGAGACGACGAAGACGAGCGACTTGCAGTCATCGGTGAACCTCGGAGGATAGTCCGTCAAAAACGTAACTCTTGACCCTCTTTTCAATTTTACTGACTCCACTCGACCAATCCCCCAACAGACTTAATTCAGGCTCCTATTGAACGGACTAGGTACAGAAGCCTTTTCTCCAGAAGCACGTGAAAAGGCTCTGCACATAGACTTCCTTGGTCGAGACGCGACGTCTGGCGGTATTTTGGCGCAGTTGTGCCGATGAATCTTTCCGGCGGGGCGCGCAGTGTACGATGAGATATATGGGTTGGCTCTTGGAATGGAGATCACGAAGTGATCGGCTTACGATGGGATGATCGATACCGTGGTGGAGACTACCCGCGTGTCGATCGTACAGCCGTTGGTTCTTCTGATGGGTGGGATCCCGGCTTGTCGAGGAACGTCAGGAGGTCGATCAGGAACACACCTGAGATCAGCCATGCACAGCCAACGAGCCATCGCCGCTGGAAAAATGACAACAACCCCATGAGAAATACCACGGTCCCCACGAGTCCGGCTATACCTCTGCGATCAGGAGGGGGTCGCATCTTGCAACCCGACATTGGAACCGCACAAAGGGATCGTGTGTGCGATGATCTGGAGAAACTTCAGCACTTCACGAGGCAGAAGGCTCCGGTTCTTCAAAATGTGCTGGAGATTCTTGCTTGCGAATCGCTGCCCGAGGAGGCAAGACTGCTCTTGTTTGATGAGGGTATGAATGCAAAGGTTTTCAAGCAGCCGTGCCGATGAGACTTTCCAAACGGGATATGCAGTTTGCGATGGAGGCGCCGAATGATTTCAAGGGAGAGAATCCGTTTCTTGGTTAGGATCTCCGAGACACGCACCGGTCCGCCGAGCATGACTTCCACGTTCTGGTGCGTTATGCCGAATTGATACATCCGAAACGTAACATGACAGAGTTATGCATACCGAAATTACGGATGAGAATGTTTACGGAAGAACTCCGCAATGGCTGATTTGTCGATCTGCCCTTGAGCCGCCTTCAAGACGAGCGATTCGAAGGTGGATTCATCTGCATCCAAGGTGTGCCCGTTGAGTTTCAAAAATACGAATGCGGCCATGGTTCCCGTTCGCTTGTTCCCATCAATGAAGGGATGATTTTGAACAATGTGATACAGATAGGCTGCGGCCATTTCAAAGAGGTCGGTATGGAGATACTGATTCCCGAAACCCGCTTCAGGCATTCCGATCGCGGACCGCAGCATCTCAACATCACGAACGCCGAGACTTCCCCCATACCGTTCAATCTGGTCGGCATGGATATCAATGACATCCTCCACCGAGAGAAATCGCGGCTCATCCATGAACTATGCCAACCTTTTCAGCATCTTTCCATACCGTCTATTGCCTTCGTCCAGCGCCGCGCGGAACCTCTTCTGACGAGCAGTGCCCTCGGCGGGTGTGACAATGAGGCATTTCCCATCTGTTTTAATGCTGAGCGGCGTCTCTGCGTCAATGTCCAGCAACTCGAGCACGCCTCGATCGATCACGAGAGCCAGACTGTTGCCGTGTTTGGTCAATTTTTTGATCATCTTCACACCTCCCATCAGTGACACAATGATGATCCATCGTATCACCATGTCCAAGCAGGGTAAAGCGTGAACAAAGAGACGAATCGCCGCCCGAGGAGGCAGGACTGCTCTTGTTTGATGAGGGTGTGAATACAGAGGTTTTTAAGCGGCCGTGCCGATGAGACTTTCTAACGGGATGGGCAGTTTGCGGTGAAGCCTATGGATTGTTTCCTGGAACGCGGTTTACGGAGTTATTGGATGACGACGAGATTATCTACGCCGTGATGGAGGTTACCCGCGTGTCGGTCGTACAGCCGTCGGTTCTTCTGATGGGTGGGATCCCGGCTTGTCGAGGAACGTCAAGAGGCCGATCAGGAACACACCCGAGATCAGCCATGCGCAGCCGACGAGCCATCTTCTTTGGCAAAAGGATAACATGCCCATAAGGAACACCACGGTCCCCACAAGTCCGGCTAGGCCTGTACCAAAGGAACTCATCGCGTCCTCCGCTTGTGCTTCGCATTCTGGAGGCATCAGCACTCAGAATGCAACTGAGTCCCAACCCACGCGACTTGTTACCGACAAGCAAAGTGGCAATATTCGATCGGGCTCGGAGGAGCGCTCATGGCCATTGCAATCGCGTCAGGGTCATAGCCGATGGCTTCTAAATCCTTCTGCGCGCGCGTGAGTTCCTCCTCACTCAGGTAGGCCACCGTGTCGGGGATACCGGTCTCTTTCAGTGAGCGCAGAATCGCCCCCAAGGTCTCCCGCTCTTCCGGTGGGATATTGGTACCGAGCGGAAACGCAAGCCGACGATGATAGGGGCTTTCGAATGTCTCCTCGAGCGCTCGGATGGTCTTCAGAACAAGACGGTCCTGCTCCCATGGTTGGAGTTTCGGTCCAGCAGAGGGATGCGTGGCTAAGAGATCCATCAGCGTGATGACATTCGTGTTCAACGATCGCCCCACAAATTCCCGCTGAGGCTCCAAGGCCGTCTGCTTGAAGCCTAGGTGCTTCGCCACAGCCTCGACCAACGCAAAATTGATCATAAAACTATATTGTCCGCCGAACTGCCCGTAACAAGGTTTCTCTGGGTCGTTGAGCACCTTCATGTCACCCGTACCGGCATCGAACACGCTGAGTCCGACTGCGTCCGGAGCCAACAATCGCTTGGCCTCCTTCAGCGTGGCAAAGGCCCCGAGATTCACCGGCACTAAGACTTCCTGATCGATGGCCTGCAGAAATTCCACGATCGTTTTGCGGTAGGGCACATCCTTCCACTCAACTTTTCGGTACTCCTTTTCCCAGACCAGTTCATCCAAGAACGGCGGGAAGGTCTTGAGTACCTCAAGATCCTTCTCCTGAAATGCCCGGACGAACCCGGACCAATCCTGAATCTTGGCATGGAGAAACTCGCTCAAGTTGGGCCGGATATACTCTTCCTCGATCTCCCCTCCGTGTTTCGCCAACAGTTTCGTCGGAAGATCGTTCCACAACTCATTACAGAAGATGCGATCAACAGTCCCATCTGCCAGGCCCGCCAGATACTCAATTGAACCGCAATGGCTGTCCACGCGATCCCGGTGGGCGGCTAAATCCGGATGGGCCGACGCGCCATCCAACACCGGCTGCTCCCAATCCACCATGACATACCGCACACGGGGATAGATCGTGCCTTGTGTATCGAGAGTTTTGAGATGACTGAGAAAACAGGCGGCCAGATTTCCATTGCCGGGACCGAGTTCCAGAACTGTTAAAGGTGAGGGGTGGGATGCGAGGCCGGAAGATTGGCGTTTGCCGGTTGTCTCACGCCGCCTGACTTTTTCAAAGTAGTCGGCAGCGAGGGCGTGTGCCAGACGGAAATCCGCTGAGGCGAAGGTCTGATAGTACGATCGGAGTTGGTCTCCCCGTAACCCATAGAAGACCTGGTTGAGATGGGTCTGCCACTGGTCGAGTGGTTTGTATTCGCCGATCAGTTGCGGAAGAGCGTCAGCGTTTTGCAGCATATTGTTCCATCACGATCTTGAATGTTGTCGAGCCATCGGACAAAGAGTGGCCGAAATCCTAACAGATGGTTGGAAAACGCCGCAATGGGCTGCTCACTTTGTGTTTTCTTGACAGCACGACAGCGAGGGGTGTAGCAGACAGGCATGGGCACCGAACGATCAACCGTTGCCGTCATCATGATCCTGGCAGCCTTCCATTGGAGCACGGCTGTGACAGGCGAAGACCTCCCGCTCACGGAAAATGTACCGATCTCCGAGTTCCAAAACCGTACAGAAGACATCAAGACCTACGATTTTGATGCTCCCCCCCGAGGTCTGTTTCGTTCGATTACCCTGGCGGAAGATTTTGAAGAGCGCTTGGGTTTCCAGCGCACCCATGAGATCGTACCGCTCAACCCGACAGAACGATTCGCCACGGATACGGCCGCGATTGTGATTGTCTTCGCCCTGCATCAACACTATCAGGCCTTTACGGTATTTGGCCGTTGTATGCCCGAACGGGTAGCAGGGCTCTCGTCGGAAACCATTGTAAGCGAGGATGCCATGCACATCGCCTTAGAGGACGACAGCGGCTACCTCAGATTGTCACCACCCGGTGGAGGATGGAGGCCTGGACGGTACAAAGTTGAAATCCACATCGGCGAGCAAATCAATGAGGTGAGCCTGATGGGCACGATGCGTTTCACCGTCCTGTCTCCCGGTAAATAACCCTCGTTCCTTCCATATCCTCGGATCATTCTCTTCTAGAGTTTGACCCCCTTTCCCCCTTCCGCTAGAATGCCCTATCCAATAAAATTACTACCTTCTCGAGTTTGTACGCACTATGACCTCATCATCCCCTTGGGCCTCTGTCATCATCCCGATCAAGGATGAGCGAGAGAACTTGTCTCCTCTCATGGCCGGCCTGACAAAAGTCATGGATTCGTACGAGCTCTCACACTCCCGTCCTTACGAAATTATTTTCGTCGACGATGGGAGCAGCGACGGCAGCAGTGAGGAATTAGACCGATTGGCCAAGGAAGACCAACGAGTTCGAGTCTTTCACTTCGACCGCAATTACGGTAAGACCTGTGCGCTGGAGGCGGGCTTTCATCAGTCGTCCGGCAAGATCATCATTCAGATCGACGGCGATCTCCAACAGGACAGCGAAGATATCCTCAAATTGCTTCCGCACACCGCGACACACGACGTGGTGTGTGGATGGCGACAACAGCGACAAGACGGTCTCGTCAAAAAACTCTCGTCGTTGATCGCCAATCGGTTCCGAAACCATTTCACACACGACGGGGTCCATGATACAGGATGTCCGCTCAAGGTGTTCCGACGTCCGGTGTTGGAACGAATCCGCCTTTTTGAGGGCATGCATCGATTTTTCCCGGCCCTCGCGTTAATGCATGGATTCACGGTCACCGAAGTGCCCGTTCGTCACTATCCTCGCATCCATGGAGTGTCGAAATATGGCATGGGCAATCGTTTGTTCAAATCGCTGTACGACCTGATCGCGGTGCGGTGGATGCAACAGCGTGTGATCCAATACAAATTCCGGAGCCAGCAACCGAACTCCTCCAGACTCAAAACGCTGCTGCAAGAGCAGACCATGAGCATCTCCCTTCCAGCATCTCATGACGACTGAAACCATCTGGATCGGGATCGGCTTCTTCGGCCAAGCCCTGTTTTTTGGCCGCTGGGTCGTGCAATGGATTGCGTCCGAGCGAACCGCGGAGAGCCGTGTGCCTACTTCATTCTGGTACATGAGTCTCATTGGAGGGCTGATTACACTCACCTACGCCATCTATCGGATGGATCCTGTGTTTATTTCCGGTCAAGCCATCGGATCAGTCGTCTATGTGCGGAATCTTGTCCTGATTCATCGCGCGGATCAAACCAAAAACCACTCTCCGTCGCAGACATGACGGGTGGGGAAACAGACCACTTTTGATGCCTCTCTTCACCCACTGGTAGCGGCCACCCTCACAATGGATCGACTCTCACCCCAGCCCATACCACTACTGCTCCTGCTCCTTCTGTCTGGCCTCCTCTTTTTCATCGGCCTCGGAAACATGGGCTTGACCGATCGTGACGAGGGTCGCAATGCCGAAGCCGGCCGCGAGATGTTCGCTTCCGGTGATTTCGTCACCCCCACCTTCAACGGAGAACTCCGCGTCGCCAAGCCGGTCTTCGTCTATTGGCTGATGGCCATGTCCTACCACGTCTTTGGTGTGAATGAGTTCGCAGCCCGATTTCCATCCGCGCTGTTCGGAGTCGGCTTGATCGTCATGCACTATCTGTTTCTCACCCGACTACGCGGACCGACGATCGGATTGTATGGCGCCCTCATGCTGCTGCTGAATCTTGAGATCTTGGCGCTGGGGCGTATGGCCATCACCGATAGCGTGTTGATCTTTTTCACCACTCTGTCGCTCTATAGTTTTTGGCTCGGCCTTCACGAACCCGGCGCAGGTCGGCACTGGATCTGGGGATTTTATGCGGGCATGGCCTTGGCCACCTTGACGAAGGGGCCGGTAGGATTTGCCGTTCCGTTGATCACAGTCCTCCTCTATCTTATCGCCACACGGAGGTGGCAGCTCTTTTGGGAACGGGGTGCACCCCTAGCCGGCATGCTGATTTTTTTCATTCTGGCCGGTCCTTGGTATGCCGCGATGTTTCTGATCCACGGAGATGCGTACTCGACGGAGGCAAAAGTTCATACCGTGGGGCGATTTCTCGCTCCGATGGAAGGACATGGAGTGGGCTGGTGGTTCTACTTTCCTGTGTTACTGCTCGGGTTTTATCCATGGAGCAGCTTTTTGCCCGCCGGGCTCTATCGCGCCTATGTCAGTTGGCGCACATTCCGCACTCAACAGAGCGAGCTCCCTGCACCAGCCGAATCGGCTTCTGACGATGAACTGGACTGGTTTATGGGGTTCTGGATTGTCGGCGTGTTCATCTTCTTTAGCCTTTCGTCCACTCGATTGCCCCATTATATCGGCCCACTGTTTCCCGCCTGTGCGATCCTTGCGGCCTCCTACTGGGCACAAGGATTACAGGATCCGGCAACGAAATGGCTGCGCGCCTCTCTTCACGGTTTGATGGGCATCGGATATCTCCTCGCCATTGGATTGGCCAGTGCTCCTGCCTTGTTCGCCAAATTCTCAGGAAAAATGGTGAAGGAATTCCCTCTCGCCGCTCAGTTTGATCTCGGTCCAGGGCCCTACGTGGGCTCGATGATCGTCGTGGTCGCCATGGGGTTGGTCGGATATTTCGGCCTGAATGACGAAAAGCGGGGGCTCGCCTTCGGTGTGGCTGGAGGGGCCTTGGCCAGTGTCTTTCTCGTGGCCATCCTGACCGTCGTTCCAGGGCTCAACCGGTATGCCATTGCGCCACCGCAAGAGCTGGCCTATGCCGCCGGGTTGAACCTTGACGCAAAGGATCAACTCATCGCATTTGGCTCAACTCGTCCTTCCTTTGCATTTTACGCACGACGCACCCTGAGCTTCATCCCGTCCAATGAGCTGGACCGCTTGCGCACTGCGCTCGGCAAGGGCGGCCGCACCATGATTCTGCTGCCGGAATATCTACAAGATACCTTGCCGGAGGAGGCAGCAGGATTTCAGCCCATTCTCAAACGGTATGGCTTTCTCCTGCTCAGCAATCAGCCTGTCGTCGCTGCGCCTCAGGGAGTCGATACCGGTCCCCCTCAACCAGCCAAGACGTTGGGCCATTAGCCTCTCGCCGAATCGGTGATGGAAAGCTCTCTGAAGGGCATCGACTCCTCCTCACTATTTCACCTGAAGCGTGACCCAGACGAGCAGTGCACAGTGCGAGGATTACTGAAACGGCAACACCCCTCGTGCCCCCACAAGCATCAATAGGGCAAGAGACAGACTTCCCAGAATGGCGCCTTCCCGCAGAAGAACCCATTGTGTGGCCTGCTCGCCCGGTTCGTGAGAGTGCGTGTGATTCCGAATCCAAGTCGCCGCACAGACACAGCCCACTGACGCGACCACGAGCGGTGAGGTTGTCATGGCGGCAACCCCGAAGGCTATGAGTGGGATGGAACCGGTCGCCTGCCAAGAATTGTTGTCGGAACAGTCGCCCTTTGGCCAACGGTCTTTCCTGGCCCACAATCCCCCAGCAACAACGATAACCCCCACGGCTACGAACACGAAACCAGTCATGCCATCGTCCATTCGGTGAGACAGGGTCCACAACACACCGAGCATACTTGCGGCGGCAATCGCGGCATAATGGAGCCCCTCCTGCAATGATGTCCGCCATTGTCGCAATGGAGCCAGCGCGACGAACCCGCTGAGGATCCCGATGATGGCCCCTCCCATCACATCCGTTGCAAAATGCGACCCCCGTAGCACACGGCTGATCCCGACAAACAGCGCGACGGCCAGACAGAGCGGTCCAGCCGGTGGAAATCGTTTCGCCAGCACCGTTGCAACAGCAAAACTCGCCGTGCTATGGCCGGACGGAAAGGAGTCGAGGCCGGAGACCAAGGAGAAACTCATCTCCCAATCTCCCGCGTGCACAAATTTCGGACGGGGCCTGCCGATGACGTGCTTCAGCACATTGGCCAGCAACGCCGCAATACCGTGGGCAATAAGGGTCTGAATCGCCACGCTCCTGATATACGGCTTTTCAAAGGCCCAAGCGATGGCGAGGAGGAACAGGCTCAAGAACACGAGCCGCCACCCTTGGCCGATCCAGTCTCCCAGGTTGCTGGTAAACGCCATCCAGGGAATGGTCAGTTGATCCCAGGGCAGGTGAATCGTCACCGAACGGACATACTTGGTGATCGGCAGATCAAAGCGGGCTAAACCGAACAGGCTGATGCCCAGTGCCAGGCAGGAACAACCAACCTGGGCGAGTACTGCCGCCGTCTGACTGGATGATTGGGACGGGACACTCATCGAGCTGCGAGTTGAACCGAAGGCTCTGAAGTCCTGAAACTCCCTACCGCTCGCTCATTGCGAATCACCGCGGCTTACGGAACCCAATCGGCTAGAAACACGTTGAATTCACCCGGTGCCGTCGCATGTCGATCGGAGACCCAGACGAGTCGCTTGCCGTCCGGTGAAAACATGGGAAAGCTATTGAAATGCCCTTCGGTGGTGAGACGTTCAACCCCCGTCCCATCATCACGCACAAGGTACAGATGGAAACTGGGACGACCGCCGTCCCCTCTCGTTTCGAGATTGGAGGAAAAAATGATGCGTTTCCCATCGGGGTGAAAATAGGGAGAAAAATTCGACGCGCCGTTCGATGTGACCTGCTGCTTATGTGATCCATCGGCATTGATGACAAATATTTCAAGTTGCCCGGGTTCAACAAGCCGCTGGGCCAGCAGGTCTTTGTATTTGGCCACTTCAGCTGGATCGCTCGAATGGGCCGCGCGATAGACGACCCTGGTACTGTCCGGAGAAAAAAATGCACCACCGTCGTAGCCCACGTCATTCGTCAGCCGTCGCACATTCGTCCCGTCCACATTCATCGTATAGAGGTCAAGGTCCCCGTCCTTGACCGATGTCCACACAATGGTCTTCCCGTCGGGCGAGATGGTCGCCTCTGCATCATACCCCGGCGAAGCCGTCAACCGTTGCATCTGTTGCCCATCGAGTCGAACGGAATAGATATCGTAATCGTCGAGGGCCCAGCGATAGGCGCCGTCCCGTTTCGGCTTCGGTGGACACTCACTCCCCACGGCATGGGTTGAGGAATACAATACCCGGCGATCACCCGGAAAAAAATACCCGCAGGTCGTGGCTCCCTTCCCCGTGCTGACGAGACGAACCGTATCACTTTCCAGGTCCATCACGTACATCTGATAGCAGCCCAGGCCGCTGTCCGCCGACCTACGCGTGGTCGCCTGTGAATCCTTCGACCAATCGTTGGTCGATTGGAAAATCAATTTAGTCCCGTCGAAGGAGAAATAGGCTTCGGCGTTTTGTCGCCCAACGGTCAATTGACGAATGTTGGCCAAGTGCCGCTCGGCAGACCGAATCTGAGGAGCCGAATCTTGAGATCGCTCACCCGCCAAAGCAATTGACGGCACCCCCATCAAGAGACAGAGCCCCCATAGACAAAGCCGTTCGGTACTACGACGTCGCATCAACTCGTACCTCCTTCACATCCGGTGTTCCGTGCCAGAGACCGCGCTTTGTGACGGCCCCATCCTGGAAGAGCACGTAACTATGCCACCCATAATAGAATAGAAAGCGTGACAGTTTCTCGACTGCACCTGGAGTCACGCCATACAGAACTGTGATCACGCTGCCCGATACCTGTGCTCGGGGACAGGAGAAGAGGACGGCCATCTTCGGTCCTTCATACGCTTGGCTATCAATCTGGAACCCCGTCTCCCTGAGATCGACGCGGTCTCCGCAAGAGTCTCGTACGAGTTTAGCAACGGCCTGAGGCTGACCAGCACTAGTTAGGACGAGCACCGATCCCTCTTGAGGAAGCGAGGACTCCTCTGACACGATACTCGTCGCCCGTTTGGATCCCGGCAGTTCATGATCGGCAATGCGCGAGACGACCTGTTGCAAGGGAGAGGCGGCATCTGAAAACGCCCGTAGAACGGCCTTGTGTGGATCCGTGACATAGCCGTTCAGCACCGGCGGCAACTGGTGTCTTGCCAAGCGGCGAAACGTCATCAGGTCTGGATCCAGTTCAACCCTCAAGGGCTGATCGGGAAGGACAAATTCAGCAACGCTCGACTGCGAGAGGCTGAGCCGGATCGACCTGCTCTCGGTCGATCCCTTCGTGGTGATGCGGATGGGGACCGTCATCCGAAAGGGTCCCTCATTCTGATGAATCTGGACTGTCAGCTGCCAGGCTTCTGTGCCGCCGTCCCCCGTCACCGGACGAGCGTGGGCGTCTCCCAACGATATGACCGGTGCACCGGACTGCTCGACCCATTGTTCAAAAAACCATCGGAGGTTCCGATCACTTTCCCGAGAAAATACCTTTTCGATCGCCACCCAATCAGCCGGCTGGTTGCGATACTCCCTCACGAACGTCTTAAGGCCACGCCAGAACGGTTCCTCCCCGATCTCTTGCCGGAGCAGATGAAATACAAACGCGGATTTTTGGTACCCGATGGCGTTATCCCGTTCGTCGTGTTTTCTGAGGAAGCGGGAGATCGCGTAGTCATCCTCTGGACTGACATAGAGATTGTAGCCTTGCAGCATCATGCGACGCTGCTCCAACGCTTGCCGATCGTCACGACCCAGTTCATACCAGTAATAATTCGCCAAATACGTGGTCAGCCCTTCGACCCAATTCCCGAAGCCATCCCGATTAAATACGGAATTGCCGATCCAGGAATGGACGATTTCGTGCCCTAACGCATAGGGCTGCACATAACGCCGCTTGATGCTGCCACTGCCAAGAAGGGTGAAGGAAGGCATCCCCAAGCCACTGGCGAAAAAGTTTTCTACCACGGCAAAGGCATCAAAGGGATAGTTCCCCAAAATCCTGACATAGGCCTCCAAGTACTGTTCGGTCGCATCAAGATACTCATCAGCCAACGCAGCATTGTCTGGAAAGAAGTACGTCTGGAGGTCGATCCGTTGCCCGGTGCCACTTTGCCATACTCGTGACTTGGTCACAAAGTGGTTTGCCACAAGCGTGAAGGCTTCCGATCGGTCCACTGCAACCCAAGTGGAGGAAACCTTCCCTGCGGTCGCCACCTCGCCTTCCTTCCGACCGGACGCAACAACCGTCCATCCCTGTGGAACGTAAGCCGTCACGCGATAGGTCCCGAACGATCCGGGCAGGTCAGGGTACCATTGAGTTTCTCCGCTCAAGTAGACCCCTTCCTCCCCAATATGTCCCGCCGTTTCGCTCGGCGTGACGAAGCGCAAGTGGCGAGGTTCCTTCGGCGGATCATGGATGATCCCTCGATAGGTCCAGGTCAATGTCATCTTTCTACTGTGATCCGTCGGAAGGGCCACGATCACTTGCTGACCCGCAGCTTCCCCGGAACGCATCCTGGTGAATGATACGGCCATACCGGCCGTCCCTTCTGTACCTATGGTTGAAGGCGTTTCCATTTTGATCGATTCGATGCGCAACGTCGGTGCAAGGGTGAAGCTGAGAGAGGAACAGGTCGGCTCAACCTCCAGTTCGATCTGATCGGTTGCCGTGATTTCATGCGTACCTGGTGCCAACCCAACTGAGAGGTGATGACGAAGAAGTGCACTATCGTCATCGACAGGAGAAGCCCCAACACTCTGTGCTTCGGCGGCGCCAGGCAAGACCAGTGTAAGGAGGCAGAAGAGAAACGCTTGTGTCCTGATGTACATCAGAAAGCGTTTTAACACTCACGGCAGACGAGTACAAGCTGGATCGCCATCAAAAGACGATCCAGGTCAACCGGCTTGAGCAGCAGTTCATGGGGGCCTAGGCTCCACACCTCTCCCAGCAACTCTTCGTTGTGACTTCCGGTCATGATGATGATGCCACCAGGATAGCCCTTATCCCGTAGGGTTCGAAGCACATCGATCCCCGCCATCCCCGGCATGATCATGTCGACCAACACGACATCCGGATGCACCTCATCGACCATTCGGAGCGCATCCTGTCCGTTTCTCACGCCAAATGCACGATACCCGCGAAGACTTAAGAACTGGACGAGCAGATCGCAGATGAGGGATTCATCGTCCACCACCAGGACTGACTCCACGCTCTGCTGTCCGCTCTCCCCGTTCGAAATCGAGGGCTGTGTGACCGTCGCTGGCGCTGGGAGCGCCGAGACCCGATTGACTGCTTCAACAAGAATGTCCAGCGACAAGCCTTTCCGTATAAAATCAGTGGCCCGCAGCGCTCGCGCTTGATTTTCATGCACCTCGGTTGCGCCACCACCCAAGATGATCACCCGCGCGTGCGGATCGATGGCTCGAATTTCCTTCAACAGCGTCAACCCATCCATCTCCGGCATACGGAGATCCAGCAGCGTCACTTTCGGATTGGATGTGCGGAACAGATCGAGTCCCTCTCTGCCGCTCGTTGCGATGATGACATCATAGCCTTGACGGCTGAACAACTCCTGCAGCAGATCGCAATTCATTTGATCGTCGTCGACGATCAAGAGCTTGGTCATCATCCACCCTCATGCTCAGGACGGTCGGTTGCCACGAACAAGCCTAGCATGAGTGTGGGAATGAGAGAAGACAATGCGCGGTTTACGAGCGGTTTTCAGTCTCCCCAAACAGTGCTGCCACAAAGGCCTCGGCATTGAAGTCTTGCAGATCCTCCACGCCCTCTCCAACACCGATCAAACGGATGGGAATCTTCAGCTCTTCGGCAATCGCCACAACGATCCCGCCCCGGGCCGTTCCATCGAGTTTCGTCAGCACAAGACCACTGACTCCCACCGCCTCGTGAAACTGACGTGCTTGTGCCAGCGCATTCTGCCCAAGCGTTGCATCCAAGACCAACAGCACATCATGGGGCGCACCAGGCAACTCTTGACCGATGACCCGCTTCACTTTCCGCAACTCATCCATTAAGTTTGATTTCGTATGCAGTCGTCCGGCGGTATCGATCAACACCACATCAACCTTGCGAGCCTTTGCTGCAACAATCCCGTCAAAGGCTACTGCCGCGGGATCGGCCCCATGTCGCTGACGAACCACCTCCACGCCGATACGATCCCCCCATACTTGCAGCTGTTCGATCGCCGCTGCACGAAAGGTGTCTCCCGCAACCAACAGAGGCCTCCTCCCAGATTGCACCAACCGTTGCGCCATCTTGGCGATCGTGGTGGTCTTGCCCACCCCGTTCACGCCGACGATCAAGAGCACAAATGGTGTTGGGCCATCAGCGATGAGACGATCCAACGTAGCATCCGCAACGGGCTTCAAGATTCCGTAGAGCGTTCGGCTCAAGACTCCCTGAAGCCCCTCCGTCGATTTTGCCTCAGCTCCACGTGTTTCCTCGTTGACCTGCCGCATCAAGCGGTCAACGACTCGGGCTCCCAAATCGGCCGCCAGCAATGACGCTTCGAGGTCTTCCAGGAGTTCTTGGTCAGGTGTGCGTCCGAGAAAGCGATCGAGGGATTGCTGAACCACATGCCGTGTCTTACCAAGCCCGTCACTCAATCGCTGAAACCATCCCATACTCAGTTGCCCCTTCTCCGTCGTCCTGTGCGGAGGGTCACAATATGGGGGATCGGAGAGATACGACGCATCACGACCCGCTCCCGACGAGACATTCGCTCCGCTTCTTGGACGCTCCGTTCATGGTCGTAACCACACAGATGAAGCACCCCATGTACCAAGAGTGTCGCTAACTCATCATCAACGGATCGGCCCGCCTCACCGGCTTGGCGAATGGCCCTCGGCAGCGAGATCACGACATCACCGAGCAGGCCTGTCGGGCCTGATAGCCCCGTCGGCATAATGGCCTCACGTGTAGGAAATGCCAGCACATCCGTCGTTCGGTCCCGTTTGCGAAAGTCAAGATTGAGCCGTCGCATGCGACGATCACCGATGAGTTCGAGACTGAGTTCCGATCGCGACTCTCCAGCCGCCAACAGCACCCGTTGAGCCAATTCGATCAACCGCATCTGCCGTATGAGGTGCCGCGTGAGACTCACGCGAAGATAAATAGCCATCAATCCGAACTTCCCGCATCAGCTGACGCCGCTGACTCCGTCGTGGAGGGCACGCGTGATCGGGAATTGTGACGCTGGGAGGATGGGGGCGGTTCTCGCGAACCTCGGGGATCACCATTCTGCACGGTCTGGTGACGGTCGTAGGCCTTAATAATCTCTTGCACCAACCGATGCCGTACGACATCCTTCTCATCAAAGTAGACAAAGGCAATCCCAGCAATGCCACGGAGGATGTCCTTGACTTGAATCAGTCCGGACACTCGGTCGTTCGGCAGATCCACCTGCGTGACATCGCCGGTGACGACCACTTTCGAGTGAAATCCGAGTCTCGTCAGAAACATTTTCATCTGTTCAGCCGTCGCGTTCTGGGCTTCATCCAAAATCACGAATGAGTCGTTCAGTGTTCGTCCGCGCATGAACGCCAGCGGCGCAATCTCGATATCGCCCCGTTCGATCAGCCGATTCGCCCGCTCCATCTCCATCATGTCGAAGAGGGCGTCGTACAAAGGCCGCAGATAGGGATTCACCTTTTCATAGATATCACCAGGTAGAAAACCAAGCTTTTCTCCCGCCTCGACCGCAGGCCTGGCAAGGATGATTCGACTGACTTCCTTATTCAGCAGCGCACTCACGGCCATGGCCATGGCGAGATAGGTCTTCCCCGTCCCAGCCGGACCGATCGCGATGACGATATCGTGCTGCTCGATCGCTTCGATATAGGCTTTTTGTGTCGGGGATTTCGGGCCGACGAATCGTTTCTTGGTGACGATCATCGCCGACTTATCAAGAAGGTCTCGGAGGGATGCCTCAGGCGTTCGACGCAACGCGGTGAGCACATGAGTAACATCCTCTGCTTGGAGGGTAATGCCGTCGTTCGTCAGGGATGCAAGTTCGAGGAGAATGCGCTCTGCTTGGCGGACAGGCTCGGGCAAACCGTCGAGCGTCAGTTCTTCTCCCCGTGCAGAGAGCCGTACGCCCAATTCGTCTTCAATGAGTTTGAGATGCCGGTCATGATGACCGAACAGGACGGCAGTATTGGTACCTTCTCGTAGTTTGAGTTTACGCACGAGTGCGAGGTGGTATCCCTCCCTAGAGACCTGCACAAAATCTTAACAAACGGCGAGAAGCTCTGGCAAGAACTGATGTCTCAGTCCATTCGGCGAACTATGTACCATTCGAATTCGCAGGCGGCGGTGATGGAATGTTGAGGTCGAATTCTTGGAACGCCCGGCCTCCGCCTGCATCTTCCACGACCACACGAACGTGATGGGTACCCGTGGACGCTTGTGCAACTGGCCAACGAATATGCCCAGTCGCTTCGTCGATGACCATCCCTGCAGGAGCCGTTTCAAGCCGATAACTCAACTGGTCCCCTTCTGGATCAACCGCCGTCACTCTGTACTCGAATGGTGCTCCTGCACTAGGGACCGTCGGTGTCGAGGTAATGGCCGGACGGCTATTGGACGTGAGGAGCCTGCCCGATTTTACGCTCTTGCCCGCAGCCTTTTGATCCCGAGCAATGGCCTCCACTTCCACCTGATCGGTGTTTAAAAAGCCATCCGTGTCAAGTGTCGGGTCTTCCCCCTCCTTCACAACTGCCCCATTTCGCCACCAACGATACACGATGTGTGTCGGATCTGCATCTGGGTCAGTCACCTCGATGCGCGCCTCCAGCTTGTCTCCCGGAACTCCAGGCTGAGGACGCACCAAGAGTGACGAGATTATCGGAGGAGTGTTCATCACGGTCACAACCTGGGAACGATAGATTGCACCTTTTGCCTTTCCATCGCCGGGGAGAATCTCCACGCTGACTTTATCACCTTGTTTGAGGAGCTGTGGCGGCAAGAGACCACCCGTCTGTCCTTCAAGCGGGTGCCCATTGACCACCCACTTATAAGCAAACGTCAAGGGATCCCGTTCCGCATCGTCTGCAGTAACATGCACGGATATGGGCGCATCGAGTGTGAGAGGGGCCGGCATAATCGTGGCCTCGTGAATGATAGGGGCATGATTGCCATGCACGGGAGAGGTCACGGCACCTTCATGCGGCGCTTCAGCCGTACATCCGTTGATCAGTGGAGCCAGGACCAGCAGAAAGGACACCCTCATCATGCCTCCAAACAGCATAGGCGGAAGGATTCCCTTCCGCCTATATCGTGATCACCTAGGATGGAATCCATTCGCTCCTTGGTCCCGTCTCTACTCCCGCTGGTTAATCCAAGATACGTATCTGCTCCGCACGTTGGAAGCCAGGCCCGCACAGGCCTGCACAATGTTTCCAGAGCTGGTGTTGATAAAACCTCCGACACCGCTCTGACAACCACCTCCGCCACCGCTGCCACCGCCCGCACCCCAGGCACCTTGTCCACCTGAACCTTGACTTCCAAGGTGGATCGCCATTTGAGCGGCAAGCCCCGTACCAAGACCGATTGATCGATTGACGACCTGATTGGTACCCGAGGCCGTGGTTCCGATAACCGGTGATTTATTCGCGCTGCCGGTGCGATAGAACAGCGCGTAGAGATTACTGCTGCCCGAAGACGTGCAGAGATCATTGTCAGGAGTGAACGACGGGAAGAAGGCGATCCCTCCAATCAACGTAGGATTCGCCAATGCCCGCTCTCGCGATCCTGGAAGCGTCGTGAACCACCCGTCCTTTTCAGGGCTCGTTCCCTGCGGTTTGTTAATCAAGTCATCTAACCCTTGATAGGTTGTGGTACTTCCCATGCCACTTACCTGGGTTGCGGTCGTACAGCTCCCAACTCCAGTCACACAGACCTGTGCATTGGAGACATTCACTAAATCGTTATCGCGACAATTTGTATCGTTGGTCTGTGAACAGCTCCCGCTCAGGACGGAGTCTTTAATGCCGAAAAAGAATTGTGTTTCTGCGTTAGTCTTATCGGCCGCACTGAAGTAGCGACCCGTTCCGAAGTAGATCCAGACGTTGCCTGCATCATCGAGCGTCGTGGTTGGTGCCGATACAATGGGACCCATGTAATACGACGTACCTGACGGCGGGAAGGTGTCAAGAATTTCTGTCGGTATACGATTGCTCCCATCTTGAACCCCCCAGGTCGAAGTCGAACACGCGACAGCACCACCACAAGATCCCATCGTGAGCCGATACATTTTCCCGGTCCACGGGATGCCGCTCCCTCGCCCGTTTGGCCCGTTCGGATCGATCGTCCTCCCCACATAGACGGAATCCGATCGAAAGTCTAAATCCTTATCCAAGGTAATGAGATCGGCCATAAAAGAGGTCCAATCGCCCACCGGTAATTTCTTGACCAGACTGTTGTTCGCCCCAGGACCGGATATCAGATCCACCGCAAACAGCTTCGCCGATTGACCGTCTGTTCCGCCGGTCTTGACAGCCGCGTCATAACCGGTGGGGCCTGAGCCGAATACTACGTACCATTTGGCGTTCGTATGGTCCGCTTTGGCATCACCAGCGGGACTCGTCCGGACAATGGAGGGATAACTCGTGGAAAGCCCAAGATCGGCCGAACTGAACGACCACAATAATTTTGGTTCCACTTCTGGATTAGTAATGTCCAGCACGAAATAGGCAGTATAAAAGGTCCTAGACGTCCCGGAGATGTTGACCGTCATCGTGGGAGCACCAGTCGAGGCCACGCAGGCGCCGCAACTGCCCCCCAAGCGGAACCCGCCGATGAGAATCGTGCCCCAGCCATTGGGATGATCAGCATCGTCCGAGAAAATCTTCACGTCTGTGACTTTCGGCTTAAGGTCCACATAATAGACGTGGGTATAGTCAGCCTGTGTCAACCACTTCAGATGGGGCAGCAATTGATAGGGGATGAACCCCCACAGTTCTTGGCCCAATTCTTTGCCCCCGGAGTTGTCCGTTGGAGTCTTGGTGTACCACCCGCGTTCAACTCCTGATGTACTTGCATCGTCCCCACGATGATAGTACCCGCTATTGAAGGCGTGTAACATCCCATCGTTAGACCCGACATAAGCCACCTGGCGGCGATTCTTGTACTTCTGAAAGAATGGCGTGTAGGTGGCATCCCCATAGAGGAAGTCGAACCGTTCCCTCGGCGGACCAACGATGGTCGGTGTTGAATGAATGGGATCGCCGTATTTCCAGACCGTCAACGACCCATTGACCGTAATTTGCCGATCCCGCAGGCCGGCCACCTGGGTGCCGCGAATGAAGTTGATAATATTGTTCGCCGTATAGGGAGCTGTTCCGGCCCTTAAAAATGGGCTCAAAGTTGAGGCATTCGCGGTGGTGAAGGCAATCTGCTCCCCTGATTCGACCACCCCGTCTCCATCATCGACCCACGTCAGAATTTTCCGATCATCCGGATTCGTCAGGGCCAACTGCTTGCCGGCTTCCCAGATACCGTTGACATCCCGCAATCCGACTGTTTCAAACGGCGTTGTACTATCTGCCTTCCCATCCCCGTCAGTGTCGTGAAACCGATCGACTAAGACATTATTCGTCGCCGTGTCGAACCTGGTCCGAATGATCTTATCTTGGTTATAGATCAACCGCCCATCGTCGTTCGTGTCCTCCCGGAGATTGCCGAAAGTGTCGAGAAACAGCCCCTGCGTGTAACCGGTCCATTTGATGTCTCTCGTTCCTTCATAGATGAGAGGATAGAAAAACGATTGATAGAGAGACCCGTCACCCGTGGATGACGTTGCCAGTACCGATACCGCGGTTCCTGAGGCGCTGCGCTGTAAGATGCTGGTGATCGCAGCCAGCAACTTGTCACGAAGATCATCGGCATCCGCTGACTCAAAGTAGGTATCAGGAAGCCCATCAGCTCCCTGGGCACCGGTGTAGTTATTCGCTCTATCATATTCTTCGACCAGATCCGGCTGGTTGTTATTGTTGCGATCTTCGAATCCTCCAGTCTTGGCCGCTGTTTTCAACAGTTCTCGTCCGATTGGTTCCCCAAAGGCATAGAACGTGTACACTGTGACGTTTTGAAACCCGGCCAGATCTTTCCCCGCAATGTTCAGCACCGGCAAGGTGGCTTGCCGCAGATCGGTCGTGTGGGCATAGTAGGCCACGTCATCGAGATAATGGTTGCCGTTGTCAGAATAGTTGGTCTTATGACCCGTGCAGATGTCGCCCGAAGTGGCCCCGACGCAGTGGGCTCCATGATGATCATGCGCCAAGTCTCGTAAGGCCGATGGGACATTGGTGTCCTGTGTCGAAGCCCCGTCCGTGAATACCATGATAAAGCTCTTGCAGCACTTCACATATTCACCGGGGTTCTTCGTGCTCCAGTCCGGAGTTTTGAAGTAATAGGGATCTTTGGCTTCGACAGTGTACGAGTAGTCTGAATTGCTAAAGGCAGGCTGCACCTGCGCAAAATAGCGTGTCGCCTCATACAGAGACTCGGCCAAAGGCGTCCATGTTGCGGCGTCCGTGTTTTCAATCGCATTGACCATGCTCACCACATTACTGCCGACCTCGGCCATAATCTTTCCGCCGTCTCCAGAGCTTTTGAACTGCATCAGACCAAAACGTGCCTTGCTCCCGACAGCCTGGATTACCCCATTGGGTTCAGCCGCAATTTCTGTTTTTAATGTATAGGCAGTCGATCCGCCGCCACATCCTGAAGACCACACCTCGAGTGAATTCCCGTCTCGCCTAAAACACTTGCTCGATGAATAGGGGCTGATTCCGGTCCCATCCATCGTGATGCTGTTGACAGCTTCCGTTGTTTCAAAATTCAAGGTTCCGCCGGGATAACAGGTTCCATTGGTCGCGCGTGGAGCACATTTTCCGCCCATCATGATCAGCTTGATGATCTCGTACCTGGTCATCGTCAGATAATTCAGAAAATTCCCCAGCCAGGGAGAACCGGATGCGCAGGGGTTTCCCGTAGTCGCTCGATCTGGACCGGGCGTGAATTTATTCGACCCGTAGCTGTAACACTTGTCGAACTTGAAATAGCCTTGGTATTCCTTAGTTGGGACATAAGCCTCGCCGGACAGGTGATAGGCCGAAAGATTCATACTGCCTGAGTTGTCCATCAGGAGAAGCACGTTCGGGGGGACGGCGTCGGCGATAAAGGGCGGCATCGCCGTATAGTCCGCCATGTTTTGTCCATAAGCCGACTGTGGGACACAGAGGGCACCCAGGATGGACAGGCATCCTACTCCCGCAACAAAGGGGGTCTTCCACCATTTTTCGTATTTTTTCATGTACTCCTCCCGTTCCTATCGGCACTCACCCAATGGAGGATCGGTTCCTTCACTGGGGTTGACAGGCACCGGTCTCTTTACCCTTATCTTGGATTTCTTACGATAATCTTGGCGACGGCTCCCTCTTTTAACCAGAACTGAACGCCATGTCCGATTTGAAGATCCTGCACCCCCAACGGCTGGCCACCTTCGCTTGTGATGTTGAGTTTCTGATGGAGGCGGTAGAGACGATTCTCGACCTCGATCGAGGTCGGCCCGACACTGGTGATTTGGCCCTCGGTAGGAAATCCCGATTCCACCTTGTCCATGACTTGCGCCCAGACCTGGCTGCCGGACAACACCGGTCCTGCCATGCCAAGCAGGACCACCAGACCCCCAGCAAGGCCCCATGATCCCCACGAATGTGTTCTCGTTTGGTGCTTGTCACGCTTCGTTGGAATGTCCATGGTTATAGTCGTCCTCCTACCATTCCCCTTATTTCTGACAACTCTCTCCACTACTAGTACAGGCATAGACCGCCGTCACCCGAGCCGATGTCCCCGTCGTTATATTACGTGCAACGCAGTCGACTCGATAGTAGGCCTGGGCCGTGCCGACCACTGAATTCCCTGTCCCTTCATACCCGGCGAATTGTTGCATGCCTGAACCGGCGGGTGGCTTGAGATAGAGCCGGTCTATATCTCCGTTGACGGTGTAGGAACCGACGCTGAGTACAAAGTTGGGGGCCGTAGTAGGGGAGTCGGTGTTGTTATCGGAACCGCCCATAATTTCCGCGGTTAAGGCTCCCCGACCTGCTGGAGAAACCGGCCCTGCGGGGACGGCATCGCTAAGAAAAGCTGCAGGTACGGTACCCGCCCCACCATCCGGGTCGAGCGTTTGTTGAATGATATTCACACCGATACCTGTACAGGATTCAGCTGCCGCAGTTGCGCCTTCAATCGAACTCATGGATCCCGCCATACGATTTTCAAGGCCTGTGGCTGTCAGGGCCGCGATGCCGAGCGCCGTCATCATCATCATGACGAGCAAGACAGTCAGCATCGCGATACCCTGCTCATTGTTCAGACCTTTTACACTTCTGCTGTTCGATCTACGCATAGTCATTCTGTCCCTAGGATCGCTGATTTCTGGTCTCCACCGTCCGTGTCAGCATCCTCCTCCGGTACTGTGTATAGGGTGGGTTCATCGTTGTCAGATCTCCGGCAGTGAAGAGACCCTGAGCATGGTTGTGATCACTGACCTGCAAAGGCGCTGAGGACAAGGCCATGGTCGTCTGTTTCTCGCCTAGCCCTAGGTCGGCATCCGTTTGGCGGGCGACCACGGTGATTTGCACCAAACGGATCTTGTCGGCCGTCATGGGAGCCAACGTCCATTGATTGTTCGTGATGAAGTCGGCTTGATCGAAACCGGTCGCTCCTCCCTGATTGTCAATGATCCGGTCCGCAACTCCAGAATTCACCGTTGCTACACAACCGTCGCACGCGTAAGCAAACTGAATGTCCTCGACTCCGTCGGCAACCGACACACCGTTGCGCAACAAACAGGGCCCAACACCTCCGCATGCTGCCGCCGTGGTTCCGATTGAATAGGTGACACACTGCGACAGATAGACCGGTATCCCAATTGAATAGGCCGGGAGAAGCGTCGATGCAAAGTTAAGGATACTGGTACTCCCGCTCGGAGTAACGCCCGTCACCGTGACAGTGGAGGCTCCTGCGATCGTAACAATCGATCCATTCAGGCTCCCTCCCGCCTCAGTTGCCATATTGGCGACAGCCCCGGCGGACATGCTGACGCCTGTAATCTTGACCTTTCCCAAGACCGCATTGGTCAATGTCCATGCCGGCGCGATCGATGACCCGATTGGGACCGCAAGACGAATGCTGTCCGGGCCCATATCATTTCCCGTCGGATCCTTGTCCAGTGGTACAATGGGCGTCGCACAGGTCGTCGACGAAGGACCCGGCACCGGCCCTGCCCAACCAAACCCAGCATTTTTGATGTCTCGAGATAACAAGTCCATTGCAATCCGCACGTTCTGCTGTGTCTCCACAATCTGATCATTGGCATGGGTTGACTTCTGGCTCGATGTAAGGACGGCATAAGCTCCAGCCACCACCAACATCGCCACCACTGCGCCCACCGCCAGCTCAATGAGCGTCATGCCCTGCTCACCCACAAGTGCCGACGGTGATTCCTTGCGGGCGCTGCTTTCGTCCTTCCATTTCTGTCCTGCATGCATCATCATTCCGGAGCCACCATGGCGGTGATCGACAGACTTCTTGCCGTAGCCAACTTTTGCTCTCCGGCATCCCCCATCCATGACATCGTCACCACGACCCGATTCTGATTGAGGGGAGGCAGCGTGGGACCCACGGTTGTAACGGCGACTTGACCACGGAGATTCTGCAAACCGGTTGCAAGTTGACCAGTGAGCAAGTTTCGCCATTGATCACAATCCCCTCGAGCCATCGGCTGAGTCGTTGTGTTAATGGTGCACACAACCGAAGTGTCGATCCCGTTATACGCGAGCGCATTGCGCCGGTTGAATTGGATCCGCTCTATGATCTCGACGGCAAAGTTCGTCACGCGTGTCTTTTCATTGGCATCGCCGTTGCGCCCCATCGCGATCGTCTGCATACTCGCCAGACCGAGTAATCCGGTCGCCAAGAGGACCGTTGCGACCATCCCTTCGATCAGCGTAAACCCCTCTTCACCATACCCTCTCATTCGATGAGGCCACTCCCTCATGCCACCCTCGCCTGATTTCTGGTTATGTGCACGTTGCAGCAGGACACCATCGAACAGTCCCTCGAGGTGTCACGAGTATCGAGTACGAAAGCCCGTGATTATTGGAGATTACGATCAGTTGATTGCCTGTTCCGCCACCTGACCTGATCCCCAGTGGAGAGAAGGTTACCCCTGCAGGCTCGGGGGCCACCCCGATGACACCGCCTGGCAGGGCAACCGGTTGGACCACCGATACCCCGGACGCGTCTGTAGCGGACAGTACGACTTTCCCGCTGCTTGCTGATACATTGACCGATACGACAGAGTTTCGGCTCATGGCACTGACACGTGCAAAAGACAGCTGGCTTTGAATCTCCGTGGAGGCCTGTCGAAGCTGATGCCTCGCATTCCAGCTTGTGTAATTTGGAACGCCCAGCATGCTGACGATCGAGATGATTGCTACAACAATCATCATTTCCATCAACGTAAATCCACGCTGGTTGTTCTTGCCTTGCCTGTCTAGTAAGAAGCGATACCACATGGTGGCTCCTAACCCAGCAAGGGGCATGCCGCTAGAGAAAGGGGCTCATGCCGCTCTAACCAGTTGATTTTATGAGGCTCAGACTAACAGGTAACTCGTTTAAGTCGGTCATTTTTCGCACTTCGGAGCAACAATTTTCGGCAGAGAGGCTGTACAGTTCCGTACAAGCTGATCAGAGATCTAAAAGAATGGCGACAGGATCATGACGAGCGTACCTGCTATCATCAGGAGGGAATGTTTGACGCCTTTACGGCAACAAATCGTCCACCAGTATGGTTCTAATGGAAAGATCTAAGATGTCTCGAGACAATCGACAGCTATTACGATTTGCCGTCCAACTGCCATGCACGCTTGGCAACCACACCTACCGATCAGAAGGAACGATTCTGAATCTCTCAAGACAGGGCTGCGCCGTGCTGGCAGCACAACCGCCGGAGGTTTCGTCCTATCTGACGCTGTGGATTGATTTACCGGACAGCACTACGCCTATCGAGATTGAGCTTGCCGGAGTTCGGTGGGTTTCTGAACAACGTTGTGGACTCGAGTTTATCCGGATCTCCCCAGAGATGCTGAGCCGGTTGGGTTCCTTTGTCTTCGTGCTCGAGCACACTCCCTGACCACACGTCGAAGAGGTCAGTTACTTCACTTCACAGCCACGGCGCGAACTTGTCGGTACGTCGTCAGTCCCTTCAGTACTTTCTGAATGCCGTCTTGCAATAGAGTGACCATCCCATCCCGCATGGCGACACTGAGAATTTCTGCTGTGCGCGCTCGGTTTTGAATCAACGCCTTGACCTCTTCTGAGCCGACCAGAAGTTCGTGCAATGCTACACGCCCTTTAAATCCCGCGTGATTGCAGACTTCGCAGCCTTTTCCGCGATACAGTTTTAGGTCGTTGGAATTGCTGACACCGAGTTTTTCCCAATATCTCGCCCCATAGCCCTGCACAAGCTCGTCATATTCCTGTTGGGTCGGACGGTACTCTTCTTTGCACTGGGAACAGATACGTTTACAGAGCCGCATGGCGAGGACACCCAACATCGCATCAGCAAAGTTAAACGAGTCACACCCCATATCGAGTAACCGCGTCACGGTTTCTACCGCACTATTGGTGTGTAGCGTGCTCATCACCAGATGGCCGGTGAGTGAGGCTTCTATGGCAGTATCTGCTGTTTCTTTGTCTCGCATCTCTCCAATCATGATGACATCCGGGTCGGCACGGAGGAACGCGCGCATCGCTGAGGCGAAGGTAAAGCCAATCTTTGGATGCACTTGTACCTGCCGCAGCCCTTCTTGTGTCAGCTCGATGGGATCTTCTGCGGTCCAAATTTTGCGCTCATCCGTGTTGATGTGTTTCATTACGGCGTGCAGCGTGGTCGTCTTCCCTGACCCGGTCGGCCCCACGCACAGGAAAATGCCATACGGCTGTTCTGAGAGCTCTTTCACGGTCTGCAACACACCAGGGGGAAAATCCATGGCTTCCAACGGCATGGTTTCCTTGGCAGTCAAAAGCCGTAACACGACATCCTCATTGTTTCCCGCCGTCGGGAGTGTTGCCACCCGCACTTCAATTTCACGGTCCTTCGCCAACTTGAAGCGGATCTTCCCGTCTTGAGGCTTCCGCCGTTCGGCAATATCCAAGTTGGCCATAATCTTCAATCGCGAGACGATGGCACGCCGATACGTGGCAGGAATCCGCATGTAGGTAAAGCACGTTCCATCAACCCGGAACCGTACGGCGGTTTCTTTACGGTCCGAATAGGGCTCAACATGAACGTCTGAAGCCTCTAATCGATAGGCCTCCGCGATAATCTGATTGGCCAGCCGGACGATGGCAGAGTCGTTTTCGTCAATCTCTCTTCGCTCTAATTCCGCGTTCCTTTCGATGCTGGCTTCGTCAACCAGTTCTCCAAGGATATCCGTGATTGAACCGCCATTTGCTTGACCTGTTGCAACGAGCAGGTATTGTTCGATGTCCCGCCGAAGCCCGACCAAAAATCGGATCGTGGTTGCAGGGAATGCCCTCCGGATATCCAAGCCTTTTTCTAAATCATGCGGATCATTAATGAGGATGTCGATCACGGTGCCCTGACGCTTCAACGGAATCCATGCGTTCTTCCTGAGATAATCGAAACTCAGGTTTTTCAAGAGTTCCGGATCAATGATCGTCCGTTCGTCGTACGGAACATAAGGACATTGATAGAACTCACTCAGCGCTTGGCCGAGCGCCGGTTTAGGGACACGATATTTATCGATCAGGACGGTCTCCAGATCGATTTCCCGCGAAAGCGACTCTTCTACTGCCGCATCCAATTCGACCGGACTGACGAGCTCTCGATAGGCGATACAATCCAGGAGACTCCTCTCCATGGTCTTTTTTCTTGGGGCTTTGCTCATCTGGAGTTTTTTCAGGCTCGCAACGGAAAGGACTTCCCGCTTATTCTGTGGACCAGCAGTTTGTGCGATCATTGTAACTCTTCCTTGTTCTTCGACAACTAGAATGTGTTTTTGGATTTGTTATGGAGACGGAGCGCACCTTGGCCGATCAATATTTGGCCACCCATGTGCCTGGAGCGCGATAGACGACCGGCAAGCCACGAAACCGCCCTTGTCCGATATCATGGTCGTACCAGACTTCGAGGGTTCCCCGTGATTCTGTTGCCAGAATCGTCCCACCGGCGACCACCGCGCCATACACCTTCGCCTTTCCTGTCACTGTGATATTGCCGGTGGCATAGAGCACACCGTTCAGCTGAATCCCTGAGAGCTGAACGGGCGTCCGAACGCCAGTGCTCTCTGGATCAATCCGCGGAGGACTGAGCGCCTTGATGGTAGCCCCCGATCCACTGGGATTGAGATGGATATGTCCCTGCATCACGACCGTACCTTCAAGATAGGGGGCCTGTACTCGAAGAACGCCGAGATTGTCCGTGCGTGGCGGCAATTGGTCGAGGGTATCGATGAAGATCAACCCTTGTTGATCACCTGGTATCTGCGACTTCAACACCTCATCTGGAGACAGCCCTCGTCCCGGCTCAACCATGCCTTGGGGATATAACAACCCCTCTCGGTCAATCGCGAAGTAGCGTCCGAAACGTTTCGCCATGCGCTTCAGATCTTCATAGGTCCATTGATCCAGCCGGACGCCCGGAATCGGCGATTGACCTTCATGAAGATTGGATGGAAGTCCCTGTGCCTGCTCCGGAGCAGGTTGAGTGACCAGAACCGATCCCCCGATCCACGCCTCCACCCAGCGATCTTCGCGCTGAGCCGTCTCGTCATAGCTCTGCGCTGTTACTGGCGCCATCAGGCTCTTGGTCGGAATATCATCCTGGTGACTGAGGACGAGGGTTTCCCCCACACGCAAATCCCCCCAATGAACTCTGACCGGCGATTCATTCCCCTGCCGGAATTCCCCCAGATGTCCTGTCACCTGCACTGCGGCCGTCAAGGGCCGAAGGTTCAGCGCACCCAACTGGGCCACGACCGACTGTCTGACCGATGGCGTTGCGTGGGTCACAATCGTGGTCTCAATAGTACACAGCAGGCCTGGATTCGATGGTGCATAGACCTTGAGCTCTTCAACCTGCCCTAAATGGCGCATGGCGCGAAACACCCCGACCTCCGGATCATTCAAGAGTCGCTCGTCCGTCTGGTTGCCTGCCAGAAGCGTGATATCTGGCTGGTCACTCGTCCCGACAAACTGAGAACGGCCATTGGGGTCAAAGAACGACGGGCCTCCTTGGGCATCGCGATGTCTTCTCTCACGGAAGATCCCCAGCCGTGGGTCACGAGCCGTTGACTGTGGGTCATGAAACCAGGCAACCGCCAGTTCACCTGCCGCATCCGCAAGCTGCTGAGCGACAGCCGCCTCATTTCCGGCACGAGCACTTACGATCTCCTGCCCGGATAGATTGAGGAGCGTTGACGCCAGGAGCGACAAGAGCAGAACGATGACCATCGTGCCAAGCAGCGCGATCCCTTGCTGATTTCCCGTGAGAGTCCGGTACGACATGGTGTGATTCCTCGCTTATGATTGAATAGAGACATCCCGCAGCATCTTGTGACGGGATTGTTCGGATTGAATTTCTACAACGATCCGCTTCATGTGGGATATCGTGTCCGTTCTTTTCCCCATCTCGTCCCAATACGAGAGCTGGAGGTTCTGAAGTCCACCGATCACCACACTGGCTCCTCCATCGACCATACGCATCAGCTGCAAGGTGCCGGCTTCATCACGTTTGGTGTAGTACAGGACCCGATTGCGAACCTCCACGGATACTCCCGCCGAGAAAGTCGATTCGACCGGCTCCACCAATGTCAGCTGATTCCGTTGGCCTGCCCGCGCAAGTCGGTGTGACTCGCATTGTGTCGAGCTGCAAATCATGATGGTCTTCCCCGCACCCCACCCGCTGCCATTCTGCACGGCGATCACTGACTGACCCGGCAGAAGCGCACCCGTCGTATTGGTCCGAAGGGCGCCAAGATTCGCATAGAAGAGAATCCGATCCGGATCTGCAGTTTGAATCGATTCGGCCGTCGCAAGTCGAACTTCCTGCTCAAACACCTCTAGACCAACCCGCATATCTTGCTGCTGTCTCACTACCGTGAAATGTTTGTCCGCATGGGTTTTCGCCACGGTAAAGATGTCCAGAGTGGCGGCCAGCACTGCGGCGCCCATGGACAAACTGAGCATCAACTCGATCAGCGTGAGCCCGGACTGACCCGGGAATAACCCAGGAAGAGGTGGCTGCTGGACTTGCCTAAAAAGAGCGTTGCTGGGATTCATGGTTGCCCCACATAATTGGGATTCGCCCGCATTGTTGCCATCTGAACCTCCCGCTTCTCCTTGTTCCGTCCCAGATAGGTCGCCATTGCCCGAATTCTCACCATACTGGTCGCACTCAAGGGTCCTGGGTGATCCGTCTCGATCGTCCAGACCACGGTGATTCCATTTTGCTCATACATGGCGCTATAGATGCCATCGCCTGGCGTAACGTCGATGCCTGTGCCGTCATCAGTCATATGGATTTCAGCCACACCATCTCGATCAAGATCGTCCTCCAGCAGCAACTGCCACCGAACTGAGCACTTCGCTTCCACCCGTCCCTGCACGAACTCCAGCGCCCGACTGTTCACCGCACCCTGCTGTGCATATCGCGCGGAGACTTCCACCGCGCCCAGAGTCCCCATCAGTGCAATGCCGGAGATCATCATCGCCACCATGACTTCCACCAAACTGATGCCGGTATTGTTCATCAGCCGTCTCATAAAATGGATACCCGCCCTGTGATACTCACGGTCAGTTTCTGACTCTGACCCTCTTGGCTCCGGAGGTGGACCGTCGTGGCCGTGGCAGACCGCCCGCTTGGGTGAAACAGGATTTCTGGTCCTGCGCTTGGCTCTTCGATCACAAGATGCTTGTCGCTGTAATGATAGACATGATGCGTAAGTCCGCTCAGGACGAACTGGGTGACAAGCTCCCGCCGGTCCAGGTCGACGAGAATACGCACGCGATCGCGGTTGGTGAGGGCCAGTTGTTTGGCTAGGCGCAGTTCCGAAGCGATCTCCTCGGCAGCACAGCGAAGCTGAGTCCGAGAGTTGAGAGTCATGAAGTTAGGCAGGGCCATGCTCGCGACGATGGCCACTATACCGACAACGACTAGGAGTTCAGTTAACGTCTTCCCTTCTTGCGTCATGTCTTTTTCCCCTTCTCTGCGTGATCGGCTGGCGCAGCGATATCTCAAGACTCGTGCCGCTCTGAAATCATCCCGTGGGGGGGATCGTTTTGAGCAGAAGCGTGTGAATGGACGTGATGTAAACCGCTGATGAAATAAGAGAAACCTCGGCCTCAGGCAGATTGGGCAGAAGCGAATCACGGCAGAGTGGGATTGACAGGAAGGACGAGAACCACTAAACAAAAGAGATACAGTTCATGACAGAAAGGATACAGCTGGTCAGGCTAGAATCGGCCGCCAGAGCCATTATCCAGCCAACAGGCCTTGATACCAATCCAGAAGTGACTGCCCAAAGAAGAGGGAGACCAGGGCGCCACAGACAAGAAACGGCCCAAAGGGGATATAGTCTTCCCGCCTCATCACCTTTGCAGCGATGAGAGTAACGCCGACGACCGAGCCCAGGAACGATCCCAGCATAATCGTCATGACAGCCGGTTTCCACCCCAGAAAGGCTCCGACCATGGCAAGCAGCTTGATGTCTCCCCCACCCATTCCCTCTTTGCCGAAGAGATAGGGACTGGCCCAAGCGAGCAACCATAGAATTCCCCCGCCAACGAGCAACCCGATGATCCCATTGACAAGCCCGAGCGGCAGAATCGTACCCGCACTGATCAAACCGATCACAATCCCTGGGAATGTAATCGCATTCGGGATGATTTTATGAGAGAGGTCGGTTCCCGCCACGACCAGGAGGGCGGAATAGAGCCCCCAATAGACCACGGTGCTCCAGGTGAGCCCAAAAAACCATAAGATGCTCACATATCCGAGACTGTTCAGTATTTCCACCGCCGGATATTGCAATGGAATGTGTACCCCACAATGGCGGCAACGTCCGGCCAATGCCAGATAACTCAGGATGGGGATATTGTCATACCACGCAATGGCCTGCGAGCACGTCGGGCAATGTGATCCAGGCCAAGCCACGGACTCACACCTCGGTAAACGATAAATGCACACGTTGAGGAAGCTTCCCACCACGGCACCGAAGAACCCACTACAGAGCAGCAGGAAGAAGTCATGACCGTCATGCATAATTGCCCAGAGTTCTTTCCCTACCTAGCAACCCTACTAGGGCCGAATTGCCTTTCTTTACTTTTAGAGATAAACGTCCCATAATCGACGCCGCCCGAAAAGGATTACCTTCGAGTATACCTGAAACTGCTTACGATCAAAGGAGAACTCAACATCATGGCCAAGACAAGTGCTAAGACTCGCCCTCGGAAATCTCTTGCCGACCTTCAACCTCCGCCGCGTCCGCGCCGACCAGAATCGCTCACCTCGCGGGAACAGGAAATTCTGGAGTTGATTTGGGCTGGGTTTAAGAACAAGGAAATCGGTCAGCGACTGAAGATCAGTGTGAAGACAGTCGAAGCCCATCGTGCCAATATGATGAAGAAGATGCGCGTGTCCAATACGGCTCAACTACTGAAGACGGCTATCCAGGGAGGGGCGCTCCGAGTCCGTTGAACTGCCTGCCCTGAGGTTGGGTCGCCCACGTTGTCGCACTACCTCATACAAGACAATTGCCGCAGCAGCTGAGACATTCAGGGATTGGACGTTGCCCCGGAGCGGGATACGAACACATTCGTCACAGTGTTGGACCACGCCGGATCGAATGCCTGCCCCCTCGGCCCCTAGTACGAATCCGACTGGTCCGCGATAGTCAATGTCCGTATGGATCTTCTGAGCTGACGGGGTGACCCCGTAGATCCACACGCCTGCTGCCTTCAGGGACTCGAGGAGTCTGCTGAGGTTCGTCACCCGCGCCACTGCCATATGGTCAATCGCCCCGGCGGACGCTTTGGCGACCACAGAGGTCAACCCAACGGCCCTTCGTTCCGGGATAAAGACACCATGCGCACCGGCGCCCTCCGCCGTCCGAAGAACGGCGCCGAGGTTGTGCGGGTCTTCGACGCCATCCAGGATCACCAATAACGGCGGCTCTTGCCGTTGGACCGCGCGATCCAGAATCTCTTCTTGAGTCTGATAGGCTTTAGCCGCAGCAAAGGCCAGAACACCTTGATGCTTGCCGTTGGGAACCAGACGGTCCAGAGAGCTGAGAGGTTGGATATGAACGGGAACCCGACGCGATCGGGCTAATTGGACAAGATCCGTGAACTGTTTATCGGTCCGAAGAACAAATACCCGCTGGAGAGGCCGACCTCCGGCTTTCAGTGCTTCCCTGACGGCATGCAGGCCATAGAGAATATCTTGGGTGTTAGCGTTTCCATCGGCTGGTGCCATCGGGCTTGTCCTCGATGATAATGCCGTGCTCGGCTAGCGACTTTCTGATCTCATCCGCCCGGCGGAAGTCCTTGCTGCGACGTGCATTGTTTCGTTCTTCCAACAGTCTTTCAATTTCAACGTCAGCCAGAGCTTGAGCCTCAGTGGTTGGCTGAGCATTATGGACTACTATATCTTTTTCGGCTGACTGCCTGAGAAAGCCTACGTTCTGTTCGGATTGCTCCTTATTGTCTTTCTTGGTTGCCTCGCTGAGTATGCCCCGGCTCGGACCAAACTGCCGCTCAGTGTCTTTTGCTGCTGCCCGACTGAGCATACCTGTAGGTCCCAATTTCCACTTGTTAAGCTGAAATAGTCCTAAGGTGCTACCCAGCGATCGGAATTCCTCTCTAGCAACCTTACGTGCAGCCGTGGATAGCCCGTGAGCTAGAAGTCTGTTCACATCTCCCTTGAACGCCTGGAACGCTGCGATAGCGACAGGTGTGTTCAAATCATCAGCCATTGCTGTTCTAAAACTCAGCTTGCATTTCTCAATTCTAACTCTGAGTTCTTTGTCAGCTAGAGCTCTCTCTTCCCGCTCGTCCAACCGCTGAAAAAGATCGTAGAATCCATTCAGAGCGCTCTTTGCCTCTCTCAAAGCCTGATCTGAAAAATCGAGTGGACCATGGTAATGAGTCGAGAGGAGGAAGTATCTGAGAATTTCTCCCATGACTTCTTCAGGCCATTCAGACTTCTCAAAGATCTCCCGGATCGTGAAAAAATTTCCAAGCGACTTTGACATCTTCTCTTTGTTGATCTGTACAAACCCGTTGTGCACCCAATAGCGTGCAAACTCTTTTCCAGTCGCACCGCAGGATTGAGCAATTTCATTCTCATGGTGCGGGAAAATGAGATCCATTCCGCCGCCATGGATGTCGAACGTTTCACCAAGATGCCGGATCGACATAGCCGAACATTCGATATGCCAGCCTGGACGACCAGGTCCCCAGGGACTCTCCCATGCCGGTTCACTTGGCTTACTACTCTTCCACAAGGCAAAATCCATCGGGTGACGCTTCCGCTCATCTACGTCTACCCGTGCACCGGCTTGTAAGTCCTCAAGTCGTCGTTTTGACAGCCGTCCGTACTCCGGATATTTCGCAACTTCAAAATACACATCTCCGCCCACGATATAGGCTAATCCCTTGTCGACTAATTGCTCCGTGAGCTGAATAATGTCGACGATATGTTCCGTGGCCTTTGGCTCTTCCGTCGCCATACGGATTCCCAGTCTACCCATATCTTCGTGGTAGGCCTGAATGTATTTGGCCGTCACGACATCACAAGACACACCCTGTTCGTTGGCCCGCTTGATGATTTTGTCATCCACATCCGTGAAATTCTTCACGAAGGTCACGGCATAGTCGCAAGATTCCAAGTACCGACGAAGCACGTCAAAGACCAACGCGCTGCGCGCATGACCGATGTGGCAATAGTCATAGACCGTCACCCCGCAGACGTACATACGGACCTTGTTCGGTTCCATCGGCTCGAAGACTTCTTGCCGGCCGGTCAGGGTATTGAAGAGCTTGAGCATGAGGTTTATGCCTCAGGGCTTGTTCGTCGTCTCGGCCAGTGAGACCAGAGGAAGTAGCCGATGGCCGCAGCCAGGACGAGTCCGATGACGATGTCAAATTGATGAAAGTAATCCCGCAGATGTTCCCACTGTTCTCCCATCCGAAGGCCGATGTACGCCAACAGATAGCACCAGGGCAAAGCCCCCACAAAGGTGAAGACGACGAATCGTGGAAAGTTCATCTTCGCGATACCGGCCGGAAGCGAAATGAAGGTGCGCACCACGGGGAGCATTCTGCTGAAAAAGACAGCCGCCTCGCCATACTTAGCGAACCAGCGATCGGCGACATCGAGATCGTGGTGAGAGACCAGGAAATAGGGACCATAGCGTTCTGCAAACGGTCTCCCTCCCCATACCCCTGCATAATAGGCCACAATGGAGCCAAGCACATTGCCGATGGCACCCGCCAACGTCACCCCGAGCATTGTAAACTGCCCGCTCAGGACCAAGTACCCGGAGAATGGCATGATAATTTCGCTGGGGAGAGGGATACAGGCACTCTCAACCGCCATGGTGAAGAGAATCCCGCCGTACCCAAATTTTGAGATACAGGCGATGATGAATCGACTCAGTTCACTAATAATGGCCTCAATCAGCCCTCCGATCATCTTCCCACCTGCTTCATCGGACGGCGGCTCGATCGCGAGACACGACCGTTCCCTGCACCTCGCGCAATGAGTGGCTCCCACGCTCGGAACTGGTCCACCACTCCGTGGTGGGTGATATCCAAGCGGATCGGCGTAATCGACACGTACCCGTCCTCAACTGCCTCGTGATCTGCATCCTTACTACGACTCCACGAGACACGTTGACCGGCGATCCAGTAGTAGGGGCGCCCATGGGGATCGATCTTTTCGATGATCGGATTATGAAAACGCCTACGGCTCAGACAGGTAATCCGCACTCCTCTCATCTTGGATGAAGTCCGATCTGGAATATTGACGTTTAAGAGAGTTTCGTCCGGGAGGCCATGTTCCACCACAAGCCTGGCCACACGAGCGGCGTAGGTCGCGCCGACCTCGAATCGGAAGGTATCCTGCCCTTCTTGCGAAACCGCAAGCGAAGGAACGCCCAGAATGGTGCCTTCCATCGCCGCCGACACGGTCCCCGAGTACATCACATCATCACCAAGGTTGACGCCCTTATTGATGCCGGATACGACAATGGCGGGAGGTTTCGGCATCACCTTGAGGAGGGCCAGATTCACACAATCCACCGGCGTCCCGTTCACGGTATAGGTGCGTGGAGCCACGTGGTGCACACGCAACGGTTTATGCAACGTCACCGCGTGAGCCACGGCCGTGCGTTCCCGATCCGGGGCTACGACCCACACTTCACCGAGTGCGGTGAGCGCGTGCGCCAAGGCCGTAATCCCTGGAGACTGAATGCCGTCGTCGTTGGTCACTAGGATACGCATGGGAGGACTGCAATAAAAAAGCTGCCCGAGGCAGCTTCGGCGGAACTGAGAGATCCGGTCTCTTCCCTCATCCCCTCAAGACTCTGCACACTGGTCGGGGCGGCGGGATTTGAACCCACGACCACTCGCACCCCAAGCGAGTGCGCTACCGGGCTGCGCTACGCCCCGACGTGTTCTCGACTTTCGAGCCGGTTATTGTCGCAGATTCTTTCGTGATTGTCTTCGGTGAAATGCACCGGCTCTTCGAATTTATGATGAATGCGAATCGATGATCTTCAGAATAACCTGGAGATCCCCTCTCAGCTTTTTAGCGATCTCCCTTGGCCTCAGCCGGCGGGTAGCAGCCCTCCCACGACGGACCCAATACCGCTTCACTCCCTCGAGCGTATGCCCTTCTTCATACAGCATGCGCTTGATTTGCAAGACCGTTTCGATATCTCGTTGAACATACAGTCGTTGATTTCCACGACTCTTCTTAGGCTTTAAGAATGCGAATTGAGATTCCCAGAAACGGAGTACGTACGAGGGCAGCCTTGTCAGCCGACTGACCTCCCCGATTTTATAGAAAACCTTGCTGCCCAGCCTGGGCTCAGTTCCCATGACCGGCCTCACGGTGCGGTCGACAATGTGGGTGAAGTCGCCTTACGAATTGACGTACTTCTTGAATACCTGGCTTGGACGAAATGTAACGACTCGTCGGGGGGTAATCCCAATCTCTTCTCCGGTCCGTGGGTTGCGTCCCTTCCGGGCGCCTTTGCTCCGCACGACAAAATTTCCAAACCCTGCGATTTTAACCGATTCTCCCTTCTGCAATACCGACTTGAGGAGATTCAGCACGAACTCGACGATATCAGCCGCTTCATTTTTCGAGATGCCAACCTGTTTAAAAATTTCTTCAGCGATATCCGCCTTTCTCATGCCACCCCCCTACGTGACGACGACCACTCGCCGCGCTACAATCCCTTCGCGCAATTACGGTGAGTTTGTCTTAAGTTACGTGAGGTTATGACACCTGTCAAGAATAAATTTGGAGACTGCTTACGAAAATACTCTAGTTTTTTGACAGCAGTTTATATTCGATACTATCGGCGAGGGCTTGCCACGTCGCTTCCATGATATTTTCAGAAACTCCCACCGTTCCCCACTTGTCTTTGTGGTCACCCGACTCGATCAACACACGCACCTTTGATTCGGTCCCTCGATTCGCCGCTAACACTCGTACCTTATAATCCAGCAATTTCACCTCTCGAAGCTGCGGATAGAATTTTTCCAGGGCTTTGCGCAACGCATGATCGAGTGCATTCACCGGTCCCGCCCCGATCGCAGCCGTATGCTCAACCGCGTCCCCGACTTTGACCATCACCGTCGCTTCAGAGAGCAGGGAGCCACCCTCCTGCTTCTTTTCAACAATCACGCGAAATCCGAGCAATTGAAATGACGACTTATGACTCCCCATCGCCTTTCGCATCAGCAATTCAAAGGACCCCTCGGCCCCTTCGAATTGATAGCCCTGGCTTTCTCGTTCCTTTAGCGTATGGACGAGCTCATCGACTTTCGCATGATCCTTGGAGAGCTTGATCCCATAGGTTTCGATCTTGTCGAGCAGTCCGCTCCTCCCGCCATAATCGGAAATCAACATTCGCTGTCGATTGCCGACACGAGCCGGATCAATGTGTTCATAGGTCGCCGAGTTCTTCAACACGGCATGAATATGCACCCCACCTTTGTGGGCGAACGCGGAATCCCCCACATAGGGCTGATGCTTATTGGGCATCAGATTGGCGACCTCCGTCACAAATCCGGACACATCCTTGAGATGGCTCAAGGTATTGGTCAAGGCCTGGCGTTTCATTTTCAGTTCGAGATTCGGAATAATAGAGCAGAGATTGGCGTTTCCACACCGCTCCCCGATTCCATTGATCGTCCCCTGCACTTGGAGAATCCCCGTTTCGATGGCGACCAAAGAGTTTGCCACGGCCATTTCGCAATCATTATGCGCATGGATACCGAGCGGGACCCCACACTCACGTTGCACCACGCCGCAGATCTCGCGGATTTCCCACGGCATCGCCCCGCCGTTAGTATCACAGAGAATCACTCGCTCCGCACCGGCTTCGACCGCTTTCCTGATCGTATTCAGCGCATAGTCCGGATTGGTCTTATAGCCGTCAAAGAAGTGCTCCGCATCGTAGAATACCCGGCGGCCTTTCCCACGGAGATAGGCGATGGAGTCACCGATCAGCTCAAGATTTTTGTGGAGCGAGATACCAAGCGCATCGGTGACATGGAGCGACCAGGTCTTCCCGAAGAGCGTGATGATCTTCGTGTCGGCGGCAAGTAACGCCTGAAGATTCGGATCCTTGCGAACCGTGTTGCTGGCTTTCCTGGTCGACCCAAAGGCGATGACCTCCGCATACTTCAGCGGAATCGTCTTGATCATCCGGAAAAATTCAATATCTTTTGGATTCGCACCCGGCCACCCGCCTTCAATGAAATGCACACCGAGGCTATCCAGCTTCTGCGCGATAAGCACCTTATCTTCCGCCGAGAAACTGACATCCTCTGCCTGCGCACCGTCACGCAACGTGGTGTCATAGATTTCTAATCTCGCCGCCTGCTCGGCAGACGGTATAGTGACAGAAACCGGAGCCTGTTCACGGACAGCGCGGGAAGTACGTGATTGTTTGGTATTTCTAGCCATAGGAGGGAAAGGGTATCAGGAGAGGGGCTCCCCTGTCGAGACGCCAAGCTTGAACGACTTCACAGTGACCGAGCCGATCCCTGAACGAGCGGAGCGGAGCTTAGAAAGCGCTTCTGGCCACCGCAACGTTTCTCGACATGGCATGGCAACTCCATACCGCGGCTTCGTAATGTCCTCTGGGAGGTTTACCATCATAACGGAGATCGTGAGACTCGAATCCGTCCACCTCTGATCGTAATGATTGCAGACTCTCCCAGAGCCTGGCTGTGCCGATTGAGGACTTTCTCCATCAATTCAATACGCGTCGTGGCAGGGACGTCGGGTAACCGAACAAGACCACTGTGACGAGCGTCCTCTCGAAAGATGAATTTTCCGAAGTCTTTATCCATCGTGATGAGGATGCGTTGTTCCGAAACTGCCCAAGCCAAGAGCGTACGATCTCCAGGGTCAGGGCCTCGTTCTCTCGACTCAACAACGTCGTGCCCTTGCAGCCGTATCCATTCAGCTCAGCGATGCCCTGCACACCGATCAATAAGGAACTTCACTTCCCACCGATTTGAACCGCGTCGAGTGAATCATGTGCAATCACGGCATGGGCATAGGCCAGGCAAGCGCGAATATCTTCCGGCTCTAGGTCCGGGTAGTCGGCAAGAATCGCCTCGACGGTTTCTCCTTGGGCCAGGAGGCTGAGAATGAGTTCCACCGAAATCCGCATACCCCGAATAATTGGTTTGCCGCCGAAGATTTCGGCTTTAGCGGTTATGCGTCGAAGAAGGTCTTGTTCGGTCATAGGTGATTTCCCTTTCGGCAACGCGAATCGGGCCTCATACAGCCCCCAAGAGGGTCCTATCTTGGCACAGACTGCAGCAATGCGTCGAGCAAGCACTGCTCTTCATGTCGGGAACTTAACAGGCCTCTGTCCTATAAGACCGACGATCACTGAGAATGCGGATAAGCAGCGGAAGGACTGCGGGAGCATAGGAGAAGATTATGTGGTTAAGACCGAATCGCAATCCGATCATGCACGGGCAAGATCCGCCCCCACCTTGTTATAGCCTCCACATCTCCGCACTCAGAGGTAGTTCGTTCAATTCCGCCCGCGCTTCGCGCCAAGTCGGATAGTGCGTAGCCAGTAGCGACATGAAATGTTCACTGTGTCGCGGCTCGATCAGATGAATCATTTCATGGACAACGACATACTCCAACAGGTCCTTCGGCTTTTTCACGAGTTCCGTGTTGAGCCTGATGTATCCTGCCTTGTGGTTACAGCCGCCCCACTTCGTCTTCATACGCTGAAGGAAATATCCAGCGACCTCCACCCTCAGTCTTCTCTCCCACTTCCGAATTAGCGGAGGCACCGTCTGATGCAGCAGGGACTTGTGCCACTCATGCATCACCCTCGCACGCGCCGCCTCGGTACTACCGGGTCGCACGATGAGGGTGATTCGCCGATGATCCAGCCTGACGCCAGGCTTTGCCTCTTGGTGCTCCACTGATAACAGATAGCGACGCCCCCACAGGTAATGGGTCTCCCGTGTGATAAACCGGCGAGGGCTTTCGCGGGCTTGTTCAGAAAATTTCGCTCGCTGTGTCCGAATCCACGCCAGCTTGGAGATCGCATAGGCCCGAGCAACTTCCGCCCTGGTGCTGGTCGGAGCAACCAAGCTCACGCGGCCTTCCGGCGGATGCACAGACAAATGCACGTGCTTGACCGCCTTGCGAGTCAGTTGGATAGAAATGTCGCCTAGCTGTAGGGTCTCGGTCATCCGTACCCCGGTTGGCTCTTGACCAGTTCAAAGAGCGCTCGCGTTGCCTCACGATTGCGGTCAAGCAACGGGAACAGTGCATTCTTGACCTGCGCCTCACGCGCATGGTCGCCCTTCCAACCAGCCGGCGCCTGCTCCCGCATGACACGATCAATCTCCAGCGCCAGCCTTGCCAGCCGGCTCCCGTATTCGGCTTGAGATTCAGCAGCGACATCGGCGGCGCCGTGGCCGGCCGCGAGGATTTGCGGGAGGTTCCGAAAGATCACGACGGCCTCCCGGTTACCGTGAAGTATCGCAGGAACGTCTTCTTCCGGTTGTTTCGCCACCAGCCGCTTGGCCAGGGCTTCCGCTTTCCGAAGGAACTCCTCGTACGCCGCCGCATCCGTACGACTCTGCTTGATCAGATCACCCAGCAGCTTCGACATCTCGGCGTAAAACTTCGGGTCGGTAAGCTGGTCACGGATGATGGTCTTGCGAACGTTGTTGATGATGCCCTCCGCGATGGCGTTTTTGGAGAGCTTACCCTTCTCGTTCAGCTTGCGGGCGATGGCGTCGTGGATGCCGGTTTCGACGATCAGTTCCGTGAGCGACAACGAATTGAGGTTGCCCATGTCCGTGGCCGGGTCTGCTTGCACGTAGGTGTTGAGCAGGTGCCGCATGTCAGCCTCATAGGGCTTGATGTCCAACTCCTCGCCTGAGTGCTTTTTGATGGCGCTGCGAGTGTCGCTGTAGAACTCAACTTCCTTCTGCAACGCTGCGGCCTCGGAACCGGAGTAACCAGCCTCGGTAAGGTTCTGGGCGATGTCGGCGTAGGCGCGTACGAACGTAGCGACGGACTTGTAAAAGGCAATGCGCAACGGTTCCGTGTCCCCCAGTGCCTGAGGATTGGCCGCGTCACCGCAGAAGTAACGGAGGAACTGCTCCACTTCACGTGGAAGCAGCACCGGGTTGCAGAGGTAGTGAAGCGCCTCACGGGCGGCATCAAGCTGTTTCTTTCCCTCTTTCAGCCAGTTCTTCAGCTCGACGTTGTTGGTGCCGCCGTTGCCCTGATCAATATCCAGCTCATCGGAACTATAGACCGCGATGGCCTCCTGCACGTCTTTGAACAGCTCTTTGAAGTCCACGATGTAACCGTAGTCCTTGTCGTCACCGTCCAGGCGATTCGTGCGGCAGATGGCTTGGAAGAGGTTGTGGTCGTGCAGTTCGTTGTCGAGGTAGATGTAGGTACAGCTCGGGGCGTCAAAGCCGGTCAGGAGTTTGCTCACCACAATGAGGAGTTTCATGTTGGAGGGCTCTTCGATGAAGCGCCGCTTGGCTTCGTCCTCGTAAGCTTTCGTCGTCTGGCCGCTCTTGAGCACGTGCTTCGTGTAGGTGTCGAACTTGTAACGTTCGTCGCTGTTCGCAGGCTCCTTCGAGATCGCCGTCGCGTTCGGCTCGAAGGAGGTGATGATGCCGCAGTATTGGCCGAACGGCTTGCTGTGGAAGATGCGGTAGTAGTGGCAGGCGTCGTAGATGCTCGCAGCCACAAGAATGGCCGTGCCCCGTTCATTGTTCAGCCGCGGCTTGGTGTCGAAATCGTGGATGATGCTGGCGGCGATGCGGGCCTTGCGCTCCTCGGCGCTCATCAGCTCTTCCATCGTCGCCCAGCGCTTGCGGATGATGGCCTTCTGAAAGTTGTTCAGCGTCTTCGTCTTCTGCTCGAAATACGCCTCGATGGCCTTGGGCGAGGTGATGCGTTGCGGCACGTCGCGGGCCTCATATTTCAAATCGAGGATGACTCCATCTGCCACACCTTCGTGGAACTTATAGGTGTGGATGTAGGTGCCGAAGATATCGCGGGTTCTCAACTTGGCAGCATCCTTCTTCAGCAGCGGCGTGCCGGTGAAGCCGATGAAGATGGCATGCTCCAGCCAGCGTTTCATCTGGCGGTTCATATCGCCGCCCTGGGTGCGGTGGCATTCATCCACGAAGACGTAGAACCGGCCATGAACGTGCGGCGGCGGGCCTTCGAGGTCGGCGGGGTCGAACTTGTGGATCAGCGCGCACAGCAGCCGAGGCGAGGGGGCGCCCAGCTTGCTGACAAACTCCGCCCGATTCAGGATCCGGGGCGATGGCGAATTTTCGCCGATGACCCCGGCGTTCTTCATCACGCCCTCGATCTGCTTATCCAGTTCGTCACGGTCGGTGACAACGAGGATGCGAGCTTCGGAATCGTGTTCCAATAGCCACTTGGCGAGCAGCACCATGAGGATGCTCTTGCCGCTGCCCTGTGTGTGCCAGATGACGCCGCCTTCGCGTGTACGGATGCGTTCCTGCGCCGCCTTCACACCGGTGAATTGATGCAGGCGCGGCACTTTCTTGATGCCTCCGTCGAAGATGATGAAGTTGCGGATCAGGTCGAGCAGGCGAGACTTTTCGCACATCTCGGCCAGTGGCCGGTCCAAGAGAGCGCCCGGGGTCAGCGGGGCGGTATTCTCTGATTTCCATTCCACGAAGAACTCCTCCCGCGTCGTCACCGTGCCGTAGCGCAACCCTTGCGAATCATTCCCCGCGAACACCAGTTGCACCGTCGGGAAGAAGGCTTTGTTGAAGATTTCCTCTTGGTTGGTGATGAGCTGGCGCACGCCATCCGCGATCTCCACCGAACTGCGCTTCAGCTCGATGACGCCGACGGCAATGCCGTTCAGGTACAGCACGAGGTCGGGCCGACGCTCGTATCCGCCCTTGAGCGTAACTTCCTCAGCCAGTGCGAAGTCGTTCTTCTCCGGGTAGTCCCAATCCACCAGATGCACCGTGTCGTGCGGCTTTCCGGCGGCGATCTGCACCGACACGCCGTAGCGCAGCAGTTGGTAGGTGCGCAGGTTGGCCTGATAGAGCGTGATGCCGGTGGCGTCCGCAGCGGCCATCAGCTTTTGCAGGGCGGCGGAAATGTGTGCCTCGGAATAGCCACGCTTCTTTAGGTTCGCCCGAAGATATTCAGCCTCAATGCAGCGGTTATTCTCTCGCTTATTCCATTCGCCGAGATAGCGGTAGCCGAGGCAATCAGGTCGAGCCGGATCCGTGAACAGAGCAATGACGCGGTTCTGCGTCTTGCGTTCGGAACGGGGTTGTTCAGCGAACAGACTCATTCCGGGACCTCCCAGCGTCCACCCTTAGCAGGACCGACTCGGCGAATGTAGCCGTGACTCTTTAGGTATTGGAGGTTCTTATCTACGGCCGTCGTGCTCAGCCCCAGCGTTTCTGCCAAGGCCTTGGTAGTGATTTTCGCGTCTCGACGCATGGCGGCCAAAATTGCCGCACGAGTTTCACCCAACTTTTCACCCAACCTTTCACCCAACCCGACTAGGCTGCGTGGAAAGCTCTTACCGGCCGATCGGATGTGCGTCGGATTAGCGCGAAACGTCACCATCACGCCCGACAAGTCAACGTCGTATGCCGGCGGCTCAATGCCGTGCTCGCGGCAATCGCGGTTGATCTTCTCGATGCCGCGTCCCCAAGCCTCGATGTAACCGGCACGGAAGAAGGCGTTGGCAATCAGCGGGTTGAATGGCTCCGACGCATGTTTGCCGAACAATTTCTTGAGTGTCCAATGCTCCGGCAGAGCCCCCGGATTCCAGACGGCAATCCGGTCGTCATAGACGCTGATCTGAATGGGAATGCCACGGCTGTAATCCTTGTGAACGATAGCGTTGAGCACCGTCTCGCGCAACGCCGACTCGGGAAACAGGAACGTCTCACGGCGCTGAATGCCGTGGTAGGTGATGTACGCCTTGAGATATTTGGTCCGCAGGAATTCGAGCACCTGTTCGACTTGCCCGAAGAGATTGCCATGCACTTCGTCTTGATAACGTAGGTCGTCATCGGTCACGAAGAAGCCGATTTTGACCCACGCGCCGGTCACGTGCTTTTCCGGCTGATCCGTGAAGAGCAACCCGGCCGCGCGCCGCATCCAGCGCTTTTCCGTCAGTCCAAGGTTGTCGAGAATCACCTCGCGGGAATCGCGGAGCACGGCATTGTTCATCCGTCCGCTTTCTTTCGCTCGCAGTTTAAAAAGCTTGAAGGCGGCGGCGCTGCATGATTTCACCGCGAGGCTCGGTTCGGGCGTATCGTCCCATCGCCGCCCACGTTTCTTGAGCAGGAAGCGTTCGAGCGCGGCGCCCTTCAGCTCCTGCTTGGTGCTGCCGCTGCGAAAATGATATTCGCCTTTGTAGCTGATGGGCGTCGGGTACGGTTCGACACGGATTTCGATCAAGTCCTTGCCCGACTTCTTGACCAGGTTGACATCGGCCATGATGCCGAGCACATCGCGAATTTTGTTGGGCAGGTCATTCAGCAGTGTGTTGGCGTTCGAGACACCGACCGGCTGTCCCTGGTCGTCGCGACCAATAACCAGCACGCCGCCCTCTGCATTGGCGAAGCCGCAGATCCACTTGAGGAACTCGTCGCGCCACGTCTCCTTCCACTCGATGTTTTGGTTCTCTTTCATACGAAGCACATTAATGAAGAATAGATAGTGGAGAGTTGAGAGTGAATAGTTGAGAGTTCTTCACTTGCGGCTCTTCTCTTTCAAGTCTTAACCGAATGCTCACTTTCCACTTTCAACTTTCCACTCTCAACCAATCTTATTCTTCCCGTCAGCAGTTCCTGCATCATGGCCTGCTTGAGGGCGCGGGTCTTCTCCCGCCGCTGCTCCAACGCAGCCAGTTCCGCGTCCATCTCCGTCAGCACCTTGGCGATGGCGGTTTGTTCGGGGACGGACGGAAGTTTCACGATGATCCCTTTAAGGATTTGTGTATTGAGGCAAGCCATCGTCTGACCCACAGCGACACTGCGAACGAGTCCTTTGAAAGCCTCACCGTGGAACTGGTAGCTCAGGAACTGTGCAAACGCCTTGTCCCTATCCGGACGAACGCGCAACAACCGACCGGAGAACAACCAGCCAGCCTCCGAGGGGCGAATAAGCGCATTTCGGTCCACCGAACCGACGCGACTGAACACGATGTCGCCGACTTCTAGCGAGTAACCTCGCAACCGCTGTCGGTCGTGGTCTGAAACCATTGGAAGGTTGCGGTGCTCAACCCCGAACTCACCAAGATGCTCGACCGTGATGATTGGTGTCCCGTCTTGAACGTAGTCACTCTCATGCAATGACGAGCCGAACGGTCCGGTTTTGATGTCTGCAATTTCCCCAAGCCGCTTCACCTCCCACTCGCCGTGGAAGCCGGGAAAGCAGGTTTGGCCGGTGAGGAGTTGCTGCATGGCGGCTTGTTTGAGGTCGCGTTTCTTTGCAATGAGCCGGTCCATTCCACCCAGCAGCCCATCCACATCGTCTAAGGCTGTCGCAATGGCACGCTGTTCGAGTGGTAGGGGGAGCGGAAAACTCAATTCGACAAGCGCACTGCCGCGAATATTCTTTTGCACTCCGCCTTCTGTGAGACTCTGAAGGTGTCGCTTACCAAACTCCGAGTTGAAGTATAGTTTCAGAAAGCCGACGTGGACACTGCTCGCAAACCGAAGACGGATTAAGAATGCTCCGGGCAAGACAGGAATCTCATATCCGGGGAATACTGTTGAAAGGCCACACGTTCCACTTCGAGAAACGAGGAAGTCGCCCGGCAACAGAATATGGGCTTTGAACTGGTCGAGCGGGAGTTTTGCTCGCGGCATCTGCGCTAAGAACAAATTGCCTTCATCATCTAAATCCGTTGTCCGGAGCAGTGCTATGTTGCCTCGCTCGTCGTAATGCTCCCCTGAGAAGCGAGGCCCGTATGCGCTCGATAGCGTGTGGAAACGTAGCGGCTCGAAGGCCCACTCCTCCGGGATGACACCCACCTCGGTTTGCTTGTAGCCGGCTTGCACTGAGCTTTGTCGAAGTGGTTTCATTTCCACACCGCCCCCATCTTCTTGAGGTGCTCATCCACCCGTGAGGCGAGGCTGTCCACCTCCGCGATGAGGTCGGGTAACGGCGCGGCGTAGCGTTCGGCCAGTTGGCGGATGCGGCCGGTGAGGGTCTGCGAGACGCGGTCCAACTCGCCCTGCACGGCGGCGGCGAGGGTGGCCAGCCATTTGTCATCCACCACGAGGGTCTTGATCTCACCCTCGGTGAGTTTCGGATACTTGGCGTGCAGCTTCGCGTCGAGGTCTTCCCGCGCTACCTTGAGCTTCACCTTGGTGTCGGCCTGCGCATCGAGCAGCGCCTCGTATTCCTTCAGCGCCTTGACCTCGTCGGCAGAATCAGCATCATCTTCCAGTTTCCTCAGCGCGACCCTGACGCTTCTCGCGGTAATCCTGGGCTCTTCACCTTCATTCGCCTCGTTCGCTTCGGCGAGGAGACCGTCTTCGCCGCTTTGCTCCTCCCTCAGCTCGTCGAGCTTCTGTTCGGTGGCTGCCACCTCCCCCTCCAAATTCTCGATGGCCGCTCGTTCAGTCTCGAAGTAACGAGCGATCATGAGCGCGGCGGGAACGAGGTCCGACTTGAATCGGCGCCTGCCGATCTCATAATCGTGCGCCTCCGGCCAGGTGAGCCTGTTGTTCCTATCTCTGGT
>JAHBWQ010000199.1 GCA_019636915.1 Nitrospira sp. | reverse complement strand
CAGGCTCAAGTCCTTGACAGCCTGCGTGGTCAGAGCAATGATCTCATCGTCTGCTGCGTAGACCGGTGCAACCCCTCCCAGCAGTACCGCAGAAACCATGAACAACCACACACGTGATTCCATCGTGTCCTCCTACAGTGTTACGTAAGAAACCGGCACGATCATCCAAGTTGGTATGGAGAGATGATCGATATCACGATGTAAACAACCCGATGGCCGCCTCCACACTCCCCCCTGTTCTCTTTCGCCTACCAATTAGAACTCCTCGAACTTATCTGTCATCAATTGCGCCTTGTTCCCACCGGAAGCTACTGCCACCAGTTCTGGATGTGGCGTCGGCTTACGGGTAGTTGGTTTCAACGCTGATATCATGTACGACGCTCCCTCAAACCGAAGGCCCGTGGAGAGAGGTTCCTTCGAAGCTAAACCATCTCCCCCACTGATCTTGAACACTTCTACCTGCTGCCTCGGCTCTCTGGCTTGCATTTTCATGGACTGAGCTGCGGAATTGGTTTCTTTGACCAAGGCCGTATTCCGCTATGTTGAGTCACCCCTGATACTCAACCCATCAAAACCGGAACTCCTCACAAGCGATAAGATCGGCGTCCAACGCCAGGGTCGGTGCAGAGTCTTTCACGAACCAGTGGATATCCCCATTACCGACAGGCCTGCAATGAATGCGTCGCCGCCCCCAACAAAAAAACGCACTCCCGCTGCCTGCTTACGAAAGCCCAAGACTGTGCCTTCTACTCGCCGGTCTCTCTCCTGCGCGAACAGGCCGTTTGAGTCATCTGCTCAAACCAATGGCTCTTTTCTTCGTTCAGATTTTATCGGCAGGATGTGGGAAACCTTAAGCCACGAAGGACAGAAGGCTACGCGTCAGAACGACATCAGCCTGGATGGAAGTTCTTTGAGCAATCAATGACTTCGCAACAATCGCCAATACGAACAAGGACCGCTGATCTGGCACCCAATCATGAGGCAAGGGAAGGACATCAACAGCCTATTAGTCGGAAGGAACAGGGGCTCCAATGGGTCGCGCCTCGTAACGAATCCTGCGGGCGAGCGCTTTTGCATCTTTATCCAGGCGTCGGACGTGCCACAACGAACTGGGAGAGTCGGCTGAACCCAGCCGCACCCACCGCCGCGCCAACCGTGTCGGCAATCCAATCGAAAACACTCGATTCTCGAAACGGTACGAAGGCTTGGTGGATCTCGTCACTGATTCCATACAGCGACGTCAAGACGATCGCCAACAGTATCGCCTGCCGTCGCCAGGCCTCACGTTGGTTCGCCTGAAAGGCGCGGCAACACAAGGCCCCCAACAGCGCATATTCGACGGCATGAACGACCTTATCGCTGAAAAAAGTTACGAACGGGACTTGTTCTTCAGGATGAGACTGCGACGACACATAGAAAATGAGCGCAGCATAAGCACAGACTGGCCCCCACAACCGCAGAAAGCACTTCATATCGTTCCCCCAGTACTCCGCATTTCCAAAAACCTGCCCGCGCATTGCATGCCTATACCCCCTATGACATACTCAAAAAAAGAAAGGAATCGGTCGCGATGAAGCAGGTCCACGTCTGTTTCTTCTGGCACATGCACCAGCCCTATTACACGGATCCGGTAGCCGCATCGGCCAGTATGCCATGGGTACGGCTCCATGCGACCAAGGCCTACTATGATATGGCCTATGTACTCCGACAATTTCCAGCGGTGCGCGCCACATTCAACTTTACCCCATCGCTGCTCCTTCAGTTACAAGAGATTGGAACCGGCACGGTGCTCGACCTTTTTCTTGAGCACGCCCAACGGCCAGCGGCAGACCTCACGCTGGAAGAAAAGGCTTTTTTGGTTCGGCATTTCTTCTCCGCCAACTGGGCAACCATGGTCCGTCCCTATCCTCGGTACCATGAGTTGCTCGTGAAACGAGGGTTGGAAGTCAACGACCAGGATCTTCTTCGGATCGCCCGTCACTTTTCAACACAAGAACTCCTGGATCTTCAAGTTTGGCACAACCTGGCCTGGTTCGGATACGGCACCATCCGACAGTATCCTCGTCTGGCCGACCTCCGCCAGAAAAATCGCGGCTTCACCGAGGACGACAAACAGGAAGTTCTGGCACTGCAACGCACTGCGGTCCAAGAGATTGTCCCCCTATACCGAGGCCTCATGGAACGGGGACAGATCGAGTTGACCACCACTCCCTTCTTCCATCCGATTCTGCCGTTAGTGATCGACACCGACATCACCCGACGCGCGAGACCCGACCTCCCCTTGCCTGCCCGATTCCGGGCTCATGAAGATGCAGAGGCACAGCTCCGAGAAGCCGTCCTCTTTCACCAACAGACGTTCGGGCAACCTCCATCCGGCTTGTGGCCGTCAGAAGGATCTGTATGTCCCGAGATGCTTCCGCTTGTCCATCAAGTAGGCCTTCGCTGGTTGGCCACCGACGAGGGCATTCTGGCGAGAACCCTCGCGATGGGTGGTCTACCATGGCACCGATCATCTGCCCTGTATCAACCGTATCATATCGGCGACGCCGAGCAATCCTTGGCCATACTGTTCCGGGACCGTGAGATTTCCGATGCCTTTGGATTCGTCTATCACAAAACGACGCCGGAAGCGGCCGCCGACGATGTCACGCGACGGTTGCAAGGCATCATCCACGACAGTCCGCAAGACCGACTCCTCATTGCCATTGTGTTGGACGGCGAAAATCCTTGGGAACATTACCACGATGGAGGAGAACGCTTCCTTTCGCTCCTCTATGACAACTTGACGCACCATATATTCGATCAGGCCGGACAACTGACGGTCCAGTCTTCGACGATCTCGGATGCACTGGTATCGGTGCCGCCCACGCAGCACCTATCGTCGCTTCACTCAGGATCCTGGATCAATTCCGACTACAAGATTTGGATCGGACATCACGAAGACAATCAGGGGTGGGATCTCCTTGGACACACTCGCACGCAACTCATACGTCGTGGACCGAGCCTTCCACCTGATCGTGCCCAAGCTGCGTGGCGAGAGCTGTATGCCGCGGAGGGCAGTGACTGGTTCTGGTGGTACGGTGACGATTTCGACACCGACTTCAAGCCCGAATTCGATCGGCTCTTCAGAACACATCTTCGCAACGTCTGGACGCACATGGGCCTCCCGCCTCCAGACCAGCTCAACCATGCAATCTGCGCAAAAACGATGCCATTTGACCCCGAGATGGTGCAACAGCCGGTCACTCTCATCACACCCACCATCGACGGCAAGGTCACCAACTTCTTCGAATGGCGCGGAGCGGGTCGCATCAGTACCCAACCGCCTCTTGGAGCCATGTGGAAGGCCGATGGGATCTTCACGGCCATTCTCTTCGGTTGGAATCTCACTCAGTTTGTTATGCGCTTCGACCTCGACGAGGCGAACCTCAAGCGAGAAGGGCTCAACGTCGATCTCCTGTTGCAAGGCCCGCACTCCAAGTATCGGCTCACATTTCCCCTCTCCTTGTCCGGCCCAGGAGAATTTCACCTATCTCGTCAGACGACCACGAACAGCTGGGAATCGGTTGGCTCCCATCGGTCCATCGCCGCACAGACCAGCTTGGAGTTGGCCATCCCCTGGAAGGACCTTGGGCTGGAAGCAGGGCATACGATTCAGATGTCGGTCGCGGTGCGAGAACATAACCTCGAAGTCGCCCGGTATCCTGGTCAGCGCCCCGCCGTGCTCACCGTGCCGGGGCCTGAGTTTGAGGCGGGAATGTGGAGAGTGTAATCATCGTAAGAGGTAACGGGTGAGACGTAAGGGGTGAGAAGAAGTTCGTCGGTTTCCGGCTGGTCTTGGTCCGTCTTCTTTCTCCTCACCCCGTACCTTTCATCCCGACCTAATATTAGGAGGAGAAGAGATGCCCGATTTACGACGTGATCCGATAGTCGGTCGCTGGGTGATTATTTCAACGGAACGCAGCGGCCGCCCGCATGATTTCATCACCCCGCCACCGGCTAGAACAAGTTCCGCATCCCTCTGCCCATTTTGCCCTGGACAAGAACGACTGACTCCGAAAGAAATCATGGCGTATCGACCGCAACCGGCGGCTCCCAATTCCCCGAACTGGACCGTCCGGGTCGTCCCAAACAAATTTCCCGCGCTCCAGGTGGAGGGCGAGATGGGGCGCGAAGGCGTCGGTCTCTATGACCGGATGAACGGAATCGGCGCACATGAAGTCATCATTGAAACCCCGACCCATGTCGAAAGCCTCGCCGAGATGCCGACGAAACGAATCGAGGACATGCTCTGGGCCTATCGTGACCGTATGCTGGATCTCCGGAAAGACCTGCGGTTCCGCTACATTTTGATTTTCAAAAACCATGGATCCTCCGCCGGAGCGACGTTGGAACACAGCCATTCCCAACTGATCGCCCTCCCGATCATCCCGACTAGCGTGCAAGAGGAGCTCGACGGATGCCATCAGCATTATCAGCAAAAAGAACGGTGCATCTACTGCGATATCCTCCGGCAGGACCTGTCCGATGGAGGACGCGTTGTAGCGGAAAACCCGGAATTCCTCTGTGTGACCCCCTTCGCGCCGCGTTTCCCGTTCGAGATGTGGGTTTTGCCCAAACGCCACGCAGCCTACTTCGAAGAAAGTCAGAAGTCTCAATTTGAGTTTCTTGCCCCAATTCTTTCGGAGTCGTTGCGCCGCATGGACAAGGTCCTGGCACGCCCACATTACAACTTCATCCTGCATAGCTCTCCTCTGCATGAAAAAACCGGGGAGTACTATCACTGGCACCTTGAAATTATTCCTAAACTGACGCAAGTGGCCGGCTTCGAGTGGGGTACGGGGTTCTACATCAATCCGGTCTCACCAGAAGAGTCGGCTAAGTTCTTTCGTGAAGCGGAGATCTAAGTGCCCACCCGTTTCCGTCTCGAAGATCCCGCACTTGCTGGGATCCTTCGCCGCATTGAAGAGAGCGTCCGTCGAAGCAGTGGAAGAATCTGGGTGGTGGGTGGCACAGTCCGCGACCTCGCGCGTGGGCAACAGCCTCGAGATCTGGACCTCGAAGTCACCGGTCTCCCACCCGGACAGCTTCATGCCTTGCTGTCTGAACAGTTTTCTGTCCAATTCGTCGGAAAGGCCTTTGCCGTATTCAAACTCCAAGGGCTTCCCGTCGACATCTCCATCCCCTCCCGCCTCCACAGCACCGAGACCACGTCGATCCATGGCCTCCTACGACAGGCTGATCCCAATCTACCGATCGACGAGGCACTGGCACGCCGTGACTTCACCATCAACGCCATGGCCTGGGATCCGGACACCAGGGAGTTCCGTGATCCTTTCAATGGTCGAGAGGACTTGGCTGCCGGTCGATTACGTCACGTTTCGAACCAGTTTGTAGAGGATCCCTTGCGGGTGCTTCGAGGCATGCACCTCGCGGCGCGCTTCGAGTTCAGCGTGGTCCCAGAAACCGTTGCCCTCTGCCGAACATTGTCGCAGGACGGGCATCCATGTGAACGGCTGTGGGAGGAATGGAAGAAGTTTCTCCTGTTGAGTCGGAAGCCCTCTCTGGGGCTCCACTTTTTACACCAATGCGGATGGCTGCGCTTCTATCCTGAACTCGCAGCGCTTCAAGGCTGCCCTCAAGATTCTCACTGGCACCCTGAAGGTGACGTCTGGATTCACACCCTCCACTGCTTAGACTGGTTTGCAGCCGAACGCACAGGTCATGAACACGACGATCTGATCGTGGGATTGGCGGTCCTCTGCCATGACTTTGGAAAGCCGGCGACAACCCAAGCCGACGGCGAGCACATCACCTCCCGAGGACACGAATCGGAGGGAATCGAGCCAACGAAGGACTTTCTCGGACGGTTGACCAATCAACAGGACCTGATCGATGACGTCCTCCCTTTGGTCCAGTGCCATCTCCGTCCCCGCGCGTTGTTCGATGTTCAGGCGTCAGATAGCGCGATTCGACGTCTTGCCAAGCAGGTCACCCGCATCGACCGTTTGGTCCGCGTGGCACGGGCGGATCACGCAGGCCGTCCACCGAAACCGTTTGATGGATTTCCGGCCGGAGACTGGCTCCTAAGCCGTGCCACGGCGCTGGCGGTGGATCGGCAAGTCCCACAGCCTCTCGTGATGGGCCGGCATCTGCTGGATCTTGGAGTTCCTCCTGGACCGGAGATGGGCCGACTACTCGATGACTGTTTTGAGGCTCAGTTAGACGGAGAATTTTTAACATTGGAAGAAGGACTTGCCTACGCGAAAAGCAAACTGTCAGCTCCATGCTAAACGACATCAGGTTTCATGAAGAGTACACGTGCACACTCCCCCCTTGCCCCTTGATCCCAGTTACTCGTATCATCCAGATATGCAGATACAATTAAGTCACCCCTCACGATCGATCGACATCAAGGGTCCCAAGCGAGCGAAGGACCTTTTACGGGAATTGAATTTGGTCATCGAAGCACACCTCGTCATTCGCGGTAATGAATTAGTGACCGAAGATGAAATGCTCTTCGACCAAGATCAGATCGAAATCCGACCGGTGATTTCAGGCGGATGATGGCACGCCCGCGCATCATGGCACCGCGTGGGGTTGCCCTTCCAATATAAATTAGGAATACACACATATAGTATATCAACTAACATGAATCGCTCCAGTGGCGCAAGACCAGGAACCCTCCGCGCACTCGAAGCCACCGATTGGCTACTCTGTGCCAATTCATACTGAGCTTAAGAATATTCATCCATCGCGGCAGCCCCTACCATCCTCCATGAACTGAGGCGGTTTAGCTCGATCACAGCTATTCTGCTACAGCTAGCTGTAGGAAATTCCCTTCGAGCTTTCATGAGAAAAAATCTCTAACCTACTGATTCATCGCTGCTCTTGGTCTCATGTGAGAAATAGTCAGGAGCGGCATTACCTTTGCTGTATACCTGACTCAAGTGCCAATGAATGGCACACATTCTTCTAAACTCTTAAAGGGGGTTCCTATAATGAAGAGCATGTTGATGGCAGTGATGGCAGTAGCAGTGGCAGTCACCTTCAGCGCACCAGCCTTCGCTGGCGAGAAGAAGGAAGAGAAGAAGAGCGGCCATGTTGTGATGGCTGAAGAGAAGAAGGACAAGAAGGGTGGCCATATGGACACCTATGGCGACAAGAAGGAAGAGAAGAAGGGCGGCCATGCCGACACCTTCGGCGATGACAAGAAGGACAAAGGCGGCAAGTAAGTTTCAACTTGCTGATGCTGGATTGAGGGGCTTCCTACTCCGTAGGAAGCCCCTCGTCGTTTTCAGGTAAGCAATCCAGGCTCTTCCTAACAATGGTCGGTACAAGGTATGGACAGATTTTGACGTAACCGTACAAAATTGATTTCTACTCGATAACCTCCATCCGAGTCGCCATAGGCGCCCACTCCCACTCATCAATATTTCAAACAGGTTCCGCAGATCCCTTTCAGCATAGACGCCGGTACAAAGCTTGCGGAAGGTAAGGGCCAAGTCAACTCACACCACCACCTCAGTTGACAACGGAGGCCAAGATGATCATGACTCGCTCCTATCATCTGCTTCTCGGTGTCGTACTGCTCATTCTGACAGCCTGTGCGGCGGCTGATCCTGTCCTCGACACGGATATCTCACCGCATAATACTCGAACCGCGATGCTTTCTTGGGATCCAAATCCTGGAGCGGATCTCGCCGGATACAAGATCTATCTTGCAACGGCATCAGGGAGCTATGGGGCGCCAATTGCTACGACATCCACGGATACCACCTCTTACACCGTCACTGGTCTGGTACCCAATACTGCCTATTTCTTCGTCGTCACAGCCTTCACCACGGATGGGGCTGAAAGTACCTTCTCAAACGAAGCAAGTACGATCATCCTTTAACCAACTGGGGCACCCCAGCTTGCAGACTTTTCTGCTACCCATCACTTGACCCTTCCTCATGGAGAACTGTATAACCACTAGCTCTAAGAAGTGCTGAGACGAACGTGCTGTGTGCTGAGAAATGCGTCATTCAAGTGGGCGATCTCTGAATGAGAGCGGCCATGTTGAAACCGACGGATTGACCGAGGACTCCGCACTCAAC
>JAHBWQ010000198.1 GCA_019636915.1 Nitrospira sp. | reverse complement strand
TCAACAGCCCTCCTTTGGCTAAAAGTAACGGCCTACTGCTCTGAACACACATCCAGATGTAGGAACCATACAGTTGACAGAGCACCTTACCCCTGTTCACCCGGGCTCGGCGGACATCCCGCCGAGCCCTCGCATGGAACAGACCACCGACATGCTAGAACGGCGTAAAGGTTAACGTGCCGTTCAGAGTGATCGGTTGAAATAGAGTGCCCTCGCTTCGTTCGAGCACGGTATTTACAAACGTTACTGTCCCTGCGGATCTGTTAATCGTCAGGCCGCGGCAGGAGTTTGGGGTGGGAACATTCGCCAAAGAGTTGCATGTCATAATTCCACTCGCTCCTCTATCACCGACTAAAAAGGTGACCCCTCGATCTGTGTCATTAGTCAGACTACCTGTTAGCGCCAACTGCTCGAGGTGATTAGGACTCGTATTTCCTTCCACCCACTCAATATCAAAGATTCCAAAGTTTGGATTTTGAATCACCTGAGTGGATTGGGGATTGGCAGTGAATGCTCCTCCGATATTAAAGTTTTCCGGCGCACCCGACACTGTCAATTGACCCCCGCCACCACCGGTGCCACCTCCACCGCCACTCGAAACAATGGCAATGCTCAATTGTTGTTGAGCCGACTGTTGCGAAGTCCCACTATCCTGAACCTGCACTGTGAATGTGGAGATACCAACTGTCGTCGGCGTACCACTGATAGCTCCGGTGTCTTTGTTCAGCGATAATCCCGCCGGCAAGGTGCCAGAACTGATGCTCCAAGACTTGGTCCCTGTGCCTCCAGTCGCCGCTACTGTAGCGTTGTACGCTGTCCCAACTATTCCGGGAGGGAGCACTGTGGTCGTGATCGTCAGTGATGGCGGCGGTGGGGGTGGCGGAGGCGGAGGCGGTGTACTCGATTGAATCGCCAGCGTGAACTCTTTGGTCTTGGTCCCGCCTGTTGAGTCCGTCACCTTGATGGTGATCGTCTTCGTTCCATCCGCCGTCGGCGTTCCGGAAATGAGACCTGCCGGATTCAACGTCAATCCAGCCGGGAGAGCATTCGACCCTGCGTTCAAGCTCCACGCATAGCCAGGCACTCCACCCGATGCCGCCAAGGTCTGGTTGTACGCCACCCCGACTTGCCCATCGGGCAGCGCCGTGGTCGTGATCGTCAAAGGCCCCGGCTGTTTCACGAGGCAGGTGGGTAGTGTGATATCAGTCGCCGAAGGCCCGACATTTACTGTGTTCGAGAGCGGTACAATATTGAAGGTCTGTTGATCGAATTCAAAGAGCCCGAGTTTGGCTCGGCTGTTCTTGCGCATGGCCACCGAGAATGTGCCATCGGCTGCCGTAGAGTCGTACGCCACGCCCGTATAGTCGATGCCCTCCGTCTGCACGAGAGCATTGGCGACCGGTTGCCCGTTTGCATCCTTCACGCACCCCTTCACCACGATGCTGTCGAGCACCAGATCAGCATTCCAATAGGTGACACGCGTGATATTTCCTTCGTAAAACCGAGTCGAGCCCGAGCCCTGTAGCGTCGCCGTGCCCTCTTCTCTCCACACCCCCGCTGTTTCATCAAAGAACCACAAGGGAATGGTGGTGGGCGGATCGGCGGACTGGGTCCCGACCGGAATGCGAATCGTGGCCGTCTTCCCCTGGGCAAGGTTGTATCGCGTCCCTGCGCTGTCTCTGATATCGATCAACAGCGCACCGAAACTTTCAATCGGTCGTGTTGATCCTCCGCCGGCGGAGATCCCGTTGAACCCACCCGGCATCAAATTCGTATCCACTGCCGGATTGAGCGGAGTCAGTGACACGTTGACGGATCCGGCAGGAGTTCCCCCTGATTGCGGCACAAGACTGTTGGCAGGGATCGTCACCCGAGCTGTCGAACTCGACACTGTTCCACCTGCCCCTACAGACAGCGTCTCTGTAACTGCAATGGGCACGAGCTTCACACCGAGGTTTGTGGTCTGTCCCGTAGTTACGCGAGCGATAGGAAATGCGTTGACGAATCCGTTCGCCTCCACACGGACAATCGCGCGATCTCCCACCGGAGCCGACACGCTGAATTTCCCATCCGCAGCGGTCGTTGCGATACCGGCGGTAGCAGCGTCCGTCCTCACGGTTGCGCCGTTCACCGGCGTGTTCGTCGCTGATGAGATGACTTGACCCGTCACTGTACCCGTATTTTGTGTGGTTGCCGTCTGCGTGTCCCCACACCCGGTCACCACCGCTACGATGAGGCCTAGAACAGCCGTACTGACGGCTCGACACTGTTTCTCCCTTACCCAGAAAGTGCCCATCATGTCTCCTTGTTTGTCGTGGTATCACCCACACCACTGCAGAACCTTCACATAAAGACAGAATAACGCGCCATGCACCGATAGGCGCTCTCCACCAAATTGAAACGATGTCTCGTTATTCGGTTATTCGAGGGAAGTGATGAATGAAGAAATTTAGGTCGTCTTACAGAAAAGTGAGTGAGTGAGTGAGTGAGTGAGTGAGTGAGTGAGTGAGTGCAACTCGGGGGCCGCTTGGAAGTGGAAGAAGGGTCAATCATGAGATCCAAGCTCTATCTCCTGGAATCGAACGGCGTGACTTTTAACACAATGCATGTATGTAGCACAACGTAATTCTCGTCTTACGTGCTGCAAAGCAAATGTTGGGCCACTGCCGCCTATCGATATTTCTACATCAGCATCGTCACCTCAGGAACGGCACAACAACCGTACGAATGAATCACCTGGGAACGAGAATTTGAACCATACCCATGATCACAGCTCGCGCTTATCTACAGAATATTTACTGGACTGCAATTATCAGAACCTATTGCATTCGAACAAAGTCGCCACAGGCTGGGGCAACATAGATATATAAGCAATGTAATGCCGAAACATGAATTTAGGATCTCACGATGCATCGTGTATCCAAAAAGATGCTGCATCCAAAAAGATACAGTAATACCTCTATTGATCTGTATATTCGCCCGGCTTCTCTTTCAAATCGAGTTTGAAGCGCTGCAATGTATATTGTGCATCATGAGATCTACCCCACATAGAAGCACGTATGTACATGCCTGACCTGGACCTTTAGGCCCTATCACGATGGACCGTTAAAGAGGTCTGATCTTGGGTTGTGCATGGTACGCCCCGATTCGACTCTCGCTACACCTGTCCTCAAAACAGCCGGCCATTTTCCCTCTGGTGCCGCACAGCTGACGTATGCATACAGCATGTTGGCGATCAGTTTTGTGAAAGGGGGCCTTTCTCGACGGTCCGTCGCTTCAGCTTTTCAAAGGTGAGACGTCGATTCTCGAAGAGGCAATTAAGGACACGCTACTCCACCGCAGACCTTCAAAGACTCAATGCCAAGGTTCGGGCCGGTTCCGAAGACATAGTGCCTTTTCAGACCCACAGGCTGACCGTTCTGACCACACGTCGGACCGCAGTGGCGCTCAGGGCTGCCTTCACCCTTACACAGAGCTTCGGGCAACGAGCCCTCCATGTGTGGAAAAGCTCGGGGGCATTCGTTATCATGGCGACAGGTGGCTTTCTGGAGATCTCGACCGATGGCTGGTCCCGTCACATTTCCACTGGTCACTGAGCAACTTCTTACCGAAGTAGTCCGTCGCATTCTCACCATTGGTTCACCTCACAAGATCCTGTTGTTCGGTTCCCATGCCAAGGGGACCGCCCGTTCGGACAGCGATTTGGACCTGCTGATTATCGAAGAGTCCGACGTGCCGCGCTATCAGCGGTCGGGACGATATCGACGGGTGCTCTGCGGGGTGTTTCCCGCCAAGGATATTGTGGTCTGGACCCCTCAAGAGGTGGAGGAATGGAAGACCGTGCCCAATGCGTTCATTTCCACCGTAGTAACTGAAGGGAAGCTGCTCTATGAAAGATAGATCGGCGCTCGCACGGGGCTGGTTTCGAAAAGCCGACAGCGACCTTGCCGATGCCAGGCGCACGACGGCCAGTGAAGGGCCTTACGACACCGCCTGTTTCCACGCTCAGCAAGCGGTTGAGAAGTATTTGAAAGGTGTACTCGCCTGGAGAGGGCTTGAAATCCCCCGCACGCACGACTTGGAGGAGCTTCAGCGTTTGTGTATTCAGCTTGAGCCATGGCCTGAGCTTGGGACCTGTGACCTCACAAACCTGACGTCGTACGCGGTCGAACTTCGGTATGATGCAGAATTCTGGCCGCCCCAGCCTACGGCTGTCGATGCGGTCAAGATGGCTGAACAAGTGCGCCTTTGCGTGCTCGCTCGTATGCCGCCGGACACCCGACCGTAACTCTTACAATCCACATTCGCCTGCAATGTACCTTCCCGGCCTCTCCCCTTTTTGAACAAACCCATCTACTTCGAAACACCGACGAGACGAAGCGTGGCCTTTAGAACCGGCGAGGTCTTCGGCTCCACAACGAGCGATTGGAAGGTCCGATGCACCAGCTCCGTGTGCCGTTGATGGTCGGCCTGGAAGGATTCGACCGCCTTCTTGCGATCCTCAGCCCCATACCCCATTCGAACGGCGCACCGTTCCAATTCATCTGCTTCAACAGGAAGCGTTTGTGTTTGGAGATCATGCACCATCTGGAGTTTGTGTTCGACATCACGGAGGAACACATAGGCAGCGGCCAACGAATAGGCCACCCGCTCTATTACCTCTGGATCTATCCCCGCAATCGTTTTACGAGAGCAGCGGCTTCGCGCAATACTTCCGAGAACGAGGGGCCAGAGGATGCTTCGAGGCCCGTGCGACTGTGTCTGTGGTGTGGATAAGTGGGTAGTCCTCGTGCAGCAGGGTCGCGCGCGTTGTCGTATCGAAAAATAAGGCTGCCGGTCTCCGCTGCATAGTGGTAGGCATATTTGAGCCTGATGCTGGTGGGGTGAAATTGCAGATACTCCTTAAAGTGGAGTACCGTCCCATCGGCAAACGTCGCTGATCCTTTTATGATTCCTGCTACAGGCGGGCGATCTTCATACCCGAGAGAGTGAGAGACGATGTGGGGCGTTTCAAGAATGGCCGAGCGAATCCGTGATGCGTAGTCGGCTACCGACATACTTCGAGCTGCTCGAGATGCGTGAGTGTCTCTTGCAACGTCCGACGGAGCTCCAGCTCACCTTCCAAATCCAACAAGGCCTGTTCATTCTCTTCCCCTCTTGCAACGACACCCCCCAGCACTTGGTCGACCGTGACCCCGAGCTCTCCGACCAGTGCCGAGATTCGACCCTCTGAGATTGCAAGACTGTCGCGTGTGAGTTTTTTTTCCATCTCCAGCGCCTCTTTTACCAACGGAATGCTTTGCTCAGGAGACGGGGTCTTAATCTGAATCGTATTCATATCCTCACTTCAAAGATAAGACCATAATTCCAGCACTCACATAGACGCTAGCAGAGGCAATCAGGGCTGTCAATCTTGTGCGGCGAGTACGGCGCGGTCAGACAATCTATACCCTACACAGGATCCACGATCGCCTGCGATATCACTTCCCTATCTTTTCGCTCTCGCACCGACGAGACGAAGCGTGGCCTTGAAGATCGGTGAGGTCTTCGGCTCCACAACGAGCGATTGGAAGGTACGATGCACCAGCTCCGTGTGCCGCTGATAGTCGGCCTGGAAGGATTCGACCGCCTTCTTGCGATCCTCAACCCCATACCCCATTCGAACGGCGCACCGTTCCAATTCATCTGCTTCAACAGGAAGCGTTTGTGTTTGGAGATCATGCACCATCTGGAGTTTATGTTCGACATCACGGAGGAACACATAGGCCGCCGTCAACGCATCACGTTCTTTGATCAACAGCAATTTCTTACGAGCCAGCCGGTCCAATGAACCAAGCGTACTTCGATCGAGCAAGACCGGCACCTTGCGTCCGGCCAAAACCTGAATGGTCTGCACGAAAAATTCAATCTCCCGAATGCCTCCGGTTCCCAACTTCACATTCCGTTGTCCGTGCCCACGGCCGGTCATTTTGGCGTCGATCATATCTTTCACCGCACGCACGTCTTGCACGATTGCCAACGCCTGATCCTGGTCCACTCTCCCCCCTCCCAAGACAAATGGTTTGACCATCTTGAGGAACGCCTGCCCGACGGCCTGCGATCCGGCAACCGGGGCAGCCTTCAGCAAGGCCAGCCGTTCCCAGACCTGACCACGGGCTGCATAATACCGCTGGTACTCGTCGAGCGATCGCGCAAGCTGTCCGATCGATCCTTCAGCGCGTAACCGCAAATCGACTCGGAACACGTAGCCTTCTCTCGTGGGCTCAGATAAGACCCGGGTCAACTCCCGGGCAAGAATCTCAAAGTACTCTTCATTGGAAATGCCGACGCCAGGGGGGACGGAAGCACGCCGACCTTTTGGGGCTCTGGTTTCACCACCCTGCGCTTCATAGAGGTAGATCAGGTCGACATCGGAGCTGTAGTTCAGCTCATGTCCACCAAGTTTACCCATTCCAATGACGGTGAATCCGGTCTCCACCCATCGCCCTTTTTGAGGCTGATGCATCGGCACGCCATATTGTTGGCGAAGGTCGGCATCGATAATTTCGTACGCAGCATGGATCAGCACACAGGCCAGATCAGATAATGCGGCCGTCGTCTCCGGAACCGTGGCAAGCTTGAGCAGGTCCCGGACGCCGATGCGCAACATCTCCCGCCTCCGAAAACGGCGGAGCGCATCCAGCTTCGTTTCTTTCACCGTCAGGTGCCCGATGCTTTCTCGAAGCGCCGACTCAATTCCTTTCCGCGTAGGCGGGCGCGAGAGCACCTCCTCCTCGGCCAGCCAATAAACCAACATGGGGTCTCGAATGAGAGTAAAGGCCAAGGCGTCGCTGTTGCCGAAGATCGCGCACAGCAGATCAAGCATACGTGGCCAGGTGCGCACGTAGTCCAGCAATGATGAACGCGAGACGTTCCCAAGCAGCCGCTCCCAGTGGTTCAATGCCTGGTCCGGGTCAGCTGTTCGAGAGAGAGACTCCAGTAACATCGGCAGGATTTCGGCCAGCCGTTTGCGTTGCAGGGGGTCACCCGCCATCGCATCGAGATTACGGTCCGCCAGATCAAGATCCCGCAGACCATAGGCAGATAAGATAGCTCGTACCTGGTCGGCGTTCCGCTTGGCCTCGAGCAAGACCGGCGTGGGATCCGGTCTTCCAGTTACCGCTCCTCGAGCCGATGCCCGTGACATGGTGCTCTTCTCAGACTGCCGTTTCACTCCTCACGCCTCACGCGATCTGTGATCTGGGGCGGCATTATACTGACAGGTTTCTCTACGCACAATGAACCCGTTCGGGTATACTGACCTTCATGCCAACCGGCACACAAGACCGCGTCGCACTCCTCAATACCGTCCGCCCACTGTGCCCTGACGTACCACCGGATGTGCTTCAGGATTTCTTCGTCCGTCTGGATCAGGAATACTTCCAGCGGTTCGCTCCCCCAACGATCGCCGAACACATCCGGTTGACGGCCAAACTGACGCCGGAACACTTGTGTGAAGTGACGTTCGCCGAACAGCCGGACCAACGGTGCGTGATCACGATCGTGGCCTACGACTATTTCTCCGAGTTCGCGATGATTTGCGGATTACTATCGGCCTTTGGGCTGAACATAGAAGAAGGCGACATTTATACGTTTGCGGAGAAAACCGCTCCGTTATCCTCTCGCACCAATTGGAGCGAGTACGGACCGCGCATCCGCCCTAAGGCAACTCCGGGCTTGGTTCAAAAAAAGATCGTCGATGTGTTCCGCGTACACCCAGTCCCAGGGGTGGAGTTAGGAAGAGAACAACAACATCTGCTGACTGATGCACTTTCCTCTGTCATGACCCTGCTGGACAAAGGGCAGTTCGAAGAAGCTCGTTTTGCCGTGAACCGACGTTTGGTAGAACAGCTCGGCAAACGCCGGGCATCGTTCGGCGGCCTGCTCTATCCGGTACAGATCACCTTCGATAACAGCCAATCGCCCACCGACACGGTGATGGAGATCCGGTCGGACGATACACCGGCCTTCTTGTACGCTTTCGCCAACGCCCTCGCGATGCGGAATGTGTACGTCTCCAAAGCGCAATTCGATGTCGAAAGCGGAAAAATTCATGATCGCTTT
>JAHBWQ010000197.1 GCA_019636915.1 Nitrospira sp. | reverse complement strand
CTCGTCGAGAAACAACGTGCCCTTCTGCGCTTCTTCAAACAAGCCTCGCTTGTCGAGCTTGGCGTCGGTAAAGGCTCCCCGCATGTGGCCGAAGAGCTCGCTCTCCAACAGTTGTTCCGGGATGGCCGCGCAATTGACCGGGATAAACGGGGCATCTTTCCGGTCGCTATTGAAGTGAATGGCCTTCGCCACCAATTCCTTGCCGGTTCCACTCTCTCCGGTAATCAGGACATTGGTCGGACTATCCGCGACCCGTCGAATGAGATCGAAGACCCCTTGGATCGCCTTGCTCTTTCCCAGGATCTGATGAAAGCTATACTCTTTGTGCACTTCTTTTCGAAGTCGACTCACCTCTCGTCGCAACGAGGCCTCACGAACGACCCGCTCGATCACGCGAACCAGGTCATCCTTCTTCACGGGCTTCGTGAGGTAATCGCTTGCTCCGTGTTTCATCGCTTCGACCGCCGTTTCCACCGATCCGAATGCCGTCATGAGGATGACGTTGATGTCGGGATATCTGCGCTTGATTTCAGTCAATAACTCGATCCCTTCCATCCCTTTCATGCGGAGATCGGTCAGGACAACGGCATAGTCTTCCTCGCTCAATCGTTTCAGAGCCTCTTCTCCGCTCCCGGCCATCGTCACTTGATGACCACGGTCTTTCAGCATGTCATAGGCCAGTTCCCGCATGTCCGCGTCATCATCCACGACGAGGATCGCACCCCAATCTTCAGTCATGCCATGCTCCAAGGGATATTATTTAGGTGAGCAGAACCCCACCTGCCCCATATTGCGACAGAGACTTGCCGGCTTGTGGGGTATTATGCGCCATTTTTCGTGGCATTATCACTTTGAGCCGCTAATAGTGCAAGGGCAGGACCAGCGGGATTAATGCCCCCTGAGCGTCTCGCCGTTCTGAACCGGTGTAAAAGACACATCGGTTGCGGCAACTGCTTTGACCCGTGGCTCTTTCCCCTCATACCTGCTCGGGAAGACATACCACCGCGCCTCAGCCGCAAACAAAAGCTTGTAGGTGGTCACATCATCGCGAAGATAGACGTTCAGGAGAGACGATGTGTCTTGCTGATCGAGCCGTGCCCAGTTTGCGCCAAGTTTGGCGGGAACCACATACAAGGCAACGGCAATCACAACGAGTGAGAGATAGGCCATCGACAGGTCGATGCTCCGATCTCCCTTACTGAATCGGACCACGAGGAGCTCAAGTGCTGATGCCAATAAGAAGAGAAGGAGCGGGATCGCGATGAGTAAGAGGCCGATCGCAGCGGGTATGAAATCGAGTGAGCTGAGCAGAGTACCGATCACGAGAAATCCAACCAACAGCAACGGGCCATGCCGGACCGCCGCGACCGAGATCCTGAACCGTGTGGTCGTGGTCACATTGCCGTGCCCTTCGATCAGCGTAAGGTTCGTTGTGGCCACATACCCGAAGAAGAGAATGAGTAGCAGCGGGATCCAACTTTGACTGAAGTAGATTGCGATCGGAACCTCTTCCAGAACCCACGAGGCTCCAAATGCGGAAAAGTACGATCTGGTATACACCGATCCGGCCAGATAGGCCACACCGGTCAGAATGAACAAAGCGATGAATACCTTTGGGCCCTGCTCGATCAGGCGACGCGCGTTGGCACGAGCCTCCTCGATTTTCTTGTTGTCACTGGACGGCATGGCTCACGGTGTAAGAGTGGTTGAACGGCTGCGAGCATTTTAGATGATGTATTCTAGAAGCGATTCAGTGGGTGGTTCAATGCGGAATGTATTGGAATAGGGTCAGAGACAAACCTGCCAGTGTTGCCTCACACTAAACTGATGAGCCGACTGGGGCTTGAGTCATCCGGCCGCTTGACCACTGTGTACTTGCCAGACGCGGCCCTATCGCGATCCGCGTGTGGCGGCGTAAGGAGAGGCCACGGTCGACTCAGGATGATGCGGAGTCACTTCTGATGAGAAGTTTCTGTCCGAGTCATGAGTTGGACCGTCTTGTTAGCAAACCAGGCTCTCCAGTCCAGTTTTGCGAAGAGAACCACCAGTGCCAGCATGAGGACTTGCGTCACGACAAAATACCCCCCGAGGTAGGCAAAGACCGATCCCTCATCGACAACAACCTTCTGCGCCACCTCCATCGCCATAACCACCCAAACACTATAGGTCAGAAACCTGCCGATGAAGGAAGCAGCCGCCACCGGGGCCAGGGGCAAGGACGTGAGCCCATAGGCGATAAACAATGAGCTCGAGGGCAAGGGGCTGCAGGTATAAGCAAGAACGGCCCCAAAGGTCATTGCACGGTGCTTTTCCAGACGGGCTTTCACCAGATCCACGTTCTCTTTGGTCCGCGCGCTCAACCAGCGTTGCCTGACGAGAAGAAACGCCGTTTTCGCGAGGACCAGTCTTCCGGCAGTGGCCGCAGTGGCAGCCACGAACGCAGTGAGCCAGGGATTCCCACCAGGGCTGGACAATGTCATCGCAGACACCACCATCCACGTCGGTGGTGCAAATGCCGGCAGACAATTGAGCACAAAGACGATCGCAAAGAGAGACAGGGTGGTCATCATTCCATGATAGTGCAACAGCTTCGGGTACCGGCTCCATTATGCATTGAAGCGAATGCGCCACCAATCAGGCGAGCCTGAAGCCTCCATCGACTTCACAGCTTGATATGGATTGCCACATCCGCAATCGTTGAATTGTATCGCGTGAGATAATTTATAGACAGCCTGTATCAAGAATGACGATGTTATTCGGAGGCCCGGAGTCCTGGTCTCACGTTCCATGTGAGTCCTCAGATCGCAGGCCAGAGGGCTTCAGGAGCTGTAGGCTCTTAAAATACGCAACGACCAGTTGGTTAGATGGCTTCCTCATAAAAGCGGCACAGCGCTACAAGGCATGAGCGTTAACCCATTCCTGCGCCTCACAAGGGACATTCATGAGCGCCTCCAAGTCGTCGCTATGATGTTTCCTCCATGTGTGAAGTGAAGGTGACTCTCTCAGGCGAGGAGGAGGGGCCTCACAGGTCACGAAGGAAACACGAGCAGAGGCCGGAACCGGCGGATCGGAGAGTGACAAGTACCGGCTCGGGAGGTGCGCCTCGCAGATGTAAGCCGGTCGGCGGTTGTCTCTGGCGAGCAGATGCTACAGATAAGATATACGCCAGGACATCACGGATTCGTAATTCGGTACACCATGTCGCCGATGAAACGCCGGAAGGACTCATTCTCGACGAACTGCTTATAGACCTGCGTGTCATCCTTCAAAAGGTGCTGCATCACCTTGGCCAAAGCTTGGTCGTGAGCCATGCGAGCCGTGTGCGGCGAGTTCTCTTGCGCGTTCTGATATGCGACATCGGCAGCGACCTTGGGGGCGATATCATCGCGGATACGCTTCGCGACTCGGTCCGTGTCGGTAAACAGTGTGCCGAATTGTTCATTGAATGTCTTGAGGATGATGCTCAGGCGGTCAAGCTCTGGCTCAGCTTTGTGGCCATGAACATCCGTCGGAACTGGTTCAATCTCTGCATCGCAGTCCGCTAGCGCAATCTTCATCGTCGCCTTCTTCTCAACGCGGTAGCTGTCCATATCGATGGCGTCGAGAATCCCTTTGGCGAGATCCTCCTCCTGTGGTGCGGGCAACTTGGGTACCAACAGGTTGAGTAAGATCGAGAGCTTCTCCCATTCGGGGTTTCTGTAGGAAATCACCGAGGACAGGAAGCTATACGTTCGGCAGAATACCTTGGCCTTGCCCTTGAAATTGACCTGGCCGTCCTCGTCGAGCCGATGTACATAGACGGCCACGCACGCATCGAGAATCGGATCGAGCTGGTCGCGCTCGGCATTACCCAGAAACAAGGTCACCACTTGTTTTACTTGCTCCGGTGAATAGACCTGCGCAGCATCCAGGGCCGCCTTCAAGTCGTGCAATTTATTCGGGTCCGTCTCTTCTGCCAGCAAGGTTGTGCGGTAGTAGTCCTGGAAGGCACAGGTGATCGTCTCGCTGTTGTTCTGGAAGTCGAGCACAAAGCAGTCGTGTTTCTGTGGGTGCGCGCGGTTGAGGCGCGACAACGTCTGCACGGCCTTAATCCCAGAGAGCGGCTTGTCCACATACATCGTGTGCAACAAGGGCTCGTCATAGCCAGTCTGGAACTTGTCGGCACAGATCAGGAAGCGATACGGGTCAGTCTGAATCTTGGACGCGATCTCACTACTCGGGAAGCCATTGAGAGACGACTCACTGACCTTGGCCCCGCCGTACTCGTTCTCACCCGAAAAGGCGACAATCGCCTGATACGGACTCTTGCGCTCTGCCAGATAGGTTTTGAACGCATGGAAGTACTGTATGGCCCGATCGATACCGTTCGTCACCACCATTGCCCGCGCCTGGCCGCCGATTTTTCCGGCCGCCATCACCTGCTCATGGAAGTGATCTACCATGATCTCGGCCTTGAGACGGATTGCGTGCTCGTGGCTCTCCACGTACCGGCGGAGCTTCTTCTGAGCCTTCTTCGTATCGAACTCCGGATCATCCTCGGTCTTCTTGACCAGCTTGTAATAGCTGTCCACCGGCGTATAGGCCTTGAGTACATCGAGAATAAACCGCTCCTCGATCGCTTGCTTCATGGTGTAGCTGTGGAAAGGCTGGTGCTTGACCCTGCCCTCGGCATCCGGCGGCAACGGCTCGCCAAACATTTCGAGCGTTTTGTTCTTGGGGGTCGCTGTGAAGGCAAAGTAGCTGGCGTTCGTGAGCATCTTGCGCACCGCCATGCGCCTGGCCAGTGCCTCGTTCACCGTGTCCTCGGGGTCAGGCCCCTCATCTTCGTCCGCCGTATGATCGCCAATCGCTTGGCTCATCGCGGCGGAAGTCTTGCCGCCCTGACTTGAGTGGGCCTCGTCAATGACGATAGCAAAGTGCTTACCGCTCTCTGTGGCAATCTCATCGAGGATATGAGGGAACTTCTGCACCGTCGAGACGATGATCTTCTTCCCCTCCTGAATGAATTTGCGCAGATCACCCGAATCCTTGGCGTGGCCGACCGTCGCACCTACCTGCATAAACTGTTTGATGGTCGTCTGAATCTGGTGGTCCAGTATTCGTCGATCAGTTACCACGATGACGGAGTCAAAGACCTCTTTCTCTTCACGTTTGACGCCGATGAGCTGGTGCGAGAGCCAGGCGATGGAGTTGGACTTGCCGCTGCCCGCCGAGTGTTGAATCAGATAACGTTTGCCGGCGCCATGAGTACGCACATCAGCCAGTGCCTGTCGCACGACACCAAGCTGGTGATAGCGCGGCCATACCTGCCGCCGCTTTTTCCTGCCGGTACGGGGATCTTTCTCCTCAACGATCTGCGCATAGTTTTCGAGGATGTTGGTGAGCCCTGCTGGGGTCAGAACCTCTTTCCAGAGGTAGTCGGTCTTGAGTCCGTGTGGATTAGGCGGGTTGCCTGCGCCGTCGTTGTAGCCTTTATTGAATGGCAGAAACCATGAGCCCTTACCTCTGAGCTCCGTGCACATCTGTACTTCGCTGTCGTCTACGGCAAAGTGCACCACACAGCGTCCAAACTCGAAGAGCCGCTCACGCGGATCACGGTCACGCTTGTACTGCTCGACGGCATCGGCAACGGTCTGCTTGGTGAGGCTGTTTTTCAGTTCGAAAGTCGCAATCGGTAGCCCGTTGATGAAGAGTCCCAGATCGAGCGCGCGGCGCGTCTCGTCCATGCTGTAGGCGAGTTGGCGTGTGATCGAGAAACGGTTCTGCGCGTGCAGCTTCTCGGCCTTGGCGTTGCCAGGCGACGGCGTGCCGTAGAACAAATCGAAATGGAGCGACCCATGCTCGATGCCTTTGCGCAGCACGTCGATCACACCGCGCTTGCCGATTTCGGCTGAGAGGCGCGCAAGGAACTTGAGACGATTGATGTCCTTCGAATCTTCGGCATCGGCCATCGCCAGCTTCTTGAAGGCCTCGGGCTGGGTAACACGGAGAAAGGTAAAGAGCTGCGGCACATCGAGGGCGTGGGCGCGGTCATAGTCCTGCACACTGCCGGCGACATAACCAGTCCCGCCATAAGGCACAAGTCGTTCAGCAGCCATGTTCGGCGCCACGGCGAGACCGGCTTCTCCGGTCATGTGCCGCATGATCAGCGTTTCGAGGCCCTTCTCGCTGGTGTCGGTGCTCACAAGGAACCTCTAATCAAGTACCAAGGACTCTCTTACCTGTTGATTTTCAAGGAGCTGACCTTCAATTCCGCTTATCAACCCTCGTTCTAATCAAGCAACCGTCAAGCAAGGCAATCCTAGCCTGGAACCGCCAAAACCGGCAGTCCTTTGTTAAGTTCTTTGCTAGAAAGCCGATAGCTGCAGACTTTTAGCAAAGAAATAAAGCTCTGTTATGTCAAAGATTTGCGGCAACTTTCCTAGAATACTCGTTTGTTTCCAGAGAGAGTTCCTTTGCTCAATCACGGGATGCCTCGGCCGCCATCCATTCAGGGTGCGATCTCGTGCCACGATTGACGATGCTGCCCGAGCGCCTGAGTTCCTGCAACAAGTTATGAACCTTACGTTGCTTTTGCTTGGAGGTGAGGCGATCAGGCAACTTCGGCAGTAGTACATCGTCAACAGCAGCCCGGTCTACCGGACCATGCTCACGCAGCAGCGCCAAAATCAGATCCAAGTAGTATTGTTTATTGAACCCACGCTCTCTGATATGCCGGCCCGTCTCGCCAGTCACCTTCGCAACATTCCCTGCGACCATGAGGCTCGGATAGCGGCCCTCGACCAGCCTGGCAGCTTTCAGTTGCCGATGTTCGTCCCTTCCGATGGGCTTCTTCTTCTGTACTCGGTCAAGGAGGATGACCTGCTCAAGATTCAGATCCGTCCGCTCCATGATAAGACGGGTATAACGCTCATCAAGAATCCTTCCACTGATGGTGACCGTGACATGCCTCGGCTCGGTCAGATCGTAATCCGGCAGTGGAAACGAGCGCCTCCTCTGAGTCTCGAACATGCGCTTGATGCCGCCCCCTTGCGTGTCAATCAGGTTCAGCTCGACCATGGCATCGGCCAGAAACGGATTCCGGTAGATCGTCTGGGGCGCGTCCTGCCGGATGACCGTGTTCACATCGCCCGGAAGAAAATCGCCGACATTGGTCAGAATGACCCGATCCGGATACTCGACGACAACCACACGCCCATGCAGCCCATATCCTGATGGGCGATGCAATTGTGCAACGCCTCGCGGATCACCCAGGGGTCATACTGAGTGATTTCCTGAGGGAACAGCGTCCCGCTCGGCAACGCCCGCACCATCAGATTGCGGAGGCGCTTGAGCAGGTGGTCCCCTGCCAGGATGAAAGGCGGCCCGAAGTGCTCATAGTCCAGTTCGCGGTTATCCGTGTCCTTCAATACCCAGGAGATCTTGGCCACCGCCGGCGAAAGCAACACCGCTGACTCAGGCCGCCCGAGCAAAAGCAGAGCAGTGTGCGTCACCGCTCCTTGCTTGAGCACTTTAGCCTTATTGAGGAACGTCACGTCGTCCCAGCCTGTCACCTCGTGCGCCTGGCCAGAATGCTTGATAACGAACTGTTCACGCGCCTTCGCGAGAGCGACCGGATCAAGATCTGCTAGGGTGGCAGGCTCGCACACGCCAGACGACCAGTCACTGCCACGCATCCAGATGGCTCGGGCTTTCTCAGGGTGTTTGCTCAATGCTGTTTTGCTGGAGCCGATACGGACAAACGCCTCATCATAGAAACGGACCGGCTGATCCCGGGCAGGACCGATTTCAAATAGCACAACCCGGCCACGGGGATGCTCCACAATGCGGGGTTCAAAACCGGGGTTTGGCCGCAGCCCTCCTGCCAGCCACGGCAGCAGATCCTGATTGCCCCTGGCCTTACTGGCGTAGGGGTCGAAGGAGGTTCCCACGACGTCGTGCGTGGTGTCATCGATGCCGAACAGTAGATATCCTTGTGGTTGGCCCGCGAGGCAGGCGGCATTGGCGAGAGCCGACAGATATTCACCAAGTTGCTGCGGCTCATAGTTATTGCGCTTGAACTCACACCAGTCCGTCTCTTTCGGCAGAGCTCGCAGGCGATCCACCAGCGCGATCACGGCAGCAGTGTTCACGCCTCGGCCTCCTGAGCCACCGCATCGAGGCCCTCGTGGT
>JAHBWQ010000196.1 GCA_019636915.1 Nitrospira sp. | reverse complement strand
ACATCACCGGTGTCGCTTCTCATCGTGCACCCACTTTTGAGGGGATTCCTCCCATCAGTGGGGAATTTACGGGTCATCTGCCCTCCTTCAGAATGCACACACATTCTGAGGAGGGCGCATGTCACAAACATCTTATTATTCAACAGATTGTCACTGCTCGACCCACCCGATACAGAACAAGCGTCAAGTATTAGGTCTCAGTTGTTCAAAGGTCGTGAGTCTGCTCGCGTTTGTTGGATTATTCGGCTTCTACGGCGACAACGATCAAGCTTGGGGTGACGTTGCCTCTACAGATAAAAAAGCGATTGTGGCGGCGGGGTTCGGTTATCAGATTGGCTCTGTGTCCACAATTTCTGTAAAGGTTTATGAGGCTGACTCTGGTGTAATCGTATCGGATGACGTCTATGAACTGATGGTCAAGGAAAGTGATGGGACAGGGAGGAACGGGGAATCTCGAATTTTTGCGGGAGGGATTGGACAAGGAGCTACAGATCTCTCCAACTTCATCTTGCGGGTCTACGATGCAAATACGGGACTATTCCAATGGGAAGGGCGACTCAACCTCGTGCAACCTGACGGAAAGGGCGGAGGAAAAGCCATTTCGACGCGAACGATTAGTCGTGCCACTCTCACGAGAGTCCGCGTGGAGCAACAGGCAACCGAACAGCCGGTATTCTTCTTGCGCGCGGTAGATGCGGTGACTGGCTCACTTGTCTGGGAGGATGAGTTCACCACGGTGTTGGGTGGACCCCCTCATATCCATTCAATCGCGGATCGGTCCACGATGGTGGAGCGAGTTTCGACAAACAGTTCTCACAGGTTTGAGTTCAGAATTCGCATGTATGATCCCAGCGGGAAGCAGGTTCTCTGGGAAGACCACTTGTCTCAGCGAGAGTCTGAAGAGGGAGCTCAGGAATCACCGAATGATCTGCCCAATTTACTTCCTGTCTGGCCTCACCAACCTCAGGATGAAGCAGTCCCCGTGTTGATTTGATGGTGTCTGTTCTGCCGTTGAACAATCTCAGGATGACGGAGAAGAAGGCTACGAACGGGCCTGTTCGAAGTGCTCAAGCCATTGACGATGGAACTGCTCGTACGGAGTCAATAGCTTGTCTTGGAAGGCCGTTGCCACGGAAGCGTTTGTCCGGAAAGCTTTCACTAGGTCGTCGACGCGAGCCATGCCCCATCGCTCTATCAAATAGTGGGTCGCAGAATTAGCTTCTAAGTAGGCCACAATAGACGCGTCGGCTGAGAAGGCGCCCCAGGCACCTTCCAGAGAAGTCAACGGAATCACCTTTATCTCACCGTGCCTCGCCTCATCGAGATCAGGCCATGAGTCTCCAGCCAATTGCATGGCGAGGCCTTCGTTCAACCAGGTCGGAAGTGCGCCCGCATGTGATCCTAACCGGTCATGGAGTAGGGCATGGACGTATTCGTGACGGAGTACAGTGGCAAGCCATTTCCGATCCGTTGTGGCTCCCTGTGTGGGAATCTGGATTCGGTCGAGCGTGGGATCATAAAGACCATCGGCCCATGCAGGGCTGCCAGTTGAACTTTGAAAGGATTCTTTTGCATGGAGGACGACCATGATGGGTCTTGACGGGAAATGCCCAAACTTCTGACCAATGTCTCGATACGCCTCTTCAAGAATCTCCAAGACCGATGTCCAAGTGCTCTGGTCCTCCTCTCCGTCGAATTTCACGACAAAATGAGTGCTGCTTCGCGCGGTCATGCGGGATTCGACTGATTGCGTGCGCTGAACCTTTGCCGTGACGGTGGCCAGATAAGACTGGAGAGCCGGGTCTTGCTTGGCTCGTTGGGCGGCCTGGGCCAAGTGCATTGTTGCTCCGCTCAGATCATCTTGTTCCTGCAACAAATCAGCCATTGCGAGGTGAGGGAAAGGCTCATCTGGTGCCACCTTCATCAATTTCGTCAAGAACTCCGCATTGAGTGCGCGGTCGCGCTGCTCCCAGTAGGCTTGGGCAAGGTTCATCAGGATGACGGGGTTTGTCTCGTCGAGTTCAGCTGCCTTCTTAAACGCGCTGATGGACGCGCGTGTACCCTGAAGACGTTCCTGCTGCAGGCCGAGATTGTTCCACAGGATGGCGACGAAGGGTTTGGATTGTCCGTCCGATAGAATGGATGCCGGGAGCACTTTTAGCTTGTTTTCAGCTAAAGAGAGGTTGTGCTTTTCAACTTCATCACGAATTTCCTCTAAGATCGACCGGTGTGGAGTGGGTGGGATGACGGTCTGGTCAAGTGCGCGAACCAATCGGGGTTCATTCTCGGACGGTTTGCTTTGAGCCGGGGCTGGTGGGGGAGGGACGGATTCAATGGTTCCCATCGGTCTCATCGTCAGCGAAGGTTGGGTCTGTTTCAGAAAGAGGTTATATCCAATCAGGACGGACAGGCCGATCGCAAGCGGGATCAGAATATGGCGAATATTTCGGCGGTACATAAGAGTCTGGAAGAAGTGTAGCACCCTAGGAAAATATGACCAAGCAATCCAGGAAAAGCAGCCGTTTGATTCTTAGTCAATCGCCCAGGCTGCGTTGTGCGCTGAACGATGCTGTGCTACGATCCTCCGCCATATGCAGGCGGAGACTGAACCGAGTCCGTTGATGCCATTGCAAGAGTGGCTGGACCGCATCGCCAGGCCGATTGAATTTGCGACTCGAGATGATTATGCCCATCTGACGACCGTCACCAATCTGAGTGATTTCATCTCCACCCAAGTGCTGTCGGCTCTTCGCCAGCGGACCTATCCAAGGGCGATTGAAGCTCGCCTGATTTCACTCCGTGACCTCTTCGTTGATTTTTCGTTGTCTCTTTCCACGGATGAACAGCGTCGCCGTTTGCATGTAGCGGGGTCGCACATCCAAGCTCTTCGAAAGGCCGCGCAGCAGTCTGTCGGTGCCAAGGCCCCACGGGTGGGATTCGTTCCAGACATGGCGACTATTGGAGGGCGATCCAACCTGTGGCAACTTCCGGTTCGCTTTGCCAAGGGGGTTGGACCGAAGCGCACCACGGTCTTGCAGCGGCTGCGGATCGAAACGGTAGAAGACGTACTCTGGACCATCCCCTGGCGATATGAAGATCGGTCGGTCATGACTCCCATCGGAAATCTTGTCCCGGGAATGGTGGCGTCAATCTGTGGGGTTGTTGGCAAGTGCGAAGCGAAACGGACCAGGAACCGACGGTTAAGTATGCTGGAAGTCGGCATTGAAGATCAGTCAGGCCGCTTACAGGTGATGTTCTTCAATCAATCCTATTTAGAAGACGTTTTGACGGTTGGCACTCGGGTGATGTTGAGCGGGCGGGTGATTTCAGATCGGCGGGACTGGATGGTGCCGCGAATGGATGTTTCACAGTACGAGGTCATTGGAGAAGGTGTGGAGTCGGCGCTGCATGTCGGCCGAATCGTTCCTGTCTACCATGAGACCAAAGGCTGGACCTCGCGTCAGATGCGGGTGCTCGTGCGGAACCTCTTGACGGACCATGGGATGGATCTCATGGATCACTTGCCGGTGCCGCTTCGGGCGAGGCAGCGGCTGATCTCGCTCAATGAAGCGTTCCAGGATGTGCATTTTCCAAAGTCTGGAACTGACGGCCATCTGCTGGAGCGAGGAAAGACAGCGGCCCATCGGCGGTTGGCGTTTGAAGAACTCTTGCTGCTGCAACTGGCGTTAGCGTCCAGACACCGATCGGTCCATGAAGAGCGGAAAGAGGTGCGGTTCAATCCAAGAACTCCGCTGCTCGCACAGCTGACCAGTCTTTTACCATTTCGTCTCACGGAGGCTCAGGAGCGAGTCATTCACGAAATATTTCGCGACATGGTTTCGCCACGTCCTATGAATCGGTTGGTCCAGGGAGATGTGGGTTCAGGAAAAACCGCAGTCGCATTACAGGCCATCGTCATGGCTTGTGGGTCTGGCTATCAGGCGGCCTTAATGGCCCCGACGGAAATTCTTGCCGAACAGCATTACCGAAATCTTTCAGGAATGTTGCAGGCGCTAGGGCTGCAGACGGCTTTGATGCGCGGCGGCGAGAAAACTTCGATCAAGAGTGCGCAGGCCGAACAGCTGGCTGCGGGAGACATCCAAGTGGCGATCGGAACCCATGCTCTTCTGCAGCAAGGCGTGACATTTAAAAACTTGGGCTTGGCGGTCATCGACGAACAGCATAAGTTTGGAGTGTTGCAGCGGAAGGCGATGATCGAAAAGGGCTATAAACCGGACGTGCTCGTACTCACCGCCACTCCTATTCCCCGAACGCTGGCGATGACCGTCTACGGCGATCTTGATGTGTCGGTCATTGATGCGCTGCCTCCGGGGCGTAAGCCGGTACGGACGTTCTTGTTTAGTGAGGCACAACGACGTCGGGCCTATCAGATTGTGCGCGATGAATTGCGTGCCGGCAGACAAGCCTACATCGTCTATCCGTTAGTGGAAGAATCGGAGAAGGTCGACCTTCAGGCTGCGATTCAGGGCGCCGAACAGTTGCAGAATGGAGAGTTCTCAGAATTTCGTGTCGGTCTGTTGCATGGACGGATGAAGGCGTCAGAAAAAGAAGCGGTGATGGCCGACTTTAAGGCCGGCACCATTCAACTGTTGATCGCCACGACCGTCATTGAAGTCGGCGTGGATGTCTCGAACGCGACGGTCATCCTGATTGAACATGCCGAACGATTTGGGCTCGCCCAATTGCACCAATTGCGCGGACGAGTCGGGCGGAGCAGTCATCAGGCGTACTGTCTACTGATGGCCCAGAACCTAGGACGAGGGAAATCAGAATCGAGCAGACGGACGCTGAGCGGTGAAGAGCCGATGTCGGCGGCGAGGGAACGGTTGGAGGCGCTTGTCCGGTCGAATGATGGATTCGTCATTGCCGAGGACGATCTACGCATTAGAGGACCAGGTGAGTTCTTTGGGTTGCGTCAATGGGGGATGCCGGAGTTTCGTGTCGCCAATCTGGTGCGTGATGCCGATCTGCTGGAGCAGGCCAGGCAAGAGGCCTTTTCGCTGCTACAATCTGACCCAGGCTTGAAAGAGGCAGCTCACCGGGGGGTGCGCGAGGCTATGCTCCGTAAGTGGGAGAAGAAGCTCGAACTTGGTTCAATCAGCTAGGGCTGTAATGGGACTTTTCCAGCGAATCAAAGATGACCTGCGGACGGGGATCGCAACGCTTCGCCTAGGGACCGTTCATGCAGCGGGACGGGCGCTGGAAGAGACGGAATTGCTCCGCATGCGGTTGGAACTCCGCAAGCTCGATCAGCAGCTGTCGGATCTGTATAAGGATATCGGGGAACGAGCCGTCGATATGAAGGAACGTGGCGAAACGGCCGAGCGTGTCGTGTACGATGCCGAGATTGTGCGTCTCGTCAAAGAAGTGGAAGTGGTGAAGGAGTCGCAGAAGAAGTTGGAAGCCGAGATGGAAGCCATTCGGAACGAGCAATGACCGAGCCGGCGAAGCGGACACGGCGATTGGCCGGCATCGATATCGGTACCCTCACCTGTCGGTTAGTAGTTGCAGATCTCGCCTCTGGGCAGCCTCTCAAAGAGCTTCGATCAGAGCGGCGTATCCTCCGACTGGGAGAAGGTGTTGATCAGACGAAACGACTGAGTCCTGCCGCAATGGATCGGGTGATCCACTGTCTCCAAGAGTGGCGAAGGATCATCGAGAGCCATCAGGTTGAAGCGACCGCCGTTGTGGCGACCAGTGCCGTTCGTGATGCGAGCAATCGAGCGGAGTTCTTGGCACGAGTGAAAACAGAATGTGGCTTCGAGGTCGAACTCATCTCAGGTGCGGAGGAAGCGCGTCGGACCTTGCTCGGCATTCGTTCTGGTTTACCAGCCGGAGTGACGGATATCCTGGCGCTGGATATCGGTGGCGGCAGTACGGAGTTCATCCTCGATCGTTCTGATCAAAGCCTTATCACACGATCCATCGATATCGGAGTCGTCCGCCTCTGCGAGCGCCTCTTACGTCATGACCCTCCAACTGAAGAGGAAGTCAGTCAGGCGCGTACCTGGATCACGCGAGAAACACAGTTTGCTATTACTGAGATGGGTGACTATCGACAGGTGACGTTTGTTGGAACAGCTGGCACGATCACAGCCCTTGCCGCCATGGCGCAGAAACTATCCACCTATGAGTCGGGTCGAATCCATAACTATGTGCTGAAATTGGAAACCATCCAAGAGCTTGAGCAGACGTTGCTTAGTCGAACGAAAGCCAATCGCATTGGCCTGCCAGGCTTAGAAAAGAACCGCGAAGAGGTCATTGCCGCCGGCGCGATCATCATCAGGACGATTATGGAGACGCTGGGTCAGAAAAAATGTTTAGTGAGTGACTTTGGATTGAGGGAGGGTGTGCTGATCGATCTGGTGATTGGGTTAGACTGAGCAATCTGCTCAATAGTTAGAGTGAAGCATGACTATTGATACTCGTAAAATTCTTGAGGAGTTTGTCGACTATTTGATGCCAGACCTTAGCCCGCACGAGGCGTCGATGTATGTGTTTCTGCTAAGACATTCTCGTCTGAACAATGACACGCCCTCGGCAACTGTCCGCATGGGGCAACGAAGAATTGCACAGCTGTACGGTAGAGGGCCAAAGATGTCAGTGCCCAGCCGGCAACATATGTTAAGGCAGCTTGAGAGCTTAGAAGAGAGGGGGTGTATAAAGATTGGAGATGCCAGCAGAGACGGCACCCTTTACACCGTCGTTCTTCCCTCTGAGGTGCTGCTTGTCGTTGAGAAACATTCCTTGAAAAGCGAAGAGGAATCCGACGACTTCTATAATGATCCAGAGAAACGCAGGGAAGTATACGAGCGAGATCAGTGGATTTGTCAGTATTGTAGAGACCGAGTAACTCCTGAAAATGCCGCACTCGATCATTTTGTTCCGCAGTGCAAAGGTGGAACACACAAGAAAGAGAATTTGCGAACTGCGTGCTTGCTATGTAACAGCATCAAATCTGGGAAATCATACGAACAAGCTGCCGTGCATCTGCTGAAGAGCATTCAAGCCAGAAGGGAGCGTGATGTCCAAAGCGAGTCATGGCTATTTTTTAGCCGGGTGTTGTGATGCGACACAGACGATCCCAGGGGTATTGCTCGCCTTAGTGCCAGAGCAAGTAAGGAACATTTCTGGCCTGATCAATCGTGGAGATGGAAATGACAAAAGCAAGTGCCAATATCTTTGTGGATCTTGGGTTTGACCCAGCCGAGGCGGCTGTGCCCCAAATGCGTTCCAACTTGATGAGCGATCTTCGCCTCTACATCGAGAAGCAGAAGCAGCCTCAAGCTGCAGCGGCTAAGCGACTTGGAATTTCGCAGTCGCGGGTGTCCGACCTTGCTTGTGGGAAATGGGACAAATTCAGCATCGAAATGCTCATCACTCTTGAGGCTCGGCTTGGGCGCACGATTCGGGTTGAATTTGCGACCTAAGGAAGCTGCTTGCCGAGAAGAACAGCAAATTAATGAGAGGGGTTTTTCTACAGCTTTCCTTCTCTCTTTCCCCTTCACCCCTCTACTTCTATGAATACCACCGATAGCCTTTGCTCTCGGTGAACTGGGCTTTCGGCGCGCTGCCGGATTCGTCCGCAAGGAGGCGGATGAAAGTTACCTCAGCAGGAGGAGTCTTGTGCACTTTCTTGAGTGTGCCAGCGGGAGTTCAGGTAATGCCGAGACAGTCTGGTCAACCAGACGATGCAAAGATTGCCGACAATTTTCGCCGTGCCATCGAGTTGACTGAGCTCGGGCTGGTGTTGCGTCGATCAGTGTTGCAGCAAGATGAACCTCAGGGCGATGCTATAGTACAAGTGATGCGCGAGGTCCGCCGCGCAAAAGAGCGCGCATGGCCGAAGAATCCTTTTTGATCTCTTTCCTCTTTTCCCAATGAGGGCAGCGTGGTTGGTTCTCTCCTGCGCGCATTGGCCGAGCACCGCCCTTGATGGAAGGATTCGATAATTCCTGCGTGCGTGGTCAGCGAGCACAGAGAACTAACCACGCTGCCCTCAAATCCCCTACTTCTGCGAATACCACCGATAGCCTTTGTTTTCAGTGAACTGCGCTTTGGGCTCGCCGCCGGGTTTTTCTAATAACAGCACTTTGAAGTCTTGAAGACCGAACCAGGCCGGATCGGCGAGGTCGTGGTAGTGGAGACCCTGTAGTTTGGGAAGCATCTCCCC
>JAHBWQ010000195.1 GCA_019636915.1 Nitrospira sp. | reverse complement strand
ATGGCACGGGTATCGGGCTGGCTGGCCCACTGGTTAGAGCAGTTGCGAGAAAACAAACTATTCAGGCCAGACCAAATCTATGCGGGCGAGCATAACCGGCCCTACGTGCCGATCGACCGGCGGTAGCCTGAGTATGGTGCAACAGTCCTTCTGGGGCGTTCTCGCGTCGCTTCCACACGCGTGAAGCGTTTCGGTCCAATGGTGTCAAGTCTCAGGTTTCATGTTTCAAGGGTGAGGTTCCTAATTTCGGCCTAATGTGAAACTGTGAACGTGAAACCTGAAACTCAGGCGCCCGTCCAGACTCTTGACTTCTCCCTGGATGGATTTATCTGTTGAACAAGCAGGTGAATCGGCGCAGCGCCAGCGCAAATCACAAGAAGTCCTAATCAAGGAGGGTGCTATGACGCTCGTACGATGGGATCCGTTTCGAGAATTGGAGGACGTCTCAGATCGGCTGAATCGCATGTTTGCTCGTCCGTCCGCGCCGCGTGCCACTGGTAAGGAAACCATGGTTGTGGCGGATTGGACGCCGTCGGTCGACATCAGTGAGACAGAAGGGGAGTATCAGATCAAGGCTGAAATTCCCGATGTGAAGAAAGAGGACGTGAAGGTGACGCTGGAGGACGGCGTGCTCACGATCCAGGGTGAACGGAAATACGAGAAGGAGGAGAAGGGGAAAAAGTACCATCGGATCGAGCGCTCGTACGGGAGCTTTGTCCGGACCTTCTCGCTGCCGGATGTGATCGATGAGGAGAAGGTCAAGGCCGAGTTCAAGGATGGGGTGCTGAATCTCCATCTGCCGAAGTCGGAGAAAGCGAAACCGAAGGCCATCGAGGTGAAGGTAGCGTAAACTGGTTGAAAGAGGTTCTTCTACACGAACGGCCCGCCTTTCCAGGCGGGCCGTTTTCGCTTCACTTCTCAATAGCGTCATCCTCGTCAAAAAGACGTGGTTTCCTTATTTCCTGGGGAGATCCCATTACCTGTTTGGCAGTGTGTTGACAAACCCTATGCCCGTCCTCAAACGGGTGGCTCCTCACGGTGACTGACCGAATCTAGATCCCCCGCAGGCTGTTCAGAAAGGCTGTCCAGCAAGGCCGCAGCGGGGGAAGGGGCGAATCGTAGACTATGTTCACCCGGCCCACCCATCGCCTGTATGAACAGGCGTTTACCCAGGCCGTACGGTGAGCCTCTGAGCGACGTGAGAACGCTGCTGGCGGCCTTTGTCAACAGCCTGTTAGACGGCTTGTTGTCGAAAGCACCCAGAGTAGTTGCCAGTCTCGCTGTCTCCATCATTCCGTAGTCTGTCGCTCACAAACAACGTGGGTCGGAGCCGGCACAGGCGTTGTTGACTAATGTCACGATATTCGAGCTCGAGAACGGACTGGCTCCCTGCTGTTTGATCGTGGCATCGGTGTAGCCCCAACTGGTCACTCCTATCACAATGTTGGGAGTGGCATAGGTGCCTGCTGGTCCGGTGCCCACTGGCTGAATCCCAAAATTGTTGAGCCATGGTCCACCGCTTGACCCACCTGTCATCAGGGACCCAATGATCGTGTTGCTCATGAGTGTGGCTGATGCGACAAATCCCTGTGAGTCGGTTCGCTGCATTAAGAGTCCCCCATCAAGTGCGATGGGATAACCGAGCTGGGTTACTTGCGTGAGACCCGCACCGGTGATTCCCCACTGATTCCACCTATAGCCATACCACCCAGTACTCGTGCCGGGATAGGTGGGATTTGTCTGAGGAGCCAATTCGATGACCGCGACGTCATCCTTACAGACCACACCGGGAGCAGTAGGGGCACATTGAGTCGCCGCACCGTTGAAATATCTGGTTGGGACCCATACTCGCGACGCGGCCCATACGCGGTAGGGAGCTTGTCCTTGCCGATACCCCGGGACAAATCTAAAGTTCGTAAAGAGTGTTCTCGTTCCATAGTCGGTGACACAGTGAGCCGCGGTGACAACAAGGCCTCGCTTGATCAGTGAACCGGAACACACATATGTGTCGGAGCCGATCTTGAAGAACAGTTTGCCGGTCGCCCGATACGGATACATCGTATTCGTCGGAGTCGGAACTTTCGTCGGACCCGAGGCGAGATCTGCTCGAGCTGTACTGAAGGGATGATTGGACAGGCCGAACTGCTGGGATTGGAATTCCGGCCCTTCCTGCGTATCAAGTGCGATCAGCGGCATTCCAAGTTCAACCGGATCAGTGGCCCCATCACCTTCGAAACCCGCTGTTTCGCCGGCATCGACATCAGCGGAGGTTTGAGCGGAGGATTGAAGTTGATTGACGAGATTGTGAATGAAATCCTGCCCGGCCTGTGCAGAGACGCTCATGGGAGCTTTGGGGATGGCACGTACCCTGGCTGCGACAAAGTCGACCTTCTGGTTAGTCCCCGGAGTGACCTGCACCCCGATCACGCCTCCTTTGTTGATGATTTCTTGAGCCTGTACGGACGTTGCCACGATGGTCAGGACGCATCCGCCTATCGTGAGCAATCGTATGATAGAAGAGAATCCTTGCCTCATCTGCTCCTCCTTCTTGTAAGGTGTCAGTATCATGTGCGTAGTCGTTCCACACCTGTCGCCGCACGTTGGGCTACATCATCTCGTTTCAATGACTCGTTCTGGGGGATCGTGCATGACGCACCTCCCCCTCGGCATAGATCTCTGTCTCGTGTGAGGATCTTTCTATAACCAGGCAATCCGTATCGGGATGCAGTGGGTTGGACAAGGGTGTAGGGTTGGACAAGGATGCAAGAGGTGCTGCCGTTTACAACGAGAGTCGTGTGTGTGTGTAGGCAGTCTCTCGTGGCAAGCCCGATGACGCGATAGGAGATGACGAATGAGCGCATTGGTTCTGATCATGATTCTGCGTAATTTCAACAGTGTAAATGTTTTCGACTGGCGAAGAAAGCCTCTTGGAGGGCTGCAGGTATTGAGTGGATAGGAGGGCGCGATGCGCTATTGACTCAGGCTGATGCGGCGCGGTGAGCGCAGAGTAATTGAGTAAACGGCAAGGGCGATGGTACCGGTTGCGTGGGTGGGGAATAGATCGTGGTGCGAGGTCATTATGTGGGTTGAGAGACTTGTGTCTTGGTTCACCACCGCTTGAAATCCGTCACGCAGCAATTACTTTGATGTGAGGCGGTCTGCTTAGCTCATTTGGCCTTAATATTTGCATCTCACACAGGTGTTCTGTTTCAATCGTTGGAATGTCATACAGGAATGTGATGGTCGGAGTTGCTCAACGAGTTTTACTCGGTCTGTGTGCCCTGATTCTCTGTCCTCCGTGGGCAAACGCCCAGGCCTTGGATCTGCCGGATCCCGTGATTGTGGCGGTCGGTGATATCGCGTGTCCGCTGTCTGACAAAGCCCCCCTGCACGAGTTCACTCTGGTCGAGGTCTGTCGACAGATGGAGACTTCTGAATTGGCGTTGCAGATCGATGGTTTGGCTGCCGTCCTTACATTGGGAGACAATCAATATCCCACAGGTGCTCTTGGAGACTTTCAAAGTTCGTATGATCGTTCATGGGGTCGATTGAAGTCGATGACCCATCCGAGCATCGGGAACCACGAAGGACTTGGCGAGGGCTATTACACGTACTTTGGAGCTGCGGCAGGGCCACGTGAGCGAGGGTATTACAGTTTCGATATCGGATCCTGGCATGTGATTGCCTTGAACAGCAACAGCGAATGCCGGATGGTGGCTTGCGATTCAACGTCAGCCCAGCTCGCATGGCTTCGCGAAGATTTAGCGACGCATCCATCCCTCTGCACACTGGCCTATTGGCATCATCCGCGATTTTCGTCCGGTCGGCACCAAAACAACAAGGTGATGAGCGCGATCTGGGAGGCACTCTACGCTGCGGGCGTTGATCTTGCGCTCTCCGGCCATGATCACGACTATGAACGGTTCGCGCCATTGGATGCAGACGGCCGAGTCGATGCGCTCGGGGGGATCCGCTCGTTCATCGTCGGGACTGGTGGTGCAAGACATACTGAGTTCGGCACCATCAAGACCGGGAGTCAGGTGAGAAACAGCGACACGTTCGGCGTCCTCAAGCTGGTCCTCCATCGGATCGGCTACGAATGGGAATTTGTGCCTGAGGCTGGGAAAACCTTCACCGATAAGGGGGAAGGCCGCTGTCACTAGCCCATAGTGTTTATGGTCGTTCATCACCCTTCGATAAACCTCCTCTCAGTTTGCTGAAGCTCTCAGGATCCCGAGCCTCGTCGAGCCTTCGTCCCCGAGCGAAGCCGAGGGGGTGAGGGACGAAACCCTCCGCTATCGTCTCTTGTAAAGCTGCGGTTTTAAATTTCATGCTTCACGTTTGAGGTCTGCATACCTTGAACCGTTGAATATGAAACCTGGGACCCAGGATCGCAGAAACGAAAGACGACTGTTCTTGAAGCAAGATGCCCCTTAGTGATGCGGGTAGGCCATTCGGCGTAAAGATCATACCGGTCCAATCAGATCTACCTGCCAGAGACATTCAACTGGATTGCGTTGCTGGTGGAATCAAGTAGAGTGCCTTCCGTGTTTCATGCGACACACCCGAGCATGCCAGAGGTGGGGGTGTCATCTGAGTCGAGAAGTCGCTACGAGAAAGGAGGGTGGTTCTCCATAAGACGATCGAGCTTGTTCACACAGCGGATATGTGTGAGGAGGTGAAGATGAAAATTCTCTGCTCTCTGCTGATGGTGGTTGGGATGGTGCTGGCGCTCGGAGGGGTCGTCGCGGTGTTCAACTTTGACCAGCCTTCAGATATGTTTTCGTTGGTCTGGTGGATGATCGTCGGTGGATGGTCTCTTGTCTTGACCGGGATGGGCATCGATATCCTGCAGTTGTTTAGGGTCGTGACACGCGAACCCGTGTATACCTTTCATCCCGAGGTTGAGAAAGTAAGCAGAATTGAGGAAAAAGTTACTTGAGTGTGAGGGGTGCAGAGGCGAACTAAAGTCAACCTCGCTGCTCGTCCTAAGGTGTCTAAATCGATGGCGTAGACTCGCCTCATGAATCAGGCGTTCCCGATGTTTAGCCTTCCGCTCCTGCCGTTTTCACTTCAGCAGTTGTTCTCTGTGCGAGACCTCGTCCAAGTATGGGCGAGGAGAGGATCGTAAATTGGAAACGCTACCTCCCAACGAGTGAACAGCATTTCTACGCTGTCGACCATCCAACTCCGGTGAGAGGGAGTATTGAGTGCTGTACGAGCACCTTCCGGCTGACGCATCAGCGGTCAGCGTGCTGTCCATGCTCTTGTGAAAGATGGCGTGCAGAGTTTATCATGACGCCCGCAAGGAGTTGGAACCTCTTACAGATGGAGCACTGTGCATGAAAAAAGATCAGAATACCCTGTCGATACCGACTCGCATTGAACGGGACACCATGGGCGAATTGGCCGTTCCTGCCGACGCCTATTATGGTGTGCAGACCGCCCGCGCCATTGAGAATTTTCCGATCAGCCCGCTTCGAATGCCGCGATCCGTTATCCGAGCGATGGGCATGATTAAACGGGCGGCCGCGACGGTGAATCATTCTCTTGGGTTGCTGGACAAGAAGCCGGCGGAGGCCATTAAACGGGCGGCCAGCGAAGTGGTCGAGGGCAAGTTGGATGCCGAGTTTCCCGTGGATATTTTTCAGACAGGGTCCGGGACTTCCACGAATATGAATACGAACGAGGTCATCTCCAACCGTGCCACGGAACTGCTCGGTGGGGCACGAGGCAGCAAGCTCGTGCATCCGAACGACCATGTCAACTTGGGCCAGTCAAGCAACGACGTGATTCCCACGGCCATTCATATCGCCGCGTCCGAGATGATGCAGCAGCAACTCTTGCCGGCGCTGACTCGCCTTCACAAGGCCTTGAAGGCCAAAGCCAAGGAGTTCGACACGATCGTCAAGATCGGACGTACGCACCTGCAAGACGCCACGCCGGTTCGCTTGGGGCAAGAATTCAGTGGCTATGCTCGTCAGATCGGGCTTGGGATTGAACGGGTGAAACAAGCGCAGCACGCGTTGAGCGAGGTGGCCTTAGGTGGAACCGCTGTGGGGACGGGGCTGAACTGCCATCCGAAGTTTTCGGCCAAGGTGATGGCAATTATTTCGAGAGAGACCGGCTGTTCGTTCAAAGAAGCCAAGAATCATTTTGAAGCGCAGTCGGCTCAAGACTCGCTCGTTGAGGCGAGTGGGCAGTTACGCGTGGTCGCGGTGAGTCTGATGAAGATTGCCAACGACATTCGGTGGCTGGGGTCCGGTCCTCGTTGTGGACTCGGGGAGATCAATCTGCCGGAGACGCAACCGGGGTCGTCCATCATGCCGGGCAAGGTCAATCCGGTCATTGCCGAGTCTGTGACGATGGTCTGTGCCCAGGTCATTGGAAACGATGTCACGGTGACGGTCGGTGGGCAGGCCGCCAATTTTGAGCTGATCGTGATGATGCCGGTGATGGCCTATAACCTGCTCCAGTCTATCGAACTGCTTGCCACGGCATCGAACAATTTTTCGGCGAAATGTATCGAAGGCATCAAAGCGAATGAAGAACGCTGCAAGAGCCTCATCGAGGAAAGTCTGGCCATGTGCACGGCGCTGGCGCCGGAGATCGGGTATGAAGCTGCGGCCAAACTGGCCAAGGACGCGTATAAGTCCGGAAAGACCGTGCGGCAGGTAGCGAAGGAGCAGAAGGTGTTGCCAGAGAAGCGTCTTGCGGAACTCCTCGATCCGTGGCGCATGACGGAACCAGGCGGGCCGGTGGGCAGTGCGGGCGGGTAACGGTGGCTTGCGGAACTTCTTGATCCGTGTTGCAGGGCTGAATCAGGCGAGTCGTGGAATCAGAGAGCAGGTATTGTCTTCCAGCAGCGGATCTGTATACTGAAGGACAATGAATCTACCCGTGTTCCGTTCCTGTTGCACAAGAGGGCTTCTCACCTTGTTGCTCGCGGGGACATTCTCCGGCTGTGCCACCAACGCCAGCCGGTCAGCCGCCTCTGATCGGACGATGATTCCCACGACGGGCACGCGAGGAATGTCGTGCTGTGCCATGGCGAAAGGGATGCCACGGCAGACGGCACTGGCCAAAACGGCCGTGCGTTTTGTCGGACAGTCTCGAGTTCAGATCGGTGGCCGAAATTATAATCCCGATTGTTCTGGGTTTGTGCGAGGCGTGTATGCCTCACAGCGGGTCGATCTCTATAGTGGATTAGGAGAGCTGGATGGAGGAAACGGGGTAGGGCGCATCTACACCCATGTGGTCGAACATGGTCGGATTCATTACGGTCCGACCGTTCATCCGGGAGACTTGGTCTTTTTTCATAACACCTGGGATTTCAACGGAGACGGCTTACCCAACGATCCGCTCACGCATATCGGCGTGGTGGAGAAGGTCGAGCCCGATGGAACCGTGCTCTTCGTCAGTTCACTGTCACGGGGGATTGAGCGGTATCGCATGAATCTTCGATATCCCGATATCCACAAAACGGCCGATGGTCGAGTGTTCAACGATTTTCTCCGCCGCAAGCGTTTTGGTGACGGCATGGGGACCTCTTACCTGGCTGGGCAGTTATTTGCCGCGTTCGGAACTCTTTCGCGCTAGCCCATGGATCGTTCTCCTGTCTTGTTCTGTCCTCCTGAACGTGAACCGTTCTTCCTTTTGCAATGACGTCCTCTTCTTCACCTCTCAGAGAGCGCGGGTAGATCACGCGTTCGGAAAGATAGGCGTTTGATGCCGATGACGACTGAAACGACCGAAACAATTCAAATCGCATCCGATGTCCTGCAGCGCAAGATTGTTCCGCTCATCGCCAAGGAACTCGGTGTCGGCGGTCCACGAGTAACTGCTGCGGTGGCATTACTCGATGAAGGAGCGACGGTTCCCTTTATTGCGCGGTATCGGAAAGAGGCGACAGGGAATCTTGACGATACGCAACTCCGGACGTTGGAAGAGCGCCTGCGCTATCTGCGTGAGCTGGAGGAGCGGCGCGCAGCCGTGTTGGCTTCTATTGAGGAGCAAGGGAAGCTTACGGACGCCTTACGCACGACGATCGAGGCGGCTACGACCAAACAGGCCGTCGAAGACCTCTATCTTCCATTTAAACCGAAACGACGCACGCGCGCGCAGATTGCGCGTGAAGCGGGGCTGGAGCCATTGGCGGACGGCCTGTTGGCCGATCCTCTGTTGGTTCCCGAGCAGGAGGCACTCAAGTACATTCGTGT
>JAHBWQ010000194.1 GCA_019636915.1 Nitrospira sp. | reverse complement strand
GTCCCAGACAATCATCTGCTCACGGGGAATCCCCATCTTGTTCGCCGTATTACGGCCCAAATGCTCATCGGGAAAGAACAGGATCTTTTCTCGTCTAGCCCAACACCACTCGATCACGGCTTTGGCATTGGATGACGTGCACGTAATACCCCCATGCTCACCACAAAACGCCTTGAGCACTGCCGCTGAATTCACATACACCGCAGGCATCACGGTCTCATCAGCGGGGACCACACGGTCCAACGCTTCCCAACATTGATCGACTTGCTCAATCGCAGCCATATCGGCCATGGAACAACCCGCAGCCATATCGGGCAGGATCACCGTCTGCTGGGAACGGCTGAGGATATCCGCTGTCTCAGCCATGAAGTGCACACCGCAAAACACAATGTAGGGTCGTTCGGAACGCTCCGCGGCGAGCTTGGCCAGCAACAGCGAATCTCCTCGAAAGTCGGCATGTTGAATGACTTCATCACGCTGGTAGTTATGGCCGAGTATCATGACCCGCTCACCAAGGACTCGCTTAGCTGAGACCGTTCGGCAAAACAACTCGTCTGCCGACAACGCCTGGTACTCGGTGATGGGCTTTGGTAATGTCACGGTAGCTGTCACAATACGTCCTCCCAAGTCAGAAGGTTGATTCTACGATAGGCCCCTTCTACATTCAACGAATCCTCCCTTGCGGAAAAGTCCTATTCTCCTCACCCCAAAAGGAGAAGATTCGCTATGGGCCTAATAGCCGATTGACTTCGGTGGGTTGGAGTACTACGATCAGCCATTCATAGCTAGGGGAGCCATGAGGCTGAGAGTCCGAACGATCGGACGACCCTCACAACCTGACCTGGGTAATACCAGCGTAGGGAAGCCGAGTCGAGCGGGCCTTGTGAGGAATCAGCCGCGTTCTCCAGTTTGGAGAGGCGGCTTTTTTTATTGTGGGTGACCGCTTGCGGCCCTCGCCTCTACCTTATAAAACACAGACAAACAGATGAAAGGATCTCATCATGAGCATCCACACACATATACAAGGAGCGGCGAATGGAAACGGTGCTGGAATCCCATCCTCTCCCCTCTCCACCACTCCTTTCCCTGCGTCACAAAAAATCCATGTCCCTGGGGCTCAGCCAGGGGTCCGCGTCCCAATGCGAGAAATCAGTCTGACTCCTACAAAGGGGATTAACGGGACCAGCTCTCAGAACACGGCCGTGATCGTGTACGATACCTCGGGCCCTTACACCGATCCCGCTGTGACGATCGATGTCCGCAAGGGCCTCGCTCCGTTGCGACGCCCCTGGGTACTCAATCGACAGGACGTTGAAGAGCTCTCAACTGTGACGTCGGCGTACGGCCGTTTGCGGGCGAACGATCCGAAGTTGGCCGAACTTCGGTTTCAACACATCCGCAAACCGCTACGAGCACAACCGGGGAGAAACGTAACCCAGCTGCATTATGCGCGAAAGGGCATCATTACCCCGGAGATGGAATTTATCGCGATCCGTGAGAATCAATCCCGGGAACGGTCTGCACCGCTCGGCGAGCAGAATGGACATCAAGGTAGCGCGAAGCAGCACCCGGGGTTCGCCTGGGGCGCCAGTATTCCTCGGACCATCACACCGGAGTTCGTTCGCGATGAGATCGCACGTGGTCGAGCCATCATCCCCTCGAACATCAACCATCCGGAGAGCGAGCCGATGATCATCGGCCGGAACTTTCTGGTCAAGATCAATTCCAACATCGGCAATTCCGCCGTCGCCTCTTCGATCGAAGAAGAAGTCGAAAAGATGATCTGGTCCACCCGTTGGGGAGCCGATACGGTCATGGACTTGTCGACCGGCAAAAACATCCATGAAACCCGCGAATGGATCATCCGCAACTCCCCGGTCCCGATCGGCACCGTGCCGATCTATCAGGCTCTTGAAAAGGTCAACGGCAAGGCAGAAGACCTGACCTGGGAGATTTTCCGCGATACCCTGATCGAACAGGCTGAGCAGGGCGTCGATTATTTCACGATTCACGCCGGCGTCCGCCTCGCCTATGTGCCGATGACCGCCACACGCATGACTGGAATTGTGTCGCGCGGCGGCTCCATCCATGCGAAATGGTGTCTGGCTCACCATCAAGAAAACTTCGCCTACACGCACTTTGAGGAGATCTGTGAAATCATGAAGGCGTACGACGTCGCCTTTAGCCTCGGCGACGGGCTCCGACCTGGGTCCATCGCGGATGCCAACGACGAGGCCCAGTTTGCCGAGCTGGAGACACTAGGCGAGCTGACAAAGATCGCCTGGCACCATGATGTCCAGGTCATGATCGAAGGGCCAGGTCATGTTCCGATGCACATGATCCAGGCAAATATGGAAAAGCAACTCGAGGCCTGCCATGAAGCCCCTTTCTACACCCTAGGCCCCCTCACGACCGATATTGCCCCCGGTTATGATCACATTACGTCCGGCATCGGTGCCGCCATGATCGGGTGGTACGGCTGCGCCATGCTGTGCTACGTCACGCCCAAGGAGCATTTGGGCTTGCCGACTCGCGAAGACGTGAAAACCGGCGTCATTACCTACAAAATTGCTGCACATGCCGCCGACCTCGCCAAGGGCCATCCCGGTGCCCAAGCGCGAGATAACGCCCTGTCGAAGGCCCGATTCGAATTCCGCTGGGAAGACCAATTTCATCTGTCTCTCGATCCGGAAACCGCGCAACAGTTCCACGACGAAACACTTCCGGACAACGCCGCCAAGGTTTCGCATTTCTGCTCCATGTGCGGGCCTCACTTCTGCTCCATGAAGATCACGCAAGACGTCCGTGATTACGCCGCGCAGCTCAAGGTCGATGCGCACCAAGCGATTCAGATCGGCATGAAAGAAAAATCCGAAGAGTTCAAAAAAACCGGTTCTGAAATTTATCGCTAGGAGAGCTGTATGGCCAAGCCAAAACCCGCTCCATTACGAGAGCGAGACATTACCCGGCAAATTGCCCGGGAATACTACAAAGAATTCGATCAACTGATCGAAAGTGACGTCATCATTGTGGGCGCAGGACCGTCAGGGCTGATTTGCGCGCACGACTTAGCTGCGATGGGGTTTCGTACCCTTCTCATCGAACAAAGTCTGGCGCTTGGAGGCGGATTCTGGTCCGGTGGGTACCTCATGAACAAGGCCACGATTTGTGAGCCTGCGAATGAGATTCTCGATGAAATCGGCGTGCCGTGCAAGAAGATCACTGAGTGTGCGGGCATGTACATGGTTGATCCACCCCATGCCACCGGTGCACTCATCGCTGCCGCCTACCAGGCTGGGGTCAGGGTTATGAACCTGACGCGGGTGGTGGACTTGATCCTTCGACAGGATGCCTCTTTGGAAGGCGTTGTAGTGAATAACACGACCGCCGAAATGGCTGGGCATGACAGGATCCATGTCGACCCCATCGCCCTTGAGAGTAAGATCGTCGTGGATGCCACCGGCCACGATGCCGTCCTGGTTGAGCTCCTGCATAAACGGAACTTGTACAAGACGGTACCAGGCAATGGGGCCATGTGGGTCTCGCGCTCTGAGGAAGAGGTGATGGATCGCACCGGAGAGGTCTATCCGAATTGCTTTGTCATCGGATTGGCCGTTGCAGCCGTCTATGGCACACCACGAATGGGGCCAGCCTTCGGCTCGATGTTGCTGTCAGGCCGCTATGGGGCGGACTTGATTAAGAAAAAACTGAAGAACGAATAGTCTTCAGCCGACAGCTGATGGCTCTCTGTAATCCTTATGGATATCCAGGATTTTCTCGCCCAAGGTGACGGACAAGAAGAAGACAAGCGTCAGGCGTGGCAGCTGTTTCAGCAAGCCTTCGCGCGACAGATGAAGGGTGAGCTCGAGGAAGCGGTCAATCTGTACAAGCAGTCGATTGCAACCCATCCAACCGCCGAGGCCTATACATTCCTGGGGTGGACCTATAGCTTCATGGGGCGACTCGATGACGCCATCGAGGAGTGCCACAAGGCCATCGCGCAGGATCCAGAATTCGGCAATCCTTACAATGATATCGGCGCGTACCTGATTGAGAAGGGAGAATTCGACGAGGCGATTTCCTGGTTTCAAAAAGCGATGCAGGCCAAACGTTACGAGAGCCCTGCCTATCCTCACCTCAATCTTGGCCGCGTGTACGAGCGAAAAGGGAACTGGACGGAAGCCATCGATTCGTATAAGACAGCACTCACCTTGGACCCTGACTATGCACTTGCCAGAAAGGCACTTGGACGATTGGTGAGTTCGTTGAATTGACGGAGTTTACTGGATCCCTTTCATTTGCCATCTATCTCTCGAGGAAGGTTAGTCCGGCAAGCAAACATGACAGATCCCATGAACCATACAAACCAGAAAACCATTCTCGTCGCCGTGACTGATCTGTTCTTCTATACCAAAGTCAGGGACGCGTTGCGTCAACCGGACTATCAGCTTGAAAAAGCTCGTGCGCAACAGGACATTATCGATAAGGCCCTTGCGATGAGCCCAGATGCCATTATCTTCAATATGAACGACTTGACCCTCGATGCCTTTCTCGCATTAGAACAGCTCAAGGCGGATCCACGGCTCACAGGCATTCCAACACTGGCATTTGCCAATCACGAAGAAGTCGAAACCTGGAACCGTGCCAAGGCGCTCGGTGTGACCAAGATCGTCTCTCGCAATGAATTTTCTGCTCGGACAAGAGAACTGGTAAAAGAAGTCATGAACAACCATGTCATCACGTCGGAAAATCTTTGAAGTCTGCCACCTTTGACTTGACGATTTTTAGAGCTTCAGACTGAATATGAAATACTCACGCCTTCACCAACAACACACCCAACTTGGTGCGACCTTTGAAGAGGTCACTGGCTGGGAGATGCCCGTACACTATGGGGACGTAGCTGCAGAACATCGTGCCGTCCGCCACGCAGTGGGGATAGCCGACCTCTCTCATCGTGGCAAGCTCCGTGTCACCGGTGAGGATCGGGTGAAGTGGCTCCAGAGCATTATCAGTAACGACATTCTTCCACTGCACCAGGGGCAAGGCCGCTACTCCAGCTTGTTGACCCACAAAGGTAAGATGCTGACGTACTTTCGCCTCTACATACAGGCAGACGCCGTGATGCTGGAGGATGTCGGAGAAATCGGTCAAACCTCGTTCCAAACATTACGCAAGTTCCTGCTCTACGGTATCAAGGCCAAGATGGAAGACTGCGCCGAAACGTGGGGGCTCTTGTTGATCAGTGGGCCGAAAGCCACTCAGGTCATTCAGTCCGCATTCGGTGTAGATGTCATAGACATGAAGCCAGTCGATTTTGTCACAGCACAAATCGGCGGACATCAGGCCTTGGTACTACGTACCGAAGAAACGGGAGAAATCGATATCGAAATACTGCTTCCTGCTGACAGTTTGGTGACCGCATGGACCACTGCCATGGAAGCCGGTGCCAAGTTTGGAATCAGAGCCATTGGAACCCAGGCTCGAGAAGCCTTGCGCATGGAAGCCGGTCTCCCGAAGGCTGGACCTGATCTGAACGAGGAGATCGTTCCGCCCGAGGCCAACCTTGAAAACAAAGCGTTCAGCCTCACCAAAGGGTGCTATCCAGGGCAAGAAGTTGTCGCGCGCATGGATACCTATGGCAATGTACGCCGCAAATTCGTGGGGCTTGTCTTGGATGATTCCGTTATACCTCCCCATGGAGCCAAACTCTACAGCGGCGATCGCGAAGTCGGCTGGATCAGCAGCGCCGTCCATTCTCCTCAGCTCAACAAGACCATCGCATTTGGATTTCCGCTGCGGGACTTCAGCTCAGCAGGGACAAAACTTAGCGTGGAGTGTGGGGGTAGCAAGCACCCGGCAACCATCCATTCTCTGCCTTTTTACACCAGGCAGTAACGGCCTTCTCCATCGACACGCCTGAACACCTATGTCCACCAATGAACGAGAAGACAGTGCCCACAGCACTCCGTATCACGCAGCTGGTGAGCTGGCCGGAATCACTCGTCTGGTCGACGAGTTTTACGCCAACATGGATAACTTGCCGGAAGCCAAAGGCATCCGGAACATGCACCCGCCTGACCTCACAGAATCGCGCAAGAAATTGACCTACTTTCTCTGTGGCTGGCTGGGAGGGCCAAGGCTTTTTCAGCAGCACTACGGGCCGATCAGCATTCCCGGAGCGCATAAGCGGTTCCCAATCGGATATGAGGAACGTGATGCCTGGCTTCTTTGTATGCAACGGGCCCTTGCTGTCCAACCGTACAGCAACGAATTGAAAGATTACCTCTTGGCTGCTCTCAGCGTCCCCGCCGAGCGCGTTCGACAAGTGAATGCTGGAGAGATCTAGCGCTCTGCCATCATTTCAGCTACCCGCATCGTCCCTCCTCCACGCACGTTAGGATACAGATCTGCATCCTTCTGGATACAGGGACACAGCATCAAGAATTTTCCGGAAGCCACCATTCCCTTTGAAAATCAGACCGATGAACAAAGCACGGCACGTGGCATTGTCCTTGCTGTTACCGTTTTGTAGCCCAGAGTTGGACCGGCATTCACGAGACGAGAGTCCACACACAGCTCACCGGGATGGATGCATTCGATGAAGCCCCAAAGGGGGCATACCTACGAGCGAGGAATGGGCAGAAGAGAAACTACACGGTAAGGTTCTTTCAAGTTCGTAAAGGATGAGATGACTTTCCTCTTCAACAATTCAAACGATCGTCACCTCCTGACAGAACCGATCTGCATCGGATACGAAGCCTGGATTGACGTGAACCGGTTTTGTGCCACTGAAAAGTCCATGCACCGTGCTACTCGAACTTCCCCCGACAGCTCTCTGACAAAATCATTCGCTGACATCCGCAGAAAGTTTCAGAAAAGTTCGGATGAAGACATCGGCTAGTCGCGACTCTAACTCCATCTATCTTCACCCCCACATTCCAGGCTGAGCACTTACAATTACAGATGCGTTGTCCATCAACCTTGCACTTTTCTGCAACTCTTGCGGCAGCATGGGTCCTCCTCATCGGTTGTGCAACGACCTCGGTGCGTGTCACACCATCACCTCAGACTCTGGTCTGCGATAGCGCAGCTTCGGCTCTCGTTCTCTGGGTGCCACAATGGCGCCCCACTCAGAAAGAGGTACCAAAACGCGAAGCGGCCGCAGAGGCAGGCATGAAGAAATTTCTGCAGAGCTCCGGCTGCTTCGCCAGTTCTGAGCTTCGTCGCCTGCCAAGCATGACTCCCGCCGTGATGACTACAGAAATTGCCTCAGCTCATGGACAGTTCAAGAAGGTTATCACCGTCACAATCCGCGAGCTTGGACCAGTAATCAAACTACTATCATCCCTCGCGCTTATAGATGGTGGAACAGAAGTCGTGCTCCAGGTTGCCGAGTACATTCCACCCGTCAAGATTCCGACCCAAACCTTTACCGTTCACTGGGAAAACGGCGGTCCCGGCGTCATTAAAGGAGTAAGATCCCTACCACAAGACATGCATGCTGCACTCGTTATGGGCCTGCAACCGAATAAGCTACAGCCGTAGCGCCACATGCAAAGCTGACTAAAACGGACGTCACCCATTCCTATCTAATACGAACAGGCCATCCTCCTGATTTCTGTCTCAACTGACATCAATACAGCGATTGGTATAGACCCAGCTCTCAACATCGGCGTACGATATAATCCGATGTATTGCACGTGCTAACAACGCTTCGCATGTTCAAGCAGATGGTGAAACCCAAGGGATCATTTCGTCAGTAGCCAATAAGCCAAGAAGGAATCATACTGAAGTATGAGCGCCTGAGTCGCAGCATCGGCAAAGGAGCGCTGCAAACCTACCTGAACGCTCAGGATCGAACTACGGAGGTTGTTCTATGAAGGCACGCAAGTTACTTCCCGATCACTTTCGGGCAGTGCTCACTCTTTTTGTTATTCCTACCTCCACGTCCGCGATGTCAGGTATGGACATGCCACACGGCGGACCTACGAAGTCCACTGTCGCACTCTCGAAGAGTATGGGCGAACCGATCAGCTCGTCGGAATCCGAGATTGAGATCACCTATAGTGCCGATGGAAAAACGACCATCTTTGTCTCAGGACAAAATGGGAGCCCCCCCATCAGCAGGAGCATATTAGAGCTTCGACATCTGGCTGGCACGCAACGTAACTGGCTCTTGGCAAGAACTGATTCAGTTGGGACCGGGCATTGATCCGACTGTGGGGCCAAGCA
>JAHBWQ010000193.1 GCA_019636915.1 Nitrospira sp. | reverse complement strand
CTCTGATCTTCTTTCTCCTGTTCTGGGCCTTCCATTCTCTGCGATACGCGACCTTGATTATCATCAACCTTCCGTTCGCGTTGATCGGCGGTGTCGTGTCGCTATGGCTGAGCGGACAATATTTGAGCGTCCCAGCTTCTATTGGTTTCATCGAGCTGTTTGGACTGGCCGTAGGGAACGGGATTGTGCTGGTCTCCTATATCAACCAACTGCGTCACGAGGGCCAATCGATCGACGACGCGATCCTGGCTGGTTGCGGTCTGCGACTCCGCCCAGTGGTCATGACCATGATGACCACTCTACTCGGTCTTCTCCCGCTGGCGTTGGCGCAGGGGATTGGAGCTGAGGTGCAGCGGCCGCTCGCCAGCGTCGTGATCGGCGGACTCTTTACGTCGACGGCGCTGACGCTGGTGGTACTGCCAGTGCTTTACAGCATGTTTGCGGGGCGGGAAGTGGGGAAAGAGGAGGCGCCGGAATGGGTGTGAGGGGGGGAGGCAGGCGGCAGGGTCAATCCCTGCGCTCGCTGAGGCCCCACATCGGAATGTGCTCCCTCAATGCGCGCGGCAAGGGATTAGCCCTACAGCCTGCCCAAAGGAATGGGAAAAAGAACGAGCACGATGTCGCCACCGAAATGCTCATCGGCCCATCTGTCTTGAAGAGGGTGTAGGAAAGGATGCAGGAGGTGCTCGTTTCATGCCTGCAGTCGAGGGCCAAATGGTTTCTCTGAGGGGCGAAACAGGCGTGCGGTCACAGTCAGGCACTAAACTTGTAAGTAGTCTTTGGCAAGTCTGCCAGACCGGTCCGAGCTAAAGACCTTCGCCGGCAGACGAGGCCGAATCCACAGGGCAATGAGTTAGAATGGGGAAGGGGGCGTTTATGAGACACGTGTTGGCGAGTATGACCTTGTTGTGCCTCTTCATCGGTTCGGGAGCTGCCGTGCAGGCTGCCGGGGCCGGGGATCAGGAATTCTCCAAGGGGGACAACTTATTGAAAAACAAACAGTACGCAGAGGCACGCACGGCGTTGGAGGCTGGTATCCAGAAGGATCCGTCGAATATCCAGGCACATTTCAATCTCGCCGAAGCCTGCCGAGCCCTTGAGGCTTGGACCTGCGCGGAGGAACACTACGAGGCTGCGCTGGATCTGGATGCCAAATCCGGGCCGACAAAATCCTATTTGCCCAAGACCAAAGCGAAGGTCTGGCGGTTACGGGAAGAGACGACAGCTTGGAGGCTCCTGCACGAAGCGAAGGCGTTGGTGGCCGGTGGAAAGATGAAGCAAGCCCAGGAGACGTTGGAAAGCGCCGATGAAATGGGCCTGAATAGTGAACAGCAGACCCTTCACCAACAGCTCCAGGCCAAACTTCCGCGGTCTCTGTCTGGGGCGAAGAAACAAGTCTCTGCCGGGGCGTCCGGAGGGATGGGGGACACTGATAACCTCGATCGACAGATGGTGCTGGTCCCGGCGGGGACGTTCACTCGAGGCAGCACGCTCGGAGATGATGAAAAGCCGGTGCGGCAGATTTATCTCAATGCGTTCCGGATCGACAAGTTTGAGGTGACGGTTGGGCAGTACGCCAGGTATTTGGACGCCACGGAAATGGAAGAGCCTCCGGACTGGAGCATCATGAATCAACCGCAACATCTGAGACGTCCGGTCGTCAACGTCAGTTGGGAGGATGCGGTCAATTACTGCAAATGGGCCGGTAAGCGTTTGCCGACAGAGGCGGAGTGGGAAAAAGCGGCGCGGGGCACCGATGGACGGATTTATCCCTGGGGCAATGAAGCCCCGACCAGGCTCCATGCGAATTACGGGAGGAAGGATTGGGACGATCATCAGGCCTTGTCCCCGGTTGGATCGTTTGAGGCAGGGAAGAGCCCCTACGGGATCTATGACATGGCCGGGAATGCGTGGGAGTGGGTGTTTGATTGGTACGAACATGATTCTTACAAGAAAAGTCCGGAGAAGAACCCTATCGGGCCGGCAAAAGGTGATGAGAAGGTCGTTCGCGGAGGGTCCTGGTTGTACGTGACCGACTTTCTCCGGTCTGCGCATCGGTTCAATGCCCAACCGATGAATCGGCAGTTCGGATACGGGTTCCGTTGCGCAAAGACGCCGTAGCTATTTGCAGCGAGGTGACGATGTCCGTGGGAGGTCGGTGGAGCCTTGAGACATGGGGAATCGCATGCCGTTCCTCAAGAGATGCCGCTCAGCGATATTTGGCAAAGCAGAGAAGGTCGAGGTGATTGTAGTGATCGGGGAGAATCGTCTCAGCCTTATAGCCGAGGCCCATGAAGAATTGAATGTTGCGAGGTGTACGCAGCATGGTGCAAGCGTAAAATTTATGTGCATCGGTGGCTGCTCGTTCAATCTCACGGATCAGGGCTTTCCCGACGCCATGGCGCTGATGGGTGGGAAGCACCGAGAGCAACCGAATGACACAGACGCCGGCCACCGTCCAGAAGCGCACGGAACCGACGATTGCTCCTTTATCGTCTGCGACGAAAATGTGTTTCTCCCTCGCATCTTCTTTCAGGCTCTCGAGAGTTTCGGTTGTCCAGCCACTGACGGTGTAGACACCGACATATTCGCCGAAGGCGGATTGTTGCACAGAGAGGATCGCCGGAAAATCTGCTTCAGTCGCTGGTCGAATGTGCATCACGGCATGGCCTTTGGTTAGGGAACGACGTTCGACGTTCATAACGCAATGAGATGGGATTCGCAAGGGTGATTGGTCGGTTACGAAACACCCGCAGCATGAGGCGGTAGGGTGGACTGTGCCAGACTGTCGGTGGTCATACAAGGAGGGGAGGTTCTATGCTCAAGGAAGTGGCGGGGGACATTTTACAGTCGAAAGCAGAGTTGGTGGCGCACGGTGTGGCCCCGAACGACGGGTTCGCGAACGGTCTGGCGTTGTCCCTGAGGCAACAGTGGCCGGCCATGTATAAGGATTTCAGACACTATTGCCAAACATTTACGCCCAAGGCCGGTGAATTATGGGCCTGGGCGGGTGCCGGTGGTGTGCGAATCGTGAGCCTATTTACTCAGGAGCCAGCTCCAAGCCATGGAGCCAAACCGGGGAAAGCTACGATCGAGAACGTCAACCACTGTCTCAAGGCACTCGCCAAGTTGGCTGAAAGCGAGAAGGTCAAGAGCGTCGCGCTGCCGCGTCTGGCAACCGGGGTCGGCGGACTGGATTGGAAGGACGTCAAACCATTGATCGACAAGCATCTCGGCCACCTGTCCGTTCCTGTTTATGTGTATGCGGTCTATCAGCCGGGTGCCCAGGCAAAAGAAGGATGATGGTGTCTTGACCGGGTGAAGCCGTCCGGCCTTGTGTACTTTGGGCTTGGAGACCACTCCCATGGCATTGATTGCTCCAGAGCTCTACGACAGGTTGGTCGTTCTACGACGAACGCTCCATCAGTATCCTGAGCTGAGTGGGCAGGAAACTCGGACGGCCTCAGCCATCGGCAAGTTTCTTTACGATCTTGGCATTCATCACCGCATGAACATCGCGGGACATGGGGTCGTGGCCGACATTCCCGGGGATTCCGGAGTGCCTTGTGTGGTGCTCCGTGCCGACATGGACGCGCTCCCCATTCAAGAAGAAACCGGCCTCGAATTTTTGTCGGTGCACCATGGCGTCATGCATGCCTGCGGGCACGATGGGCATACGACGATGTTGCTTGGCGCTGCGGCGTTGTTGTCTCAAGAGCCAGACTTGCCGGCACCGGTACGATTGATTTTTCAACCGGCGGAAGAAAAGGGGACCGGTGCGATCGCCATGATTAAGGAAGGTGCACTTGATGGGGCTGGTCTCATCTTCGGTGGCCATCTGGATCGGCATTACCACCCTGGAACTATTGTGGTGAGCGAGGGGCCGGTCAATGCATCGTCGGATAATTTTGCCGTTGAGATCATCGGGCAGGGAGCACATGGAGCCAGACCGCATGAAAGTATCGACGCGGTGGTGGTGGGGAGCCTCATGATCATGGCGCTGCAAACGATCGTCTCCCGTGAGGTCGATCCGGCCCGGCCTTCGGTTGTTTCGGTCGGCCAGTTTCACGCAGGAACTGCACCGAACGTGATTGCAGGACAGGCCAAATTGGAAGGAACGGTGCGGGCACAAGATCCGGCTGTCCGCCAACAGTTGCTCAACTCCGTACGCCGCATCGCCGAATCGATCGGGCAGTTACACGGGGCGAAGATCTATGTCACGGTGACCGAAGGCACACCGCCGCTCGTCAATGATGCGGTGATGGCAGGCCTTGCGCGGCGCGCCGCAATCGAGGCTGTGGGGGAGGCAAATGTGTTGCCGCTCAAGACGGCGAATATGGGGGCGGAAGATTTCAGCTATTACTTGGAAAAGATTCCGGGCGCCTATGTCCGTTTCGGCGGCCAAGTTCCTGGCCGGGAAGGTTATCCGGCCCATTCCAGCAAGTTTGACTTCGATGAGGAAGCGCTGGCCGTGGGGGCAGCCTATTATCGGGCCATCGCCAGAATCGCCGGCCAGCAGCTTCGTCAGCACGCGGCATCCTCCTGACCCGCTGCAAAGGGACGCGTATGATCAAAGTCCGAGAAGCCCGGGAGGAGGACGTAGGGCAAATCCGCGAAATCTTTCTCGCGGTCTACGGCACCGATTATCCCCATCGGGAACTCTATGACGAGCTCTGGCTGAAGCGCTCGGTCTTCACGGACGACGCGCTGATTCTTGTAGCCGAAGACTCGGAGGCAGGACGCGTTGTCGGCACGGCGTCCGTCCTGTTCGATTTTGGAGCCCATTCCGATCTGGTCGGAGAGTTCGGCCGCCTTGCCGTGCATCCAGACTATCGTCGGATGCAGGTGGGAAAGCTGCTCATGGATAAGCGGCTTGAGGCCATCAAGAATCGGCTTCATGTGGGGCTCGTTGTCGCGCGCACCGTGCATCCCTATGCCCAGCGCATCAGTCTTGCTCAGGGATTCATCGCCACGGGCTTTCTGCCGCTCAAACACTTCTTTCGTCACCGTGAGAGCTTCGCATTACTTGCCCGGTATTTCGGCGATGCCCTCGCCTTACGTCGCAACAACCCGCGCATCATCCCGGAAGTTTACGCCTTGGCCAATCTCGTGATGAGCCAACCGCCGCTCACACCGGATTTCATCGTGGACGAGGACTCTGCCTCGTATCCGCCCGGCGGCGATTACCGACTTGAGCAGATGCAAGCCGAGGGCTATCCAGCTCTACTGCGCATTGAACGAGGGCGAGTCAAGAATCGAGAAATCTTTGGGCCGATGCGATTGGACTACGGGTTCTTCAAGCTGCAAGCCCGCCAGACCAACTATTTCTTGGCCCGCTCCGGCACGCAGGTCGTCGGGGCGATCGGCTATACCATGGACCAGGTTGAACACACCGTGCGGGTGTTCGAACTCATTGCGCTGGCCGATGATGTCGTGCGCTTTCTTCTGGCCGAACTTGAGCGGAAGTGTCGGGAGGAGATGGGGAGTGAGTACATTGAAATCGACGTCAGTGCTTATGCGCCACGCATGCAGCGAACGTTGCTGGAGCTGAACTTCCTTCCGGTCGCCTATGTGCCCGCCATGGTGTTCTATCAGGTCGAACGACTCGACATCGTGAAAATGGTACGGCTGAATAAACTGCAAGATTTGGGGCCACTCGGTCTGACCGGGCCCGTTCAAGCCGTGGCCGATGTCGTGATGCGCGGATTTTCGACGTGCGTCATCGCGCCTCGTATGGCGCGGGCAATCAAAGAAGTCCCGTTGTTTCATGGAATGAATACCGAACAGGCGACCAGGTTGGCCGGAGTATGCACGGTGAAAAGCATGCGAAGAGGGGAGCGACTCTTCGCGGAGCATGATCCAACCGACCGGCTCTATGTGGTGCTTCAAGGGCGGGTTATCATCAGCGGCGGACCTTCTCCGGCCATCATTGGCACCATCCATACCGGAGAGACCTGCGGCGAAGTCTCTCTCTTGTCGGCCAGACCCCACTCTGCCACGGCGATGGCCGTGAAAGAGATCGAGGTCGCCGAACTTTCTCGGAAAGACCTGGAAGACCTCATTCGACGTCGTCCCGATATCGGGGTGATTATCTACCGAAACTTGGCCATCGGACTTGGAGACAAGCTCCTTCGCTCAGGAGAGTGGAAGCGGGATCAGGAGCGAAGTGCAGCTGGGAGCTTGTTACACTAGCCTGTTATGCAGCCTCACTGCCATATCGGTGAAGCTTGGAACCGTTCGATGCCTTTCGCCGTAGGAGGACTTGCCGATTGTGATGGATCACCTCATCGACGATCATTCCGCAGTTGACGCAACGCCAGGCGTGAACCACGGAGGATGAACCAGTTTGTACGAGAAAGCTGTCGTCATAGACCGCGAGCCCATTGCATCGTTGGCAATTCATCATTCATCTCCCGATTGTGTTATTCGCTCCACCTGTGGAGCTTGTTGTGGAATTCTCGGGTCAGCCGCACGATTGGCATGTTTCATACGTGTGGTTTGCAGCATAGCTATCCCATCTTGAAGGCCCAGCAGGTATCGTCCTCGAACTTCAGCGGAACAGAGCCGATAGTCGGCGCTGTGGTCTCGATTCATCACCGCATCTCGAAGCCCGTCCGCTTCGGCTTGCCAGGCATCCGCCTCCGGCTCACTCCGAGCCTGTCTCGATCGTTGTCGACACCATTCAATTCGCTCAGTAATAGGGGGCATCGGTTGTCCCATTTGTTCGGTCATAGGGGCGCAAGTCCTTTGTATCAAGGCTTTGAAGCAAGTTGAGTGCCATGAGGGACAACGATCGAGAGGCAGATTGGAATTGCTCCTGGGACTCGGTGGATTCATAAGTAAGTATAAGAGGTTATGGTGGTGGGAGCCGTTCGAGATGCTAGGCCAGGGGGATGTCATGGAAGCCGTAAAAGTGAAGGAGGTGAAGGCAAATGAATCTAGTACTTTAACGTAACAAGAGGAGTCGGTTCGAAACGGTCGGTTCCCCCCTGAGAAAGGCTTCACACGAAGGGATATGTTCCGAAAGCGATGGCCCTTTGCCATGCATGGAATACGGATGAAACTTGAGCGGTGGGGGGAGGGTTTTGACATCGTGACGGGGGTGACCTTGACGAGATGAGAAGTCTTTCATACTGATCAGGGCCGTGCTCCTTCATAGTCGTATCAGCAATCGGGTATAGTGGTCGTCAGGGATTTCTGACAAGGTCCCGGTGGATGTTCTATTGAAAGAGTTAACAACCTTATCGTGAGACAAGGAGTCGAGATGGGTGAGCATGGGGGCGGGTCCGTGAAGGAGTTTATGCATCGCTATCTGGAGGTCGTCTCACAGAAGGCGACGGTTATGGCTGTGGCCGAACGAATGAGCATCAAGCGGATCGGCTGTCTATTGGTTGAGTCGGATGATCCCACCCGAGGGCCAATCGGCATTCTGACGGAGACAGATCTCGTGCGGAAAGTCCTTGCCGCGGGATTAGATCCCATGGCGACGGTGGCAAGTCAGGTGATGGTCAGTCCCATTTTGACGATCACAGGTGACCGTACCATGTTGGATGCCAGCCATGTGATGGAAACCAATCATATCCGTCACCTCTGCGTGGTGGAGGCCGGAGAGATTGTCGGGATTATCTCCGTGCGGGATCTGGTGCGATCGTTCGTGGATGTGGAGAGCGGCCCAGTCAGTGACCTTGAGAAGGTCTACCGTCCGTTGAGCGTTCTGATGGCAACCACATTCGCGACAATTCCAAGTGACGCGTCTCTTCTCACTGCGGCTCAGCTGATGCGTGAGAAACGACTCGGATCCTTGTTGACCATTGAAGCGGGTGAGATCGTCGGCATCGTGACGGAGTGCGATCTGGTTCGGCGAGGGCTTGCGATCCATCGTGCAGCAGAGCACACGCATGTCAGTGCTGTGATGAGCTCGCCGCTGCTCAGCATTGATGTCAATCGTACGGTCCGCGACGCCAGTAAGGCGATGGCCGAACAGGGCGTGCGGCACTTAACCGTGACGGAAAGCGGGAAGATCGTCGGGGTGCTCTCGGTGCGGGATCTCGTGAAAATGGTCGCTGTTCGGGATCGTCCCAGGTTTCTCAGCAAGCCGTCATAGGAAATAGGGAATCATTCCAACAGCATCACGGCCAGTTGAGGGAGCCAGGGGAGCATCAGCACGCCGAGACAAATGGAAAGGGCAACGATCGAGGCCACCAGTTCCTCATCGAGCTGCGTTTCTGCTGCGATGATCAGGGCGCTGACTGCCGAGGGCATCGTGGCGATCAGGACCACGACTGCTCGTTCCACTCCCGTCAGTCCTAATATCCGCACGGCCGTCAATCCGAGCAGGAGCCCGCCA
>JAHBWQ010000192.1 GCA_019636915.1 Nitrospira sp. | reverse complement strand
AATGCAATGCCTGCTAACGCCTTGTGGAGGGCCTCGAGTCGACGGACATCTGCGTCGACGTCTTTACCAACCTTCATCTTAAATAGGCGGAAGCCTCGTGCATACCAGTCCTGGGCAAGGGACAAGGTCTTTTCTAGGGTGGCGATGGGAATCGTGATGTCGGTGACGCGGGGATGCACATCGGCACCGCCCCAGAATTGCCATAGGGGGATCGCCGTGGCACGGCAGTATGCATCGAGCAATGCAGTTTCGATGCTGCAGCGCGCAGCCGGTTGGGACGGAACCCGTTTTGCCAGATGGCGACTTATTTCTTGGTAGTCCTGGATGGGCCGGCCAAGGAGCGAAGGTGCAAGGTCCGCAAGGGCTTGAAGGCAGGACGCACGATCTTCAGTTCCGACCTCTGGGAACGGTGCGGCTTCTCCGAAGCCCTCAGTACCGTTGTTGAGTGTGACACGGACAAAGACATTTTCCGCGACGGCTCGTGTTCCTGTTGCCACGGCAAAGGGATCCGTGGTGGGTATATCGATTGGCCAGAATGTCACGTCTTCGATGTGATCGTTTTTCATCTGAGTCGCGAGGCTATGTCCCTCTAGTGCTGTGATTAAGAGCTGAGCATGGGATTGGGCATGTTCCAGTTATCATGGTGACGTAGAATGAATAGCACTTCACTCATGCCATTGGGCTCAACGATCCCAGTCTGCCGAGACGTGATTGGAGGATGCTGATCGTCGCAATGGCGGCGGTCTCGGCCCGGAGGATCTGTTGACCAAGGGTGACAGGTTCAATTCCTCGCTGCTCGGCCAGTTCCAGTTCTTCTTTGCTCCAACCTCCTTCAGGTCCAATGAGGACGAAGAGGGAGCTGCTCTGGTCTTGTGGAAGTGCGATGGCTTGTGGACTATTCCCGTCCCGCCGTTCGGCAAGCATGAGGATTGTGGAGGGGGGGGTACCACTTGTGAGCAGTGTCGCAAGCGAATGTGGTCTGGCGATCGTCGGTACGCGCCGCTGTTCTGATTGTTGGGCAGCTTCCAGTGCGATGCGTTGCCATCGGGCGAGTTGATGACCGAGGCGATCCGCTTTGAGTTGCACGACGCTGTGGCGGCTTTCGATCGGGATGATTTCGTGTATGCCGAGTTCGGTGGCCTTTTGAATGACCCAGTCCATTTTTTCACCCTTGAGCAGCGACTGACCAAGGATGAGACGAGGTGTGACGTGACTAGACTCCTGAATGGTTTCGAGGATTTGTCCGATGACCGCTTGTTTCGAGATATCACTGATTGCAGCCCGGTACCTGGTGCCCTGGCCATCGCTGAACCAGAGCGTTTCGCCGATGGCGACACGGAGGCTGTCTTTGATGTGAAGCAGCAGCTCGCCTGTGATTGTAATGGTGGGCGGTGTGATGCACTCAGAAGAAACAAAAAATACAGGCATGGGGGCACTGGAACTTCAGGAAGGACTGTCTTGCTACTCGAAAAACGTCTTCATCTTATCGAAGAAGCCGTCGCCGTTGGCTTCCATGGACATGCCGCTCTCTTTGGCATACTCCATCAGCAGTTCTTTCTGCCTGGCCGTCAGTTTGGTGGGAATCTGGATCTTCATCGTATAGATCTGGTCGCCGGTCGAGCCTCCCTTGAGGCTGGGAATCCCCAGTCCTTTTATTCGGAGGACTTTGTCATGTTGCGTGCCGGGCGGGACCTTGATGACGGTGTCGCCCTTGAGGGTTGGCACTTCGACTTTCCCGCCGAGCACAGCCGTGACCAAGTTGATTGGGACGTCACAGGAAATGTCGAGCCCTTTTCGCTGAAAGATCTGATGAGGTTTGACGGTAATGGCGACGTAGAGATCACCAGGGGGACCACCATTAGGACCATGCTCTCCTTCATTGGAGAGACGGAGCCGCATGCCGGTCTCGATTCCAGCTGGAATATGGACCGCAATGGCTCGCTCTTTGTACACGCGTTGGCGCCCCTGACACGTCGCACAGGGTTCCGTGACGAAATGTCCAGTGCCTTCACATTGCCCGCAGGGTCGGCTGACACTAAAAAACCCCTGCTGAAAGCGAATCTGCCCCGCGCCTTTGCAGCTAGCACAAGGCTTGATGGATGCCGCAGACTTGGCCCCCGTGCCTTTGCAGTCGGTACAGAGCTCCCAACGCGGAATCTTGAGTTTGGCTTCTTTCCCGTAAACGGATTCTTCAAATGTAATGTCAAGGTTGTACTGCAGATCGTTCCCGCGCTCGGCTCGACCGCCCCCACCGGCTCTGGCTTGACCGAAGAAGTCTTCGAAGATGTCGTTGAAGACGTCCCCAAATCCGCCTCGGTTGAAATCGAATCCATCAAATCCTGGACCACCCTGTTGGGCCCCGGCATGGCCGAACATGTCGTAGCGTTTCCGCTTCTCCTGATCGCTCAGGACCTCGTAGGCTTCATTGATTTCTTTGAACTTTTCTTCGGCGGATTTTTTTTGCTGTTCGCCGGAGTGCAGATCGGGATGATGCTGGCGGGCTAACTTGCGATAAGCTTTTTTCAGCTCGTCGTCCGAGACGTTTCGATCAACACCGAGAGTTTCGTAGTAGTCGCGCTTGGACACGGCAGCCATTGTGAGTGAACGGTGGAGCCGCCCGAGCTCTCGATTGTGTCGAGAGCTCGGACGTCTTGATGCGTTATTCTAGGCTATTTTTTGTCTTTGTCTACTTCTTCAAACTCTGCGTCGACGACTTTCTCGTCGGGTTTGGTTTCGCTGGTACTGTTGGTTGCCGATGCCCCGGGTTGTGGGCCGGCTGAGGCCGCTGCTTTTTTGTACATTTCTTCGGCTAATTTGTGCGACGCCGTCATGAGAGATTGCGTTGCCGATTCAATAGCTTCGGCATCAGTGCCTTCTAAAGCCTTCTTGAGGGCTGCAATCGCGTCCTGGATCTTCGTCTTTTCATCGGCGGAGACCTTGTCGCCGTAGTCCGTGATGTTTTTCTCGGTTTGGTAGACCAGATTGTCGCCCTGGTTCTTGGCTTCCGCCAATTTGCGGCGTTTCTTGTCGTCTTCGGTATGCGACTGCGCATCCCGAACGAGCTTTTCAACCTCATCTTTGCTCAGGCCGCTGGAGGCCGTGATCTTGATGGACTGTTCTTTCTGAGTGGCCAGATCTTTAGCGGACACGTGGACAATGCCGTTCGCATCGATGTCAAAGGTGACTTCAATTTGCGGCATGCCGCGAGGCGCCGATGGAATACCGACCAAGTCGAATTGTCCAAGCAGCTTATTGTCATTCGCCATTTCGCGTTCACCTTGGAAAACGCGAATGGTGACAGCGGTTTGGTTGTCGGCCGCGGTCGAGAAGACTTGGCTCTTCTTAGTTGGAACGGTCGTATTGCGTTCGATTAACTTAGTAAACACGCCGCCCAGCGTTTCGATGCCCAACGACAACGGCGTGACGTCAAGGAGCAACACATCCTTGACCTCGCCCTTGAGAACGCCGCCTTGAATGCCGGCTCCGATGGCGACGACTTCATCGGGGTTGACACCGCGGTGCGGTTCTTTCCCGAAGAACTCTTTCACGACCTGAATCACTTTCGGCATACGGGTCATGCCGCCGACCAACACGATTTCCTGAATGTCCTTCGCCGAAACACCGGCATCGGATAAGGCTTTGCGGCAGGGTTCGATCGTCCGTTGAATGAGATCGTCAACCAGCTGTTCCAGCTTGGCCCGCGTCAGCTTGGTGACCATATGCTTGGGGCCGCTGGCGTCCGCCGTAATGAAGGGGAGATTGATTTCCGTTTCCTGAGACGAGGACAGTTCGATTTTGGCTCGTTCCGCTGCCTCTTTCAGGCGCTGAAGGGCCATCCGGTCCTTCCGTAAATCGATTCCCTGGTCTTTCTTGAACTCATCAACCAGCCAATCCATCACACGGAGATCGAAGTCGTCTCCGCCGAGGTAGGTGTCACCGTTGGTCGACTTCACTTCGAAGACGCCCTCGCCGATTTCCAGTACGGAGACATCAAAGGTCCCGCCTCCGAGGTCGTAGACGGCAATCCGTTCATCCTTCTTTTTGTCCAGGCCGTAGGCAAGGGACGCCGCCGTCGGTTCATTGATAATGCGGAGCACGGTCAGCCCAGCGATTTGACCGGCATCTTTCGTCGCCTGACGCTGACTGTCGTCAAAATAGGCGGGAACGGTGATGACGGCCTCGGTCACTTTTTCGCCGAGATAGTCTTCCGCCGTCTGCCGCATTTTTTGTAAAATCATAGCGGACACTTCCGGCGGGCTATACTGCTTGCCGCGCAGTTCAACGTGTGCGTCGCCGTTGTCGGCCTCGACCACTTTGTAGGGGAGCCGTTTCATGGCCTCCTGGACTTCGCGGCTTTTAAACTTGCGCCCCATCAGTCGTTTGACTGAGAAAATGGTATTTTCCGGATTGGTAATGGCCTGACGTTTAGCGATTTGGCCGACCAGCCGTTCACTCTTATCGGTGATGGCAACGACGGAAGGAGTAGTCCGACTTCCTTCGGCGTTGGCGATCACGACAGGGTCGCCGCCGCTCATAATCGCCACACAAGAGTTGGTGGTCCCAAGATCGATCCCGATAACTTTGCCCATTGGTGGACTCCTTCCTTCTCGACAACGATGACAGAGGGTCAGGTCGTTGTCGTATCCTTATTCGCTTGCCTGGGGTGAGCCTGAGGACACGCTGACCATGGCTGCCCGCAACACTCTGTCGTGCAATCGATACCCCTTCTGAAACTCCTCCAACACTCGATTGGCCGGCACGTCAGTAGACGGCCCGTACGAGACAGCTTGATGCGAGTGGGGGTCAAAATCCTGACCAGCCGTCTCGATGGCTTGTACACCGAACTTGGCCAAGACACCGGAGAGTTGCTTGAGAGTCAGTTCTACGCCCTGAACGAGTGCTGAATCGCTTCCGTTTGTGGGAGCTGCCTTGATCGCCCGTTCCAAATTATCGACAACCGGCAGAAGTTCTTTGAGTAGTTGTTCATTGCCGAACCGAATCTGTTCACGCTGATCACGCTGTGTCAGCCGCTTGTAATTTTCAAACTCTGCTGCCAGCCGGAGGTATTTCTCATTGAGAGCGGTGCATTCCTCAACCTTGGCAGCCAGCTCGTCTGCCGCAGCGGAATGGGTGGTCGCGGTGTCAGAAGAGACCTCTTCTAAGTTCTCGATTGTATTAGTATTTGCTTTCTCTTGTGCGTGATCTTCAGTCATATGGATACCTGTACAGAGGAGGAGATATCCATAGGAGAAAGGAAGTCAACGGGTCAACGGAAAATAAAATGAAATCAATGATGGAGCCATTACACCCAGTTGGTGGAATGGGTTCCGTGAGCCCGACGGTACAACAGCTCGAGGCCCTGGAGGGTTAGGAATGGTTCAATGTGCTGAATGGTTCTCGCTTCTGTGGCGAGAACCGGGGCTAATCCACCCGTCGCAATCACAAAAGAGGAACGTCCCATTTCGGTTTCCATTCGTTGAATGAGAGTGTCCACCAAGCCAGCGTATCCAAAGATGAGTCCAGACTGAATGCTGCTGGCGGTATCGATCCCGATGACGGTTTTGGGGCGGGCAAGCTCCACCTTGCTCAGTTTGGCGGCTCGGCTAAAGAGGGCTTCAGCGGAAATCCCCAAGCCCGGTGCAATCACGCCTCCCAGGTATTCGCCGGATCCGCTGACGGCGCAAAAGGTCGTCGCAGTACCGAAGTCGACGATGATGAGATCGCGGCGAAACTTCTCATAGCCGGCAACCGCATTGACAATCCGGTCGCTTCCGATCTCTTTCGGATTCAGGTATTTCAGGGTGAGCCCGGTCTCGAGATCAGATGACACAGTGATAGGCCTGCATCCAAAGGATGTTTCAATCATTAACTCAAATGTTTCCGTGAGGGCGGGCACGACACTAGAAATGATCGCACCGGTAATATGTTCAGGCACGCGGCCCTCGCGAGCCATGAGACTAAGGCAGAGGACGCCATACTCATCGGCCGTTCGTTTGGGGTCGGTGGCCAATCGCCAATGGTTAAGGAGCGTCGGCCCGTCAAAGATTCCAGCGACGATGTTGGTATTGCCGATATCGATCGCAAGCAGCATGGGATTCATTGTACTTCGGGAGGTCTGCTTTCGCTACTCTCTCAGATGAATCACATCAGCGGCATGAACTTCGATGAGAGCGGGCGGTTGTGCGCGAGGGGAAGTCACGCGGGGACGGACTTGTAACGCACCGTCCGCGGAGAGCGTTTCTGCCGTCCCAAGGATCTGCTGATCGTTGGCGAACAAGATCTTCACCTGGCGGCCCAGTGTGGCACAGCGAGCCAGGTAGGCCTGCCGCAGTTGGGTGGGACCGTGGGACTGCAGCTCGTCAAGATACTGTTCAAGCTCCCACAAGAGTTGTGCCAGGAGTCGATTCCGATCGATCGGTTGCGGAGCGGCCTCAATGAGTGAAGCGGCAGTCGGGCGGAGGTCTTCCGGAAAGGCCTGAGGTGTGATGTTGACGTTCAGTCCGATTCCGATAATCACGATCGGTTTGTCGGGCGTCGTCAGGGTGCTTTCGCAGAGAATGCCACCGACTTTACGGTCCTGAAGGAGGAGGTCATTGGGCCATTTCAGGGCGAGCGATACAGCGGCAACCTGGTGGGCTGCCTCAGTGACAGCCAGCGCCGTGACCAGCGGTATCCAGGATAACCATTGTGCGAGGGGGAGAATCTGACTCTTCCCACGAACAAGGATGGAGCAATAGATATTGAATCCAGGGGGGGAGAACCAGGCGCGCCCATGTCGGCCATAACCGCCCGATTGATGTTCGGCCACTACGAGTGTACCGTGCGCGGCGCCTTGTTGTGCGAGCGAGCAGGCCTCTCGATTGGTTGAGGGGAGATCTTGGTAGAGATAGAGGGTCTGTCCCAGCGCCTTGGTGGCAAGGGTACTACGAATCGCGTCGATATTGAGTGGAGCAGAGGACACCATGGGCTAACGACGCCGGCGTTTTGCAGGTCGAGCCACTGTCATGACAAGGCTGACCGTAGCGGCCGGAGCAGAATGGGTCAAGGTACCGATGGAAATTCGGTCGGCCCCTGCTGCCGCCATGGCGCGGACAGTTCGCAGCGTGATCCCGCCTGATACTTCCACCAGAGCTCGCTTCTTGATGAGTGCCACGGCGCGTCGCACCATGCTGGGAGCCATGTTGTCCAGCAAAATCACATCAGGCTTTCCCGCAAGGGCTTGCTGAACCTCGGAGAGGGTTTCCACTTCGACGATGATCGGGAGCGTGGGCGATCGATGTTTCTGTGCAAGTCGACAGGCCTTCTCCACTGGTCGTCGATGCTCTTGAAGAAGGACCAGATGGTTGTCCTTGATCAGAATGCCATCGCTCAAGGAGTGTCGGTGATTCGTTCCTCCGCCGAGTGCCACGGCCCATTTCTGAAGTGTTCTCCAACCGGGAAGGGTTTTTCTGGTATCCAGGATGCTGACAGGGTAGCCACGTACTGCTCGACAGAACTGCTGGGTGATGGTGGCGATCCCCGAGAGGTGCTGAAGGAAGTTTAGGGCAACCCGTTCGGCTTGCAAGATGGATCGCCCATCACCTTCGATCTGAAGCAGCCGCTCTCCGTTCTTTGCTCGGTCCCCGTCCCGCTTGGAGACGGAGAGTCGTAGGGAAGGATCGACCATGAGAAAGGTCTGGACTGCTGCGGCCATTCCGGCAACGACCAAGGGTTGTTGTGCGATGATTGTGGCCTGGGCTGGGATCGGAACGGAAAAGAGTGCAGCAGTGGTGGCGTCTCCCTGAGCAAGATCCTCCTCGAGCCCCAAGCGCACAGCCCGTCGAATTTCTGCAGCAGGAAGCGTGGTCATCGGTCAGGTTTCGAGCATCGCGCGGAGCTGCTCTTGGCTGTCGGCCAGCAAGGTCCGATCACGGGAGAGAGTCCGCACCCGGTCTTGATATTCGGCAATCACGTCTGGCGGTGCTTTCGACGTGAACTCCACGTTCTTCATCTTCCCGCCGATTCGTTGTAGTTCCTTGTCGGCCTCCGCAATTTCTTTTTCCAAACGCTCGATTGCTTTCTGCAGGTCCACGTCCTCTGCCACGGGGATCCCCACCGAGAGGCCTTCTGCGATGAGTCGCAGCAATCTGGTCGTCGGCCAATCTTGTGGTCGGCTGACGTTGGCACGACTCCGACTCAGGTGGGTTACGTGTTGCTGTAGCTGGCCGAGGTGCTGTTGACTGCGAGGAGCATCATGCCCGACATGAATTGCAATCTGTTGACCCGGTAGATAATTCAAGAGGACCCGGCCGGTCCGGACGAGTCCCACCGTCTGTTCCAACAAGGCGAAGTGCTGCTCGACCTCAGACGCGGTCCATGTGCCGTCAACGACCGGATAGGTCTGTACAACAAT
>JAHBWQ010000191.1 GCA_019636915.1 Nitrospira sp. | reverse complement strand
TACCCACCTCTTCACAAAGATGACCAAGGTCGGAGCAGGTCGCGATGCAGTGCTGGAGACCACCTGTACCGGCCATCTCTGGGCGAGATCGAAAACCAGTGGTCTCTATGTCCCCATTGACAGTTGGTATGAAGAAATACACTACCTCGTCCACGAAGAGGGAGCGTGGCGTCTTCGTGGCAATCTCGGTGAATCACCGCGCGTGCTTCCGTTCGGGACGGCACCACATCCGTTATTCTAAAGGCTGGATGGGAAGGGTCACAAGATGAGAGTCGTCATCGGCATTGATTGGTCAGATCAGGCGTTCGCTGCGGTTGCCCAGACGTTCCAACTGTATCACCCCACCGATGTCGCGTTGGTCCACGGCGTCGAATTAGGAATTCTAGAGCATCCGTTCGTGGCCCAAGCGGGTAACGTGCAAGGATACGATGATTTCCGCCATGCGATGGTCGATTCGGGTCGTCAATTGCTGGAGCGCGCTGCGGCCATGGTCCCGGCGGAGATCACACCGATCAGGAAGGTCAATGAAATCGGCAATCCCGCTCAGCTCATCCTTGATAGTGCGAGTACCCTCTCGGCCGATCTGGTCGTGATTGGTGCCCGAGGGCGAAGCCGTCTGTCCGAAGTCGTTCTTGGCAGCGTCTCCCATCGGGTACTCATGCACAGCTCCCGTCCGACGTTAATCCTCAAGGGAGCCTCCCGCAAAGTTCAACGGGTGCTCGTCGCCATTGAGGATCGAGACGACGCCGACCGTGTCGTCCGATGGCTCACGCAGCATCCATTCGCCAATCCCGTTGAACTGCTGGTGCTCCACGCCGTCGTCCCGATCGGAGTCAATGAGCCCTATGCCGGACCGGAAATCAGTGCCTGGGTGGAGGATGTGCAACATTACGCGGAGGAACTCGTGCAATCGACTGCGGGCAAACTTGTGAGCGCTCAACATACAGTGACGACAAAGGTCGTCCAGGGGAATCCCGCCGCCGTGATCGAACAGGAGGCGAAGGATATGGATTTGGTGGTCGTGACCTCTCACGGACGCAAGGGAATTTCCCGCTTCCTCTTAGGGAGCGTCTCCCACGCGGTCGTGCATCATGTCACCTGTCCGGTACTGGTCCTACGGTGAAAGGATTGAAGATGAAGACGATACTGACTTTCGCGATGGTACTCATTTCCATCTCAACCTCTGTGGTTTTCGCTCAAGTGATCCGAGGGGATGCGAAAGCCGGACAAGCTGTATACGAACAACAGTGTCTCCGTTGTCATGGGGCCACACTCGACGGGAACGGCCCAGACAGCAGGGACTTAGTCATTCCGCCAGCCAATTTCCAATCTCAAAAAAGTCGTTCTAAGACCGATTGGGAACTCCTGGTGGCTGTTTCGAACGGCGTGCTGTTCAGCCCCATGCACGGCTTTCGCGGCAAGCTGACGGATCAGCAGATGTTGGATGTACTGTCCTACATTAGGTCCGTAGCACGACCGGATATCACCAGTTAGCACAGGGTGTCGGTCCAGCGTACAGATCAGCCCTGCTTCTTGCCGCGTCTCGCGATACAGATTTTTGTCCTTCTGTTCTGTGGCTGGGCAAGCGCTTGGTCTGGAGAGAGGAATCCCGACATCGAGGTGTTCGTTCGAGCGGGATGTCCGCATTGTGAAGCGGCAAAGATCTTCCTCGATGACCTTCGGCATGAGCGCCCCTCGCTTCAGATTGTCCTCTACGACATCGCCGCTGACTCCATCGCGAGGCAGCGACTTTCAACTTTGGCAAGGGATCGCGGTATCACCACGGTCGGCGTGCCGACCTTCCTCATCGGCACAGAGGTGCTCATCGGATTTCAGTCGGCCGACACGACCGGTGCTGAGATCCGCGCCAAACTGGATCGAAATGCACAAGGTACCATCTCGCATCCTTCTGTCGAGGGCATCGACGCGGGATGGTTCGGCCGACTTCGCGTTCAGGAGCTCGGTCTTCCGCTCTTCACCGTTCTCATCGGCCTACTTGACGGCTTCAATCCTTGTGCGATGTGGGTCCTGCTCTTTCTCTTGTCGCTGCTGGTCAACCTGCACGATCGGCGCAAGATGGCGCTCATCGCCGGCACTTTCGTCGCTGTGAGCGGGTTGTTCTACTTCGCCTTCATGGCCGCTTGGCTGAATATGTTTCTTCTGCTTGGTCTCTCGCGCGCGGTCCAGGTCACACTGGGGAGCGTCGCGCTGCTCGTGGGGGCGGTCAACATCAAGGACTTCTTTGCCTTCGGTACAGGTATCTCGCTCAGTATTCCTGAATCCGCGAAACCCGGGCTCTACGCCGGAATTCGCCGCATCCTTCACGCTGAGAACCTTACCGTGGCCTTAGCCGGCGTCGTCGCCCTCGCAGGCTTGGTGAATATGATTGAGTTACTCTGTACGGCAGGGTTTCCAGCGGTCTACACCCAGATTCTGACGATGCAACAGTTGCCGACCTGGCAATACTATGCTTACATCGGCCTGTATAACCTGGCCTATATTCTTGATGACTCCCTGATGGTGACTATCGCGGTGATCATGTTGAACCGAAGAAAATTACAGGAACAAGCCGGCCGCTGGTTGAAACTCACCAGTGGTCTGGTGATGGCAGGCCTTGGCACGGTCTTGCTTCTCCAGCCTGAGTGGCTTATCTGAATGAGCGAATTGGACGTGAATCATCGTCAGCAGGCGAAGCGATGGCTGTGCACACACAAGACAACCTCATGAAATCGCTGAAGCCGCTTTTCCATCCACGAACCATCGCTATCGTGGGCGCCTCCCGTGAGGAAGCCAGCATCGGTTACAGACTGTTTGAATCCCTCCAGGAAAGTCACTTCGCTGGATCGATCTTCCCGGTCAATCCTCACACGACCGAGATTGCCGGCTTTCGCACCTTTCCTTCGCTTCAGGACATTCCTTCTCCGGTCGATCTGGCCGTCATCGCGGTCCCGGCAGGCTTGGTCCTGTCGATTATCGACGAATGTGCGGCGAAGAAGGTTCCCGCCGCCATCTTGATCACGGCGGGATTCGCCGAAACCGGTGGAACCGGATCTTCGCTCGAAGAACAACTGCGCGAACGCATCCGGTGCTCGGGAATTCGCTTGATCGGGCCGAACTGTTTTGGTCTGATGAATTTAGAGCCAGCGGTTCGCATGAACGCAACTTACACGCCGATCGTCCCACCAGTAGGTCACGTGGCCATCGCGTCGGAAAGTGGGGGATTGGGACTTGCCGTGGTTACGGCTGCCCAACGCTTGAATCTGGGCATCTCCAGTTTCGTCAGCGTCGGCAACCATGTGGACATCACCGTCAACGACCTGCTCGAGTATTGGGAACAGGACCAGCATACCCAGGTGATCTTGCTCTACCTCGAGACCATCGTCGATCCTCCACGGTTCAGGGAAATCGCTGAGCGAGTAGGCAGGCGCAAACCGATCATCGCCCTCAAGGCGGGTCGGACAGAGACAGGCCAGTCTGCCGCTGGATCGCATACAGCTGCTTTGGCAACGAACGACAAGGCTGTCGACGCCTTATTTTCCCAATGTGGCATGATCCGGGCAACGACTTTGGACGAGTTTCTAGGCTTGGCCAAGGCGCTCTCAAGCCAGCCACTCCCTGATGGACAGCGCGTCGGCATCTTAACCAACTCCGGAGGGCCAGGCGTGCTCTGCGCGGATAGTTGTGCGGCAGAAGGACTGCTGGTGTCTGAGTTTTCTCAAAGAACGCAGTCCGCACTTGCCTCGTTCCTCCCACCGATGGCCGCGCTCAGAAATCCGGTTGATGTGATCGGTTTTGCCACTGAAGAGCAGCATGCCAGAGCCGTTGAGACGATGCTGACATCGGATGAACTCGACGCCCTTATTATTGTCCATGTCTCAGTTCGACCAAAAGATAACGGACTAGTAGCATCAGGTATCGTCCGAGGAATCAGTGCAGCACGGCAGACAGGCCACAAGCAGCCGGTCTATCTCTGCTGGATGGCGGAAGGCGATCTCGATCGCTCGTTCATCGTAGACGGAGAAGTTATTCCAACTTATCGGCATCCTGAGATTCCGGCACGTGTCATCAGACAAACCGTCACCTATGAAGCGTGGCGGAAACGACCAGCTGGTCTTATACCACCCTATACCGATGTTGACCTTGTAACGGCGAAGGAGATCTGTGCCAAGACTCTCACCGATCGTGAACCAGGTTGGCTCACCAATCAAGAAACCCATGCCCTCCTGGCAGCAATGAAGATCCCTTTCGTTTCGGGGGGTATCGCGACCAATGAGAAAGATGCTGTGAAGCTGGCCCAAGAGATCGGTTATCCAGTTGCAGTCAAGCTCGCATCACATCATCTTGTGCACAAGACCGAAATGGGTGCGGTGCAGTTGAACTTGCTTGATGACCAAGCGGTGCGAGATGCCTTCAATGGAATTCGAACTACGCTTGAACAGGCCGGTAAGTTTGAAGCGATGGAAGGAGTACTCGTTCAGCCGATGTTGTCAGGTGGAGTGGAAGTGATGGTCGGCATGACCCGCGATCCACTCTTCGGCTCTGTGCTCGCCTTTGGCCTCGGTGGCATCCACGTTGAGATTCTTGGCGATGTCCAATTCCGCATTGCGCCGCTGACCGACCGTGACGCGGCAGCGATGATCCGAGGAATTAAAGGTTATCGACTGCTCACCGGCTATCGAGGCCAGCCACCGGCGGATTTGAAAGCTTTGAAAGAAACCTTGCTGCGGGTGTCACGTCTCGTCGAAGAAATTCCAGAGATCAGCGAGCTGGATCTGAACCCGATCTTCGCCCTTCCCCCAGGCCAGGGCTGCCGGATCGTGGATGCCAGGATACGGGCCGTGGACGACAAGATATAACACATGTATTACCAACCACATTGAAACTTCGACGGAGTGGTAAACCCTGTCCGTCCTAATCTAGAACCATGATCCGCAAACCCTAGCTTGCTACTGAATGATCCCTTCCTTTGTGGCATCTTCAAAAAGCGATCTGAACCTTGCCAACAGTTCGTCCACAAAATGCTCGTTCACGTTATCGACCTTGGGATCCCACAACCTGCCAGCGATCATACCCTCCTTCATCGCTCGGCCCCCTTATCACATCTCCACGATCGGGAAGCAATCATACAAGAGCCTTGGAGATTGAACACAGTACTGCAACAAGGAGAACGATGGTGGTGATTCGATCAGTTGTCACAGGATCGGCATTCATGCCTGTCATGCGGTCGACCAGGAACTTGATGTACCCACCTGGAAATCCTGACTGTCCTAGGTGCTTTTGAATACGTGAATGCCAGTCCGTCACACAGCAGTATCCAAAACCATAGACGCTGCCGAGCCCGAACCATGACATGAGGGTCATGATCTGGAGCGTAAGGGTTGCTGTTTGTGTGCTAGAAAACAGCCACCCAAATGTGTTTAGGAAGAGGATACCGATGTGCACGGCATGAAAGGTCCAATTAAGAAGTATGAGACCAGCGTGGACCATAGCTCACGCCTTATGAATGGAACCGGCATGTGACAGGACTTTATCAAACGCTTCGATATACTGATCCAGTATTCGTTTGTCAGCACTGGGGAAACTTGGTAGCCGGAGAAGAAATTGACTTTCGACTTCAGTCTTCGGCAGTGCATCGGTCTTATAGTCCGGAGGAACGATGCTCTCGGGGAGACGGGCGATTGTTCGGAAGTGCCCTTCTGTGAAAAAAGGTTGCTGATGCAAGAGAGGATACCGTGGAATGGAGACGCGGCTTCCTTCGGCCTGTAGGGCAGTGATAAGTTGTTCAATAGGTAAAGTGTGGTTCTGCGGCTTATACCGCACGATAAATTCAAAGTAAGTTCGATGTATGTATGGTGGCGGCATGAATGTGTGAAAGCCCATAGTCTCTAGTGCACGAGAAAGGTATACGAGGTTCTCGTTTCGCTTTTGGTTTCTTTCCACAAGGTGCCGCAACTGAACCCGAGCTACGGCTGCTGAAAGCGGTGCAATACGGGTTTTGATGCCAAAACTCGTGGCTGCGAATCGTTTCTCTGGACCTGGCAGTTCAAGTATTCGAGTGATGTCACCAAGACAAATGGCGCGTTGAAACAATTTCTCCTCCCGACATAGAAGCATTCCGCCTTCACCACCAGGAGCAAGTTTGTCTCCCTGTAAGCTAAACACTGCCACATCCCCTAATGCCCCACAGGATCTCCCTCGCCAGGAGGCACCGTGTGCATGGGACGCATCCTCCACAATTCGAAGTTGGTGTTTTTCGGCGAAGGCGATCAGTTCAGTCATTCTCGACGGAAGGCCCCACAGATGTGTGACCACCATGGCGCGAGTTCGAGGAGTGATTCGATGTTCTAGATCATTTGGGTCAAGCCCCAGCCTGTCGGGTTCGCTCTCACAAAAGACAGGTACCGCACCTAGCCAAAGCATAGGAAGCACCGAGGCCCAAAAGGTTGCAGAAGGCACTAGAACCTCATCACCAGGTTGAAGTCCTATGCAGAAAAATGCCGCGAGAAGGGCAGAAGTTCCGTTACAGTGGGCAAGAGCATATGGCATGGATGTCAGGGCTCGGTAATCGCTTTCTAGTTCCCTGATGACAGGATGGGTTGAAATGTTTCCATCCTGCAGGATCTTGATAACAGCGTTGTAATCCTCATGAGTAAGGACTGGCCAACGCAGTGCCTTTGCATGATCTTCAGTGACTGCACGAGGTCCACCGAGAATTGCGGGCTTGGAGCAGCGTTGTAGTGTCATGACTTTGTCGCGCTGGAACTCATATTGAAGGTACCCTTGTCATATTCGCGATCGATAAGAAACATGTGATCGAAACCGGACAAGATATGGGCACGATAGGTGTCGACATCGTCCATGGCCTGAGCAGGATTGTTGGGATGAAGCGCAGCTGCGATTCGTTCGATGTCTGACATATATTCATCTCCTCGGCCTAGTCCCCCGCGAGGTACCCATTGTCCGATATTAGTTCGCCGACGAAGATAATCGTCAAGGGTCCAGCACATTTCATAGGTGGCACACCACCGTGGAGAGTATACGGGCTCTGTCAAGCCTGGGAAATAGACACTTTCAGGAGCAGCGGTATTCTGTTGCGGTAAAGAAAGCCGGGATGCTGAGGGCCAAATGGACCGTTTCCGCAATGCGTGTCTGACTTGTATTGCCATTAACACCGCGCTAGTAAAATTTCCACCGTAAAGCGTGATCCAAGGGCGCGCACCGTCCACATGAATGCGAGCACGGCGTGAGAGTTGATGAGATAGCTGATTCGGCGAAATGGCAGTATCACTGACGAGCGTTCTCACGCCACAACGGGTGTTCACAATATCATGGCTGTTCACAGGATATGGAAGATGTCTCCGGAGTTCTCCCAGCAGAAACTGAATGTCATCCGAGCGGGCCAGCCAGCCCTGTGCGGGGTCTTTTATTAGGGTTTCTGTCGGGCCCCAGATGGAGACTGGCCCCCAAGGTAAATATGACATCACCGTTCCCTCACTATCGTAAATGGCAGGCGTCTGATGCCGAGGATCGCGTGCTAGGACTAAAGAAACTCCCTTACTCAAGATGTGCCTGTAAGGGGATTCGATGTCAAATAGGTGATTAAGCGAATCTGTTGCAGCCCCAGCTACATTAATGACACATCGCGCTTTCCACTTCGCGCGTATGTGGTGGAGCTTGTCGTGCAGTTGTAGGTCCCAGACGCGATGTCGATGGTCAAACTGTCCTCCCTCCACCTCACAATAATTTAAGGGAACGTGATCGAGGCTTTGGTGGCGTAAAATAAGTTGAAGGACAAATCGAGCATCGGATGGCCATACCATTGCTTCATCAAACGTCAAGGGTAGTGGCGATCGATCAATAAATGACGAATCAGGTTGCGTCAACGGCCGGGTTGATGCAGCGCGATTCCATTGATTGGGTCCGAAGAGTCCATAACAACGAAATACTGCTTGAAAGAGTAGTCGTTTGAGCCGATTGATGTGTTGCGGGTAATATCGAAATGTCTGTTTGTTGTTCCACTTCGGCATTGTGCGAAGCAAGAAATTGCGAGCCGAGGACAGTTTCCATACGGTGGCAATATCCCAATTTGCGAGGTAGAGCAGCCCTCCCCAGATCATCATGCAAGAAGCTTGGCTCGAGCCTGATGAAAAATCGCCTTTCTCGATGAGGACAGTGCGATAACCAGCCTCACAAAGCTGATGGTTTATGTGTGCTCCTTTAATCCCGCCACCGATGATCGCTACATCGAAGACCGTATCACGCACCGCATCCCATGTGTGTTTTCGTTGGAGATGCGCGGTTGTCCCACTGATAAGACTATCTCGATGCAATTGTGTTAACCCTCCAACTGACCCTGGTTGTCAATAGTGGACGCCATGAGTTGCAGCCTCATACCGCGGGCTGGTGA